>JAVXSC010000068.1:0-333 GCA_036643355.1 Myroides sp.
GCCTGTGATGAGATTCCTCCTTCGTCGGAATGACAAACTGGATGTAAAAATCTTTTATAAAAACAAAACCCTTTCTTACGAAAGGGTTTGTGTATTTAAACGGTTAACGCCAAGTGCTTCATTAAGTTTTTATCTAAAGCGTGTTTAACGAAATCTCTGTCAATTTCGAATTCTGTTGTATCAGAACCCGGAAGGTCGTACATAGGATCGGTTAAAACTGCTTCGCATAACGAACGTAATCCGCGTGCACCTAATTTATATTCCAATGCTTTGTCTACAATGTACCAAAGTGCATCTTCGGTAAACGTTAAAGCAACACCATCCATTTCGAAC
>JAVXSC010000068.1:343-12251 GCA_036643355.1 Myroides sp.
GCTCGGTTAAGATAGAACGCAACGTATCGCGATCTAACGGATCCATGTGTGTTAATACCGGTAAACGACCTATGATTTCGGGAATCAATCCAAAATCTTTTAAATCTTTAGGTATAATGTATTGCAACAGGTTACTTTTATCTGCTTTTTCGTTTTCTTTAGAAGATCCGAAACCAACAGCATGAAAGTTCAAACGTTTGGTTATGATTCGTTCGATACCGTCAAAAGCACCACCTGCAATAAACAAAATATCCTGCGTGTTTACTTCGATAAATTTCTGATCCGGATGTTTTCTTCCTCCTTTTGGCGGAACATTCACAACAGAACCTTCTAGAAGCTTCAACAACGCCTGCTGTACACCTTCGCCACTTACATCGCGGGTTATAGATGGATTATCGCTTTTACGGGCAATTTTATCAATTTCATCGATAAAAATAATACCGCGTTGTGCTTTATCCACATCATAATCTGCAGCCTGTAACAATTTGGTTAAAATACCTTCTACGTCTTCACCCACATAACCTGCTTCGGTTAAAACAGTGGCATCAACAATAGCCAACGGTACGTTTAACATGCGGGCAATGGTTTTTGCAACCAGCGTTTTACCGGTTCCGGTTTGCCCTACCACAATAATGTTACTTTTTTCTATTTCAACATCGTTCTTTAAATCAACCTGTAACAAACGCTTGTAATGGTTGTAAACCGCTACCGAAAGTACTTTTTTGGTTTGATCCTGACCAATTACGTATTGATCTAAAAACGCCCTGATTTCTTGAGGTTTTCTTAATAAAACATCATCTGACAATCCTGATTCGTTTTGCGATTTTAATTCTTCTATTACAATGCCGTGTGCCTGTTCAACACAGTGATCGCAAATATGCGCATCTACACCGGCAATTAAAATATTTGTTTCGGCTTTTGGCCGTCCGCAAAAAGAACAGTTAAATCCTTCCTTCATTATAATTATTCTCTTGTTAAAACTTCGTCGATCATTCCGTATTCCTTCGCTTCGTCTGCACGCATCCAATAGTCGCGCTCTGAATCTTTATACACTTTATCGTACGGATTTTTAGAGTGTTTTGCAATGATCTGATATAATTCTTCTTTTAATTTCAACATTTCCTTCAGGTTGATTTCCATATCGGTTGCAACACCCTGTGCGCCTCCACTCGGTTGGTGAATCATTACGCGAGAATGTGGTAATGCCGAACGTTTACCGTCTGCACCTGCACATAACAATACCGCACCCATTGATGCTGCCATACCTGTACAGATTGTAGCTACATCGGGCTTAACGAACTGCATGGTATCGTAAATTCCCAAACCTGCGTACACGCTACCGCCTGGAGAATTGATATAGATTGAGATGTCTTTAGAAGCATCTACACTTTCTAAAAACAGCAATTGCGCCTGAATAATGTTTGCTACATAATCATCTACACCTGATCCAAGGAAGATGATACGATCCATCATTAAACGCGAGAAAACGTCCATAGACGCAATATTCATTGGGCGTTCTTCGATAATGTAAGGCGTCATACTGCCTGTTGGTGTCATGCTGCCCACGATTTTATCGTAGTACATATTATTTACCTTATGGTGCTTTGTAGCGTATTTTTTAAATTCTTTTCCGTAATTCATATTTTTACTTTCTATAAGTTATAAAAAAACAAGCGTCGAAACAAACCGTTCGACGCTCAAATATACTTAAATTTTCGCAGAAAATTATTCTCCGTAAACCTCTTTAACGAAATCTTTGTAAGTTACTTCTTTTTCACTTCCGCTTACTTTTTCAGTAAACAATTTCATCATTTTATCGTTCATCAATTGTTCAGAAATACGTTTTACTTCTTCTTGGTTTGATAAAACGCGCGATACGATATTGGTTACATCGTCTTCTGACGGCTCTAACTGACCGAACTGTGCCATCTGGTCTTTGATTAAACCTGAAGTGTAGTCTTTAATCTCGTCAAAAGTAATTTGTAAACCGTTATCGGTAATAATTCTACCTTCGATTAACTGGTAACGCAATCCTTTTTCTGATTTTGTGTATTCTTCTTCTGCCTGCTCTACAGTTAATTCTGTTTCACCTGCCGTTTGCAACCATTTAATTAAAAATTCTTTCGGTAAATCGAATTTTGTATTGTCAACCAATGCTTCAACGGCATCGTTCATGAATTTTTGATCTGCCTGTTGTGCGAATTGTTTTTCGGCATCTTCTTTAATACGTGTTTTTAACTCGCCTTCTGAAGTTACTTTACCTTCACCAAACAATTTATCGAAAAACTCTTGGTTTAATTCTGCTTTTTCTTTAGTTGAAATTTCTTCGATTGTAAAAGTTACTTCAACATCCAATCCATGAATTCTATCGTGTTCTACTTTTAAAACGTCCATTAGTTTATGATCGTCTTCAAACAAACCTTTTGTAGAAATGGTAACCTCATCGTTTACTTTTTTACCGATGAATTTCTTTTGATTTGTTTTTGTACGGATATCTGCAACATTGATAGTTGTTTCGTTTTCGATACCTTCTTCCTGGTTAGAAACTTTTACGCGGATATCGTCACCTTCTTCAACTTTTTCTTTAGAAATTAATTTTCCGTATTGTTTCTGAATGTATTCAACCTGTTCGTTTACCATTGCTTCATCGGCAACGATTTTATATTTTGCAGCTGTTTTTGCAGCATCTAAATCAACTGTAAATTCCGGAGCTAAACCTAATTCAAAATCAAAACTTAATGTATCAGCATCCCAATCGATATCTTTTGCAACAGGAAGCGGATTTCCTAAAATATCCAACTTTTCTTCGTTTAAATAGTTACTTAAACTTTCCTGTAACAATTTGTTCACTTCGTCGAACATAATTGCCTGTCCGTATTGTTTTTTCACCAATGCAGCAGGAACCTGACCTTTTCTGAAGCCCGGGATATTCGCGTTTTTTCTGTAATCTTTAAGAACTTTTTCAACGTTCGCAGCAAAATCTTCTTTTGCTAAATCAATTGTAATAACTGCGTTTAACGCATCTACATTATTTCTTGTGATATTCATTGTAAATTTTGTTTCTAACTAAAATTGGCTTGCAAAAATACATTATTTTTACAAGCCAATCAAATTTTTAAATAATTGAATATTAATTATTAGTAAAATTAATCTTCGCTGCCTATCCCTCCTACTATTGACTGAACAATAGACAAAACCAAACTGAATAACAGTGCAGGCCAGAAGCCTTCTACATGAAAGCCGCCAACGATATAACCGCACAACATTATTATTAAAGCGTTAATAACAAAAAGGAACAAACCTAATGTTAATATGGTTACCGGAATGGATATTAACTGCAATATTGGTTTAACTATAAAGTTAAGCAATGCCAGTACAATCACGACTATTATTGATGAGCCAAAACCATCGACACTGATACCCGGTAAAAAATTCGCCAGCAGATAAACAATTACTGCCGTTACAATTAAATTGATTAAAATTCTCATAGCTTATAATTTTAATTTGATGCTTTTATTGTTACACCCGGATAGTTACCAGGAACCAACATTGGCAACTGTGCTTTGTAATGTTCGTTGATTACTTTAACTATTTCGTTAGCTACAAATGCATAACCACGCGGATTAGGATGCACACCGTCTAAAGAGAATAATACTTTATTCATGTTTTCCGTACCTTTAAAGTAATCTTCCGTATACCATTGTCCGTCGCCTAAACGAATACCTCCTGTTAAGTATCCCATAATAGCATTCATATCTGCAACAGCCAGTTTTTTAGAACGTGCAGAAGCCCAGATGATGTCATTGAATTCTTTTGTTGCTGTTTTGATTTCTCTTTGTTCTGATGGGATCAACACATATTTATCTTCTAAAGCAAAAGTTACACCTATTTTACTGAATAATTCTTTGTAAGGTGATGGAACATTTGCAAAAATTGGAGCAGTTGATGTGGTTCCAATTACCGAACTTGTACCTAATACAAACAAATCGTTTTGAGATGCATGACGTACTTGTCCGTACAATTGCCCTAATAAGCCAGCTATTGGAGCCAATTGCTGATTTTGCGAAGCAACTGCCGTAATTTGCTGTGATAAATCGGTTAATGTTTCATCTTTAATCAACAAGGCATTTCCTTCTGTTTTAGAAAATGAATTAATACGATTACCTTGCCCTAAAGCTGTAAGAATTTGTTTTAAAGGACCTAACAACTGTGTATTCAATTGATCAACTGTTGCTGCTCCACCTAAAGCATCTACCGTTAACGGATTGTAAGGAACTGTTGTAAAATGTGGTATAGAAGTTACATCTGGTATGGTTGCTACCACACCTTTTGCGCCTTTGCTTGTTAAGGTATTTACAATGGTAGTATATGCCGCTGCAAAAACCTGCGGATCGGTAATATCATTACTTCCGTAAGTAGAAGGATCCATATTACCTTCTTGATTTACACCCACACCACCTGATAAAGCATAAGCCAACACGTCGTTAGAACCAATCCAGTTTGTAAAAAACGTCGGATTCATACTCATAGCATCGCTTAAAACCGTTGTATTTGGGCTGGTAGCATGACGTACGAAGTAAGGATTTGCTTTTCCTGTAGCTACATTAGCCAAATTACCATAACCCGGAGCCAGTAAATGGAACGATTTTGCTCCGGGAACTCCCATATTATTATAAGCTTTAGCCTGTAAGTTACTGATTTCAATGGTTGGTGTGCCCTTTAAATTCTGCGGACCACCTGTTGACATGTTAATGATTAAACGGGTTGCAGCTGCCTGCTGACCCATTAATAATAACCCTCCCAAATCATTGGTATCGTCACTGAACGATGGTTGTGAAAACGCACCGCCACCAACTACAGCAAACTGCTTTGCCAGTAAATTAGGGAACGAATACTGCTGACCCGAACGATAAATGGTTCCGTCCATATAACCCGAAGTCAATGAATTTCCCAATGCAACGTAGGTTGTAAAATCGGCATCGCCTTTAGAGTATGTTTCGTTTGTAACCTCGTTTTCAAAATCTGGTTCGCAGCCAGCAAAACCAATTGCACATGCTGCTAAAAGTATAGATTGATATTTTTTCATAATGATCGATTAAAAGTTGTATGATAAACCTAAACCTAAAGAATATGCCGATGAGCGGTAATCACCACCAAAAGAAACATGATTACCATCTTCTATATAATGATCGTACGAGTTTTTGGTTTCTTTAAAGTGTAATGCGCTTGCAGCAAAATCGATTCCGAATTTAGGCGTAACCTGATAAGTGAAACCTACTGTTCCTGCCAAAGCATCGTTACGAGGTGTTTCTGGTGCGAAATATCCATCTTGTACCGGCGATATATCATAATAACCACCTACACGTGCAGAGAATTTTTCAGAAGGTGCAAATTGCAATCCTCCGCGCATTGTTCCGCTGCTTTTATAGTTACGAGGATTTACCGATGTTGGGATTGCAGGATTATCAAAATCAATAACCAAATTATCATACGCTTTCCAGAACGTGTGGTTGTAATCTACAGCAGCCAACCATTTTTTATTGATCTGGTATGAGAAACCAATTGTCAACTCGGCAGGTAACGGCATGGTTGCATCAAACTTTCCATTGGTATATGTTCCACCCAAAAAGCTCGGCATATCATGGAACTTCGCATCGCCACCTTCAACCTTCATATCGATTTGCGAACGGTAGTTTACACCAAAAGTAACATAATCATCCAAGCGTGCGGTTACCCCAAGGTTGTATCCCCAAGCACTTACACCCGCAGCATCAATGGTAACATCAGAACGATTTCCGTTTTCATCTACCATACTTCTTGAAAGATTTCTGTTGAAGGTTACGCCACCGCTTACATAAATCAACCCGGCGCCCACACTGATGTTATCGGTAATTTTGTACGATACGGTAGGTTGAACGAATATTGCCTGTAAATCGATGTTGTTAACCAGGTGCGATCCCGGCCAGTCACGGTCCCACTCTACAGAACTTCCGTACGGAGTATAAACAGCCAAACCGACAGAAAAACGATCGGTAGCCTGATAATTTCCGTAGAAATAAAACGGAGTTCCCGTATTTGTTGTGGAATTAGACCAGTTATAGATAGAATTTTGAAACTTTACGTTAGACACCAACGCTGTGGCACCTGCAGAAAAACTCCATTTGTTTTTTAAAAAAGTACCACTCGCGGGGTTAAAGAACATACTTTCGGCATTTTGACCAATAACCGCAACACCTGTATGACCCATTGCCAACTGACGCTGACCCTGCATACTAATGCGGTAGCCGCCGGCAAATGTGTTGGTAGCCAA
The DNA here is from genome assembly GCA_036643355.1 of Myroides sp. Lineage (GTDB taxonomy): Bacteria > Bacteroidota > Bacteroidia > Flavobacteriales > Flavobacteriaceae > Flavobacterium. The sequence goes on from JAVXSC010000068.1 coordinate 6,654, forward strand.
GAGCGATAATAAAGAAATAGATAAAATTTTCTTCATAACTAAACTTTTATTTATGTTAGTATCCCAAATATAGGACATTTTACAAAAGTTTAAAAACCGTTGAAGAAAATTACAGAATTATTAATTATTTGTTAAATACGAACAGAATTAATTATTATGCACGCATATTATTTTAAAAATTCGATTGATTTATCAAAGAATTCGGTTGGATTGTCGGCATGCAACCAATGTCCCGCATTTGAAACCGTTTGAATTACCGCTTTTGGAAAATGTTTCTGTATTAAATGCGTATCATCTTCTGTTATATAGTTAGAATTACTTCCGCGTAAAAACAAAACCGATCCGTTAAAAACATCGGTATCTTTCAATGCTTCGCCAATTGCTTCTTCATCGTTATTAAAAGCATCCAGATTAAAACGAAAACCCAACTGTTGCGGAGTTATTCGGTAAACGTTTTTCATTAAAAACTGCACAACGCCAGGTTCGTTTACATGTTTTTCAATGGTTTCCTGAACTTCGTTACGCGATGGGTTTGTTGAAAAATCAACAGCATTTAAAGCTGCCATAACATCCTGATGGTGCGGTGTGTAATATTTAGGAGAAATATCGGCGACGATTAATTTATCAACCAATTCGGGATACGTTACCGCTAAAAACATAGCAACCTTCCCACCCATTGAATGACCGATAACATCAACTTTATCCAGATTATTTGCTTTGCAATATGCCACAATATCATCTGCCATTGCCTGATAGTTGAATGTATCGGAATGAAAACTTCGTCCGTGATTACGTAAATCCAACAAATGTGCAGCAAAACCGCTTTCGGCATATTTTGCTCCCAAGGTTTTCCAGTTATCGCTCATTCCCAAAAAACCATGTAATACAAGTAATGGTTTTCCCGAGCCTTCTATTTTGGCATATAATAAATTGTTCATTATCGTAATTTTTGATTGTACAGACACACCACATTTTCCAAACCTAAATAAATAGCTTCGGAAATTAATGCGTGACCAATAGAAACTTCTAACAAACCGGGAATATTCTGTTTAAAAAATTCGATATTATCCAAACTTAAATCGTGTCCGGCGTTGATTCCTAAATTTAAACTATTTGCAAATTCGGCAGCGTTGGTGTAAGGTTCAATTGCCTTTAAATTTCCTAAACCGTACTGGTGTGCAAAAACTTCGGTATATAATTCAATACGATCGGTTCCTGTTTCCTTTGCACCTTCGATCATACTTAAAACCGGATCAACAAAAATAGAAGTCCTTATTCCGTTGCGTTTAAATTCGGCAATTACTTCCTTTAAATATGCCTGATGTTTTACGGTATCCCAACCGGCGTTCGATGTAATGGCATCAACAGCATCGGGCACCAAGGTAACCTGCGTAGGTTTGCATTCTAAAACAAGGTTCATAAAATTATCCATCGGGTTTCCTTCAATATTATATTCGGTATGCACCACAGACACCAAATCACGCGCATCCTGATAACGCACATGTCGTTCATCTGGTCGCGGATGCACCGTAACACCCTGCGCACCAAAACGCTGAACATCGACAGCAACCTTTAACAAATCGGGAACATTACCACCGCGCGCATTACGCAATGTGGCAATTTTATTGATATTTACAGATAATTTTGTCATTCTATATTTAATTTATCAACAAAAATACAAAGTAAATTGGGTACAAAACCGATTATTTTAATTATTTTGCAATGAATTTTACCGTTATGAAATCGATACAAAACCTGATTAAACACAAACCAAAGCCTTTTACTTTTGATACTAAATTCAATGACATTGCTGAATTTATAGAAGACAACCAATACAGTCATTTTCCGGTGTTGGAGCAGGATGTTTATGTAGGATCTATTGCCGCATTAGATATTCAGCCGTCTGAAAGTAAAACCGTTGGTGACTACCGTTATGCGCTGCAGCCTTTTTTTGTTAGGAAAGATGCCAGCTGGTTTGAAGTTTTAGAGAAATTTGCACAGTTTGACTGTAATATATTGGCGGTTTTAACCGATAACAACAAATATGTAGGATACTACTTTCAAGAAGATATTCTACCATTTTTAAACAGTACACCTTTTATGAAAGATGCCGGTTTGGCGGTTGTTGTACAAAAGCATTATCTGGATTACAGCATCAGCGAAATTGCACAGATTGTAGAAACCAACAACTGTAAACTGCTGGGTATTTTTGTATCTGAAATGAAAAACCAGACGGCACAAATCACCATAAAAGCATCGGCAGGAAACATCAATGAAATAATTCAGTCATTTCGTCGTTTTGGATATGAGATCATATCAGAACACAATCAGGATTCCTATTTAAACGAATTAAAAGACCGTTCGGCTTATTTAGATAAATTTTTAAACATTTAACAAGGTATGAAGTTTGCTATTTACGCTCAAAATTACAAACCCAACTATAAAGAAATTATAGAAAAATTAGTACGTGCCCTGAAAGCGCACAATGCTAATGTAATTTTTGAAAAAGAGTTTTACAAGCTTTTGGTAGAAAACAATGTTTTGAATTCTGAATTCGATACGTTTTCATCACATACCGATATAGACGACGACACCAAATTTTTTGTAAGTATTGGCGGTGACGGAACCTTGTTGCGTGCAGCAAATTTTGTAAAAAGTAAAAACATTCCCATTATTGGTGTAAATGCAGGCAGATTGGGTTTTTTGGCAAATGTACAGCAGGAAGCCATTGGTTTTTTAATTCCGCTTTTGTTTTCAAACCAATACACACTATCGCGCAGAACGTTGCTGCAGTTGGATGCTCCCGATGAAGCTACTTCTAAATTCAATGTGAATTTTGCATTGAACGAAATTACCGTGACACGTAAAAACTCCACATCGATGATTACGGTGGAAGCCTACATAAACAACGAATACCTGGCAACTTATTGGGCAGATGGAATCATTATTTCGACACCAACAGGCAGCACGGGATACAATTTAAGTTGTGGTGGCCCCATAATTACACCCGACAGCAATTGTTTGGTAATAACGCCAATTGCACCGCATAATTTAACTACCCGACCGTTAATTATTAACGACCGCAGTAAAATTAAAATGAAGGTAAGCAGCCGCGAAGCGCAATTTTTATTATCGTTAGATTCGGAAACGGCAGCTATAAGCAACGATTCGGAAATAGAAATATCGTTAGCCAACCACACGGTAAACATGGTAGAATTTCCGTCGGTAACTTTTTTAAGAACCCTGCGCAGTAAATTATTGTGGGGAGAAGACAAAAGAAATTAAAGAGTATTTCACAAAATACATCATAATTATAAAATATATTCGTTTACATTAGTATATTTGCAAATTAGTCATAAAATGAAAAGAAAACTTTTAACCATATTAACTATTTTAGGTGTTTGCACAACAGCTCAAAGTCAGATACACGAACTTGGGGTAACTGTTGGCGCAACTAATTATATTGGTGACATTGGATCTACCAAATACATAAATCCTACTGATATGGGTTATGGTTTTCAATACCGTTGGAACAAAAGTGCAAGACATTCATGGCGTGTAAACTACACCTATATGCCTATATCGGGCAAAGATGCAGATTCTGATATGCCTTTAAGACAAGCACGCGATCTTTCAACAAAAAATAATTTGAACGAATTGATGCTGGGTTTGGAATTCAACTTTTTTGAATTTGACCTTCACAACGACTGGTTTGCCTTTACGCCTTACGTGCATACAGGTATTGCAGGAATATCGTACAAAGAATCGTATTTTAACGAGTACGCAAAACAAATAGAAAAAGACACCGAATACGCACTTGCCATACCGGTAACGTTAGGCTTAAAAGCATTGATAAACAAAAAACTGGTTATTAGTGCCGAAGTTGGTGCACGTTATGCCTTTACCGACAATTTAGACGGAAGCAATCCTGCAAATCCGTCTACAAACATTGTAGCGTTTGGTAATACAAATTCTAAAGACTGGTATGTTTTTTCAGGTATAAACATTTCGTATACCTTTGGTAAAAACCCTTGTTACTGTGCCCCAAGATAAAATGAAAGAAACTACACTTATTCCCGAAAAACTACCGCAACATCTGGCTATTATCATGGATGGTAACGGCAGATGGGCAAAACAAAAAGGTTTTTTAAGAACAATTGGTCACGAAAACGGTGCAACAGCAGTAAAGCGTACCGTTGAACAATGTGCCCGTTTGGGAATTCCCTATTTAACTTTATACGCTTTTTCTACCGAAAACTGGAATCGTCCGAAATTCGAAGTAGACATGTTGATGAAGTTATTAGTTAAAGCGTTGAAAAAAGAAGTAAAATCGCTTCACGAAAACAACATAAAATTAAACGCAATTGGTAATTTAGACCTTTTACCTTCATCAGTTCGCAAAGAATTAACAGAAGTTTTAGAAAAAACCAAAAACAACACGCGTTTAACACTTTCGCTTGCATTAAGCTACGGCTCTAGAAATGAACTACTTGAAGCCACTAAAGAGCTGTGTAACAAAGTTAAAAATAATATAATTTCAATAGATGCTATTGACGAATCGGTTATTAATAAGCATCTTTACACCCATAATTTACCAGACGTAGACTTATTAATAAGAACAAGCGGCGAACAACGTATAAGCAATTTTATGTTATGGCAGATAGCCTATGCAGAATTGTATTTTACCGAAGTTTTATGGCCCGATTTTTCTAACGAACACCTTCACCAGGCGTTAGAAACCTATCAAAACCGCGAACGTAGATATGGTAAAACAAGTGAACAAATCAATAAGTAATTTTAAAGGAATGCATCGCAAAAAATTAAAATACCTTTTTCCATTATTAGTAAGCTTTGCTGCGGCAAACGCACAAGAGCAGCCGGTAACAACACAAACCGGTAACAGTGATGCTGCACAAGAAACATTGATTCCCGAAACAGACCCGAATGCGCCGCGCAAATACCGTTTGGGAGCCATTAAAGTCACAGGAAATTATCATTTTAACGAACTGACTATCTTTACCTATGCAGGTTTAGAAAAAGGTCAGGTAATAAATCTTCCGGGTGAAGAAATTTCCGATGCCATTAAAAAATTATGGAAAACCGGCTATTTTAGCGATATCAACGTTTACGAATCGTCTGTTGCAGGTGATGTTTTAAATCTTGAAATCTACTTAAACGAATTACCACGTCTTAAAAATGTGGAAATTACCGGTATTAAAAAAGCCAAAAAAGAAGAAATCTTAAAAGATTTGCAACTGGCAGTTCCGGCAACACAGACAACTGCAGGAAAACAAGATAAAAAAATTAAGATTACCGAAGGTAAAATTATCAACGACAACTTAATTTCAACCACTAAAAACTATCTTACCAACAAATACAGAAAAGACGGTTTTTACAACACCAAAGTTACGGTTGAAAGAAAGTTACACGACGATAAAAAAACAGCCGATCTGCTTATTTCGATAGATAGAGGCAGCAAGGTGCGTATATCTAAAATTAATTTCGAAGGAAATTCACAGCTTACCAATGCAAAATTGCGCAAGGCAATGAAAAAGACCAAACAAAAGAGTCCTTTAAACCCTATGCGTATTTTTACTC
>JAVXSC010000069.1:0-12143 GCA_036643355.1 Myroides sp.
CGTTTTATCAACAATCAACGCTTCATCACTCATAATCGGCAAATAAGCTCCACCCGCAACACAACTACCCATTACAGCTGCAATCTGGGTAATTCCCATAGATGACATAATGGCATTGTTACGAAAAATACGTCCGAAGTTTTCTTTATCCGGGAAAATTTCATCCTGCATTGGCAGATAAACTCCGGCAGAATCAACCAAATAAATAATCGGCAAGCGGTTTTCAATGGCAATTTCCTGTGCACGTAAATTCTTTTTTCCTGTAATTGGGAACCACGCACCGGCTTTCACAGTAGCATCATTCGCAACAACAATTACCTGTTTGCCGTTAACGTAGCCGATTTTTACCACAACGCCGCCAGAAGGACAACCGCCGTGTTCCTGATACATACCATCGCCAACAAAAGCACCAATTTCTATTGATTTAGAATCTTTATCAAACAAAAAATCAATACGCTCACGAGCGGTCATTTTTCCTTGTTCGTGTAATTTTGCGATTCTTTTTTCGCCTCCGCCTAGTTTAACTTTGGCAAATCTTTGTTTTAATTCTGATAACAGTAATTTATTATGATCTTCGTTTTTATTGAAGTTTAAATCCATTTCGCGATAAAATTTCGTTTAAGTTCTTTGAATTCTGCTAAAATACAAATATTCCTGCTAATTTAGAGAAACGGCTTTTGAAAAAATTTTACAATAAAACATAAACTTAATATTAAGTTAACATTAGAATATTACTTTCGCAGTGCGAAAAAATTATTAAACACATGTCATTAAATTCAATTTTTCAATTTTTAGTTCCAAAGGATAAAACGTTTTACCCTTTATTTGAACAAGCTGCCGGTAAAATTAAATTATTATCGGAAACATTGCACGAAGCGGTAAACTTACCTGCTAACGACAGAGAAAAATTATTACGTGAAGTAGAAGTTTTAAAATCGGAAATAGAAGCGATTGCACAAACTACACGTGTAGAATTAGGAAGAAACTTTATTACCCCTTTTGATAGAGAAGATATAAACAACTTAATGACTGCGGTTGACGAAATTGCCGATCATTTAAGTGATGCTGCATCGCGTATGCGTTTATATCAAATAGACCGAGTTACCAAACCGTTGCGCAAACTTACCGAAGCTAATTTGGAAGCTTGTACACAGGTTGCACAAAGTTTATTAGATTTAAAGGATATGAAAAACCTTAAAGCAATTGCAGAAGGCTGTAAAGTTATTTTACGTTTAGAACGTAAGGCTGATAAAGTTTTTGATAAAGCGGTTGCCGATATCTTTGAAAATGAAACAAACATTATAGAAATTATCAAGTATAAAGAAGTAATGGATGCTTTAGAAACGGCTACCGACAGCTGTCGCCGTGTAGCAAACGTACTTGAAACAATTACGGTTAAATACGCATAATTTTTTAGAAGATAAATTTTTATGGAACTATTTGACTTATTTGCAAACCTTGATGTTAGCGGTGCCTGGCTATTACTTGTAATTATAGTTTTAGCGTTAGGTTTCGATTACATTAACGGTTTTCACGATGCTGCAAACTCTATTGCTACCATTGTAACAACACGCGTTTTAACTCCGTTTCAGGCGGTTTTATGGGCTGCTGCTTTTAACTTTGCCGCTTACTTTATATCGTTATATATTATTGGCGAATTTAAAATTGGTAACACCATAGCCAAATCGGTGAACGAACAATTTATTACACTCGAAGTTATTTTTGCCGGATTAATTGCTGCTATTCTTTGGAATTTAGCAACATGGAAACTGGGAATACCATCATCATCATCACACACCTTAATTGGTGGTTTTATGGGTGCTGCTATTGCACATGCCGGTGGTTTGAATATTAACGGAGAAGATGTAATTGTTTACGCAAAGGTTGTACCGATCTTTTTGTTTATTTTCGGAGCCCCTTTATTGGGAATGATACTTGCCTACTTTATAACCGTTGCCATTATGTGGATTTGTAGAAAAGCAAATCCGCACCGTGCAGAAAAATGGTTTAAACGCTTGCAGTTAGTATCTTCTGCATTGTTCAGTTTAGGTCACGGTGGTAATGATGCCCAAAAAGTAATGGGTATTATTGGTGCTGCTGTTATTAGTTTTCACATGGGATTGCCTGATAATTTAAACCCGTATGGAGCGATTGAAAATGCTGACCGTTTTAGTTATTTTGTTGACCATTGGGGTTGGGTTCCTTTAGCATCGTTCCTTTTTATAGGTTTAGGAACCATGAGCGGTGGTTGGAAGATCGTTAAAACAATGGGATCTAAAATTACAAAAGTAACTCCGTTAGAAGGTGTTGCTGCAGAAACAGCCGGAGCCGTTGCTTTATATGTTACCGAACACATGGGAATACCGGTTTCTACCACACACACCATTACAGGATCTATTATTGGTGTTGGTATTACCAAACGTATATCAGCAGTTCGCTGGGGTGTAACCATATCATTATTATGGGCTTGGATTTTAACAATACCAGTATCTGCATTAGTTGCAATGGGCGTTTATCATTTGGTACACTTGTTTATTTAAGATTGATATCATTACAAAATAAGAAAAGTCGCTCTAGTAGCGACTTTTTTGTTGTTTATTATTTTTTGATTTGATTATAGTTACTAATTTTATAATTAGAATCATTCAATTTATTTTACAACGCTTGTCATTCCGTGCTTGACACGGAATCGCATTATATCAGATGGGAAGCTGAATCAAGTTCAGCTTGACATTGATAAATAAGTATAATTTAAGCTTGATATATTTCGTTTGACAAATTCAATACTTTGAATTAAAACCTGATTAATTCCGAAATAATCTTATTCGTATTACTGAAACTTAATCGATTTTACTGGAGAAATTTTGGTTATAAGAATTGATGGTATCAGCATAATTAAATAACTTAAAACTACCAAAGCTACATTTATTAAAATGATATAAACAGGCGAAATATACACAGGTGCTACTTTTACGTAATATTGTGTAGGATCTAACGTAATAATTCCGAAATACTTTTGTATCAACAACAAACCCAAACCTATTGCGTTACCGATTAATAATCCGACTAAAACGATATACGTTGCGTTGTAAACAAAAATTTTACGGATGCTCCAATTACTTGCTCCCAAAGCTCTTAAAATACCGATCATCTGCGTTCGTTCTAAAATAAGCACCAGCAAAGCAACAATCATATTGATAACGGCAACTAAAATCATTAACCCGACAATGATGTAAATATTTAAATCGAAAACCTTTAACCAATCAAAAATATTATAGTATTTGGTTGTTATGGGTTCACTGTTTAAGGTTGATGGAATATGACCGTAAACTTTATCTGCAATGGAATCAATCTTTGTAAAATCGTTCACAAAAATTTCAAAACCGCCAACTTCATCTTTTTCCCACTTGTTTAAACGTTGAATATGCTTTAAATCGCCAATTACAAAAGTTTCATCGAACTGTGGAAAACCCGAATCATAAATTCCCGAAATGGTAAAAGCGCGCACGTTTGGCAAGCCTTCACCATCGTTCTTCAAAAAATAAGTATCCAGCTTATCGCCTACTTTCAGTTCTAAACGGTTGGCTAAATAGCCCGAAACAATCACTTCATTGGTCATTCCTTCCGTTTTATATTCCGGTAATTTTCCTTCAACCAAATAATCTTCCAGGTAATTCCACTGGTAATTTTTATCGACTCCTTTAAAAACAATTCCTTCAAACGATTTATCGGTTCTAACAACTCCGGCTTTTGTAGCAAACGGATGCACCGCAGTAACTTCGGGCACTTCTGAAAACTTCGGATAGAAATTCTGTTGGGTAGAAATAGGCTCTAAAGTAACTTCGGACTGATTATTATCGAAATTAGATATCACCACATGCCCGTTGAACGATGTAATTTTATCGCGTATTTTTTGCTGCAAACCCATGCCCGTTGCAATAGAAACCAGCATCATAACAACGCTGATAGCAACCGCAGCAATGGCAATTTTTATAATTGGCGCAGAAACACTATTTTTATACTTTTTAGAAGTTGCTAAACGTTTAGCTATAAAATAAGATAAATTCAAACCTATGAAATCTATAATTCACTCCAAAAATACATTTTTATTTCTCTTTGTAACAGTATTTACAGGGTTAAGTTTTGTTTCTAATGCGCAATATGCAGAACATAGAGCTGTTGGACAAGCTTTCGTTGGTGCGGAAGATTTCTTAAATTATCATCCTTTGATAAAAGACAAAAAAATTGGCATTTTAACTAATCAAACAGGAACCGTTATAATTGATTCGATGTATATGCTTCCCGATGATGGAATGTTATCCCACCAAAGGGCATATAAACGAAAACAAATGCACTTGGTTGATTTTTTAATTCAGAACAAAATCAACCTAAAAAAAATCTATGCACCCGAACATGGTTTTCGCGGAACTGCCGATGCCGGTGAACTGATTAAAGACGGAAAAGATACCAAAACCGGTTTGCCGATTATTTCTTTATATGGAAACAACAAAAAGCCGACAAAAGAACAGCTTGCCGGGATTGATGTTATGATTTTTGATTTGCAGGATGTAGGCGCGCGATTTTACACCTATATTTCGTCGTTACACTATTTAATGGAAGCTTGTGCCGAAAATAATATTCCCGTGATTGTTTTGGATCGACCAAATCCGAAAGGCGCAACAGTTGACGGACCTGTTTTAGATATGAAAAACAAAAGTTTTGTAGGCATGCACCCTATTCTTGTTTTACATGGAATGACCATTGGCGAATATGCCCAAATGATTAACGGAGAAAAATGGCTGAAGAATGGTGCTCAAGCTAAATTGACAATCATTCCCGTTAAAAATTATAATAAAAGTATGCAGTATTCACTGCCTGTAAAACCATCGCCAAATTTACCTAACGATACATCAATAAATCTCTACACCAGCTTATGTTTTTTTGAAGGAACCAATGTAAGTATGGGTCGCGGAACCGAAAAACAATTTCAAATTTACGGATCGCCCTTTTTAAAGAATATGGATTTTACCTTTACACCAAAACCTAACGAAGGTGCAAAAGATCCTGTGCACAATGGGGTAAAATGTTTTGGAGAAGATTTATCGACTCATAAAACAATTGAAGGTTTATCGTTAGAATGGCTTTTAAAAGCCTATAAAAATACCGATAGCAAAGAAAAATTCTTTAATAACTTTTTTATCAAACTTGCCGGAACCGATAAACTGCAAAAACAAATTGAAAAAGGTTTAACCGAAAAAGAAATCAGATCAACCTGGAAAGCCGGTATTGAAGAATTTAAAGAAACACGTAAAAAGTACTTGCTTTACACCGATTTTTAACTTCAATTTATCATTACAAACCTTACAAATCACAAGTTTTTTATTATATTTGATTAAAAGTTAAAAAAAGTAATTTGTTATGAATACAACAAACGCTATAATTGCTATCATTGATCGTTTTCAATCTCTTTATGAGTGGTTTCTTCGTATTTTAGGTCGTGTGGTTGACTTATTTGAACGATTTAAAGAGTTTATCTTAAATCTGGTTGAATACGTTATAAACAATTTTGATACAGAAGAAGATGCGAACAATTTCTTAAAGAACTATTTAGACAACGAACATAGTTTCATATAAAACTTAAATGCCTTTATTACAAAGGCATTTTCTTTTTCATTTCTTCAACAACTGCAAACGCAGCCGGACAAATTTCAACATTCTTTAAAGTAAGATTACTTATCTGCTGAAACTTTTTTCTATCGGTATGTGGAAATTCTCTGCAGGCTTTCGGACGAACATCATAAATCATACAGTAATTTTCGTGATCTAAAAACGTACACGGAACACTTTGCAGCACATAATCGTTATCCTCATCAACACGTAAATACTGGCTTATAAACTGTTGCGGTTTTTGGCGCAAACGCTTTGCAACACGCGCAATATCTGCCAAAGTAAATAAAGGCCCGGTAGTTTTACAGCAATTGGCACACTTTAAACAATCGGTCTTTTTAAAAACATCGTCATGAATAAGCTGCATCTTGTAATCTAAATCTTTAGGTGTTTTTTTCTTTAGCTTATCAAAATACTTCTTGTTTTCTGTATGCTTATCTTTTGCTAACTTTGGCAATTGTTTTAAATACTGTTCCATTGCAATTTTAAAATGCAAAATTACAAATAATCAAATTATGTTTAAAGATCTTTTTGGCAAAGCTATGCTGGATTATGTACAAAATAATCAGCCCGAAAATTTAATTACCGAAACAAACATTAGCGAAGCCGATGAAATGGACGTTTCTTATCTTTTTCGATCATTTAAAGATATGCCTAAATTAGAGCAAAAGGCATTAAAGCTTGCAAAAGGAAACATTCTGGATGTAGGTTGTGGTGCAGGAAGTCATGCGTTGTATTTGCAGGAAAAAGAATTGAATGTTTTAGCGATTGATATATCTGCAAATGCCATTGAAACCTGTAAAATTCGCGGTGTTGAAAAAACTATGCAGATTGATATTTTACAAGTTGATGATTTGGAAAAATTCGATACGATTTTACTTTTAATGAATGGTACGGGAATTTTTGGCAGATTGAAAAACATCGATCAATACCTATCGAAATTAAAGAGTTTACTGACAGATAACGGACAAATTTTAATTGATAGTTCGGATATTATTTATATGTTTGATGAAGACGATGACGGTGGAAAATGGATTCCTATCTATGGCGATTATTATGGCGAGCTAACGTTTAACGTGTCATACAAAGGCGAAAAAGAAGAGCCTTTTAATTGGCTTTATTTAGATTTTAATACGCTGCAAAATGCATGTATGGCTCAACATTTAAAGTGCGAATTAATTTTAGAAGGATCTAACTTTGATTATCTGGCTAGAATTACAAAATAAATTATCAATATATTTTTACAACGAATTCCACAGATTCTCACAGATTTAAAAATCCTTTTAATCATCTAATCTGTGGTCAATAAAATTTTCAAAAACTTAACGTTCATATCTTCAGAAGCAATTTTGAGACAATAAAAAAAGAGAAGCAATTGCTTCTCTTTTACATCATATATTTCATTATAATACCTTGTATTTCGCTTTTAAAATCTTCAGATTTATTGCTTAAAACGGTAGCATAATTTTGCTTGATCATCATGAATTTTTTTGCCAATGGTGTTTGGTAAAACTCAATCAGGTTTTCTACTTCGCTTTGTGATAAGTTTTGCGAATAATAAGCAATTAAGCTCTTTTTTTGTTTCGCAATTAAAGGTTCCATATCCTTCTTAAAACTTTCACGATTGTTCACAGAAAGTTGTTTAGAAATTTCATCGGTAATATTGTAGAATTCAGCTACTTCACCCGATAATTCAACCAACTTCATTACATCAGCTTTATTCGCCTGTGCAAAGCTGTTTGCTGCTGCAAATAAAAACACGAACAGTACTACTTTCTTCATAACTTTTTTAAGGTAAAATTAAAATATTTTAAGGAATATCCAAATATTTATGAGTTTGTGTAGAAATCGCCCATTTAGGATTATTTTTTACATAATCAATAACCAAAGGCAGCATTTCATCCTTCTTACCCCACTCTACCTGCAAATACAATTTGGCATTCTTGTTTACTCTGGCAGCCTGTTCTTCGGCAAATTTAAAATCGTGATGATTGTAAATAATGCATTTTAGTTCGTTGGCAGCATCGTAAACACTTTGTGTAGGCAGTTTCTTTTTCTTTGGCGACAAACAGATCCAATCCCAAAAACCAGACAGTTCATAAGCTCCGGATGTTTCTATATTGGTCTGAATACCCTTTTCTTTTAATTTTGAGGTAAGATGGTCTAAATTCCACATTAACGGTTCTCCGCCTGTAATTACAACCAGTTTTCCATTTTCTTCGGCTTGCGAAACAATATCGCTTACCAAAACTTTAGGATGTAGGTTTTCATCCCAACTTTCTTTAACATCGCACCAATGGCAACCAACATCGCATCCTGCCAAACGTATAAAATACGCCGCGTGACCGGTGTAAAAACCTTCTCCCTGAATGGTATAAAAAGCCTCCATTAAAGGTAACGATTCAACTATTGTTTCTGCTGTTGTCATTTTTTATTTTTTTTGTAAAGATACGATAGTTATCCTAAAAAGTATTCATAAAAAAGAAATGCTCAAATTGTTTAAAGCAATACACTATTGATAAATTGCATAGATTACAAATTCTCGTCATCAGGATTATACAATTCCCATGTAGCATCTTTTACAAGATAATACCGAGGATAACTTTGAGCTTGAAATTTACCTAAATTTTTAATTTCGACCTTATCCTCGCTAATTCTCAACTCAAAATTTCCCTTTAGTTTTACTTTTTTGTCTAAATAAACGCTATCCCAGGTTTGTAAAGCTGAAATTGCATAAACTTCATCATTATCAAACAATATAGCACCATACTTTACATTTCTTGCAGTTCCAACAACAACATTAGAATTATCAGCTTCTTTTATTGACTTACAACTTGTAATCAATAAAAAACAAATTAAAAGTTTTATTAGCAGTTTCGTTATCACAATTAAATCTATAAAAAAAGAGCAACCGTTAAGTTGCTCTTCTGTTATTTATTTAGCGCTTTGCACTTGTTTTCTTGCGTATTCGTTACTAGAATCTAATCGTAGTACTTTTTGGAAAGAACTTGTTGCCTTTGCTTTGTTTGCAGTTTGGTTGTAATTACCAATCATGGTGTAAGCTTCAATTAACGCGTCTTTAAAAGCTGCATCGTTCGCAAATCCTTTTTGAGTTAACAAATCGATAAACCCTTCGTAATCTTTTTCCATTTTAGCTAAAGACGTTGGTGTATTCAAGTTTCTGTTTACACGCGCACTAATCAGGTAAGCTTCAAATGTAGGTGTCTTTTTCAAAGAGCTATCTAAATCGGTTTTTGCTTTTTGTAACTGATCGTTAAACATTGGCTTATCGCTTGCCATGTAAAGTGCATTACCTTTGTAATACATATCGTACACGTAGTAAGGCGATTTTTCATCTTTAGAAGCTAAATCAAATACGAAATAAGCTTGTTCAAAATGTTCGTCTTTAAACAAATCCATTCCCAATTCGTGTAAAGCAACTCCCAATTTAGGATTTTCTTTAACCGCTTTAGCCATCTCGTCGATCGATTTTTTATAAACCGCTTCGTTAAAAGTTCCGTCTTCTTTACGTGAAGCTTCTAATTCAGACAATCCTTTGTATAAATAATCTATTGGTAAAATTTGTTCTTTTTTATCTTGAACATCAAAATACATGTTGATGTTTTCTTTAGCGTCTAAAAATTTACCGTTTTGGAAATCGGCAATTGCACGGTAACGGTACATAAAGAAGTTATCTCCACGTGTGTACCATTTTGTTCTAACCAAATCTCCTAAAGCCTTATAATCTTTATTTTTGATTAAGTATGCAGCCAATTCGTTATCAACATCCATACTTTCACCAATCATTCCATGGTATTTGAAATAGTTTTCTACACCAGGCTGCAAAAGCGCTTTATCGTCTTTAAAACGAGCATAATCAGCATGCGTTAATGCTAATTGCTTGTAAACATCTGCATAAGCTGGATCTTTAGAAACAATGGTATCATATACTTTAATCGCATCTTCAAATTCGTTACCAGCACGTAAAACGTCAGCCAGTTTCATTTTTGGTAAATGACTGTTTGGGAATCTTTTCGATGTTTCGTAATAAACTCTGCGTGCATCAACAAACTGCTTCTCAGCAAAATAAATATCTCCACGTGCAATGTGTGGTTCCGGTGCTTCTAACTCTAAAAACAACGCTTTGTTTACAAACTCCAACGCCAAATCGTAATCAGGTTTTGGAGCGAATGTATAAGCATTTGCAATATCCAAATAGATTTGATAATCTTTTGGACCCATATTTAAAGTTGCCGCATTAAATTTTGATTTTGCTTCTTTATCTTTCTGTGTAAGCAAACCTAATTTACCTAATCCAAGATTGTTAATATCAACATCTTTAACGGCTCTTAAACCTTGCTTAAAGTAGTAACTTGCCGAATCCTGGTTATTTTCGTTTAAATGAATTACCCCTAAACGATAAAAGTTTTTACCTTGGTTTGGTTGTGATCTAACAAGCTTGTATAATTCTTTTTTTGCAACATCGTAACGACCGTACTTAATTGCCGTATCAATATCATTAGCATCACTCTGTGCGTTTGCGCTAAAAATGAATGATAATAAAGCTAAACTTAGGGTAATTTTTTTATTCATAATTTACAATTATATTGAAAAACCTTGATTATTCTACTATGTTAATTTCTCGTTTTGGTAAAGTAACCGGCATTAAACCCGATTTTAAAACAATGCGCTGTCCTTTATCTGAAGCGGCAAAGCTAGCAAAACCGGTACCTAAACCTGTTTTTCCCTGAACGTCTATAATATTTATTGTTCTTATTAAAGGATAGGTATTATCTGCAATGGTGCTTTGAGATGGTGCATAATAATTCTTTAATGAATCGTTATAAACCAACATAGAGCGCAACTGCTTAATACCTTCTTTAATTTTTGCATCGGGTTGTAACATCCAGTTGATACCAACAACACCTACTGCATTTTTATTTTTATTGATGTATGATACAATTTCTTCAACCGTTTTTGCATAATAAACATTCTTGCTTAATTCGCTTACACCGGCATCTGTCTTAATTTTTTCAACGATGTTTGAATTAGCGTCGTGAAACACAAATACTTTTTCTGATTTTTTAGCTCCTTTAAATACAGCTATCACATCATTGTAATTAATTAAAGTATCTGTTGCATTTTTCTGCGTTATAAACAACACCGCATCTTTCGCAATTGGCGTTATTTTAGGCACAACTCGACCTTTGAAAGCTTCTAATTCTTTTGCCGAAAACGTCTTTGGCATTATTGCCAAACGATTAGAATCTTTATAAACCGCACTTAAAATCTCGTTCTGCGAAAGCATCTTTAATTTTATATCGGCATCGTTGTAATAAGTTTTAAACACCTCGTTAATATCTTCAACTATAGGATAAACCGACGATTCCACGTACATTTCTGTTGTTCCTCTGTCGTATGCTTCTTTCACTTCAGCAGTTGATGCTGCTGGTTCTTTTTTACACGAAATTAGCAGGCTTAACCCTAACACAGACCAAATTATCTGCTTCATAATTTTAGATATTAATTGATTGCTAAATCTACTAATTTTTTTTTTAATAAACTTTACAAATTTTGCATTTTTAACAAACAAAAATTATTGATGCCTTAAATATGATTTTACCTTACGTTAAATTGCAAATAATATGTTTATAAAAAACGAGAAACCCGCTTTTAAATAGCGGGCTTGTTTTAGTTGTTTACTTTTACTTTAATTGGCAAGGTAAATTGAGATCTTACCGTTCTGCCGTTATGTTGTGCTGCTTTCCATTTAGGCATTGATTTTAAAACTCGGATTGCTTCGTTACCCAGACCGTGTTTATCTTCAACGATTTTTATATCTGTAAACGATCCGTCTTTTTCTACAACAAATTTCAGCTTAACTACCATTTCTGTTTCACTGCCTCCAAGATCTTTTGCCGAGAATTTTCTGATGTACGATTCAAAGAATTTTTCAAAACCTTCGGTAGGTGCTGCTTTTTTTTGAACCAACTTAACTATTTCGTTACCTTTAATATTTTCCTCTCCATCATTTGAACCAGAACCCGTAGTATCATTACCCTTTTCCGTATTTTCAGTACCCGATTTACTTCCATCTGTATTCAAAGTTCCCTTTTTATTAGCATTTAGATTTTCACTACTTGAATTAGTATGATCGTTAAACTCGCTTTGAGCTGTTAAATCATCTTTTTTTACTTTGTCATCTTCTGTTATGTTCACATTGGTTAACTTTTTGTTGTCCATAACATCCGTTTTCGTCGCGCTTGCTTTAGTTGCATCATCTTCTGTACCTTTCGCTTTTTCAACAATTGGTTCTACTTTTGTTAAATCGGCTTCAATTATTGTAACAGGTTCTACAGGTTCTAACTCAGAAACAGGACAACTAATAATTACCTCTTTTGAATTAGAAGCATATAAATATGAACTTCCAAAAATCATACTTAAAGTTCCTATACCAATAGCCAATGCCATAAAAG
>JAVXSC010000070.1:0-12025 GCA_036643355.1 Myroides sp.
ATATGAGCTTAAATGCACAGTTTTTAATGGTTACCAACGGTTTAAATCATTATTATTGTAAATTAGATTATGTAAATAAAAAATATCAGTTTTTAACTGATTTACCTTAAAAGTTAAATATGAGTAAAAATTTCATATATATAGGATTGTTGGTAGCATCTGTTTTTGTTTCTTGCAACAAAGAAAAAACATCGGTACCAAACGATTCAAACTCCGATACTATTACAGAAATTCTTTATTCCAGCGATCCAGATTATGTTTTATCGAACAAAAATGCACAAGAATTGGTTGAGCATTTAGAGAGCGAGCAAAAGGATTTGAAACGCAAGTTAAAAAAGGCAAACAAAAAGGAAGCCGAAGCATTGTTTATTGATTATTACAAGCGTTTAACCGTGATTGTAGATTCTATAAACATGGCAGAAACCAATACTTTAAAGACGTATCACAAATTGGGAAACGAAAAACACGATACCATTTTGCGTAAGGAAAATACGTATGATAAGGTTGGTTTGTATTTTAGAAAGATCGATTCTACTACCTACGATTTTAAAATAAAACCAGGCTATTTCTACAATTTATTCCATAAAAAAATTACCAGAGAGTACGAAGAATATTTAAAATTACGATTCGCAGAACATAAACTTTTGTACGATTCGCAATTTAACAACGAAAAAGTTTCATTAGAACAACAACGAAATTTGATTATTAGTTGGGAGAAATTTATCGTTAAAAACAAAGACTTCAAGTTTATTGATTACGCTAAAAAATCGTACACCGATGCGTTAATGATGTATTTGTTTGGAACATCGAGCAAACCAGCTTTCGAGGTTTCTAATAAGAAGCTTTATGTAGAAAACGAACAGGAATATATTACGTTTGTTAAGAAAAATCCTAAATTAATTTCGGCTGAAATTACCAAATCGTTCCTGAAACATTTTTATGCGAACGACAAAAACTTCACTGCTGAAGTATTTTATTTAGATTTGAAAGATTTCACTAAAAAGGAAATTTCTGAACGCCTGAAATAATGAAAAACATTGCTGTTGTTTTATTAAATTGGAACGGATTAGAACTTTTAAAACAGTTTTTACCTCTTGTTGAACAATTTTCGGCAGAAGCTGTAATTTATGTTGCGGATAATAATTCTACAGATGGATCTAAACAGTTTGTAAATAATCATTTTTCGTCAGTTAAATGGATACAGCTTTCTGATAATTTCGGTTATGCAAAAGGTTACAACGAGGCTTTAAAACAAGTAAACGAAGAATATGTTTGTTTGTTGAATACAGATATTGAAGTTACAGAAAATTGGTTACAGCCGGTTTTAAATTTGTTTGAAAAAGATGATTCTATTGGAATTGTTCAACCAAAAATATTAGATTTTAAGAAAAAAGAATATTTTGAATACGCTGGCGCAGCAGGCGGGTTTATTGATAAATATGGTTTTCCGTTTTGTAGAGGACGAATTTTTGATACTTTAGAAAAAGACAAAAATCAGTACCAGACGAAAGAAATTTTTTGGGCGTCGGGAGCTTGTTTTTTTATTCGAAACAGTGTTTTTAAACAGTTAAATGGTTTTGATGACCATTTTTTTGCTCATCAAGAAGAAATTGATTTATGTTGGCGAGCTTTCAACCAAAAAATAAAAGTTTATTATTGTAACGAAAGTACGGTTTATCATATTGGTGGTGCCACTCTAAAAAAATCTAACCCGCAGAAAACTTTTTTAAACTTCAGGAATTCGTTGTTTATGCTGTATAAGAATCTTCCAAAAGAAGATCGGTTTGCCATTATTTTTAAACGCTTGTGTTTAGACGGTTTAGCTGGTGTAAAATTATTTTTAAGTTTACAGCCGCTGCACACTTTTTCAATTATAAAGGCTCATTTTGCCTATTACGGCAACCTTTCTAAACTAAAACACAAACAGGTTCAAAATCCTAAATCGAATTATTTTTATACCGATAATATTGTTTTTGATTACTTTTTAAAGGGTAAGAAAAAGTTTAATCAACTGAAATAAATTTACTTTATTCCTTCAAAAACACCTAATCCAAATAAGGCAAAATCATATTTAACAGGATCTGTCGGATCGAATTTTCTCAACGCTTCGTCTAATTCAATCAATGCTTTTTGATCGTTTTGTTTTCTGCTTAAAATACCTAAAGTTCGAGCTACATTGCCAGAATGAACATCCAAAGGACAAGATAATTCTGATGGAGAAACAGTGTTCCAAATACCAAAATCGACTCCGTTTGTATCTTTACGCGAAACCCAGCGCAGAAACATATTTATCCTTTTCGAAGAAGATCCTTTTAATGGATCAGAAATATGTTTGGTTGTTCGCAGCGGATGATCTATTTCAAAAAAGATCTTTTTAAATTCAGATATTCTGTTTTGCAGGTTTATGGAATTGTTGGCTGAAAAAACGTTTTCTAGTCCACCGTGATTCTCGTAAATATTACGAAGCGATTTAATAAAATAACGAAAATCTTCTGAATTAAAAGTTCTGTGAACAATATTATCAATAGCATCAATCTGATCATTTGTAGCATTCATTACAAAATCATACGGATTATTTCCCATGGCATCCATCATTTTGGTAGCGCTGTTAATAATCATTTTACGATTTCCCCATGCAATGGTCGATGCTAAAAAACCACTGATTTCAATGTCTTCTTTTATCTTATATCGATGTGGAATCTGTATAGGATCGCTTTCAATAAAATTTGGATTGTTGTACTGATCTGCTTTAAAATCAAGATAATCTTTTAGTTCTTCGAAATTCATTTTGTAAAATTAAGGAAGATTTTTCAAGCCTAAAAAAATAAATCCTTTAAAAGCTTAAAGGATTTTGTTTATCGTAATTTTTGTATTCTTGTAGTACATTGCCTTAACAATACCGTCAGATAGTCCAATTTTTGGTACGTAGATATGTTTGGCATTACTCCATTTCATTGCATTTACGTAAATTTTGATCGCAGGAATAATAACGTCGGCTCGGTCGGTATTCAATCCTAAAGTATAAATACGTTCTTCGTACGACAATGAATTCAGATATTTGAAACGTTGTACCAAATAGGTTTGTGTTAGCGGCTTATCGTTTGTTTTACCCGACATTTTAAATATTTTGTTGATGTTTCCACCCGATCCTATTATTTCAACATTTGATAAATCTGACGTATGTGTTTTAATCCATTTTTCAATTTCTAACCACACGCTTTCGGTTACCATATTGTTCAACAAACGAACGGTTCCATTTTTAAACGATTTTGAAACGATTTGTTTTCCGTTTGAAAACAGCGTAAACTCGGTACTTCCACCGCCAACATCAACATACAGATAATGTCCGTCGTTCTTTATAAATGATTCTAAATCGGAATTTGCAATAATGGCTGCTTCGGTTTTTCCTTCAATAATATCAATATTAATTCCGGTCTTTTTAGCAATTTCTTCAACCAAATCTTTACCGTTATAAGCTTCGCGCATTGCCGATGTTGCACAGGCTGCATATTGTTCAACCTGATAAACATCCATCAACAATTTAAACGCTTTCATGGCTTTTACCATACGTTCGGCGCTTTCTTCGGAAATTTCACCCACCGTAAAAGCATCTTGACCCAAACGAATGGGTACGCGGATCAAATGACTTTTGTTAAACTGCGTAGGCTTGTTTTCTTCTTCGATAACATTGGCTATAAGCAAACGCATGGCGTTAGAACCAATATCGATTGCGGCGTATTTTTTTATTTTTATCATTAATCTAAAACAACTTCTATTTTATTTCTATAATAATTGTAAAGCTCTTCTTGCGCTTTAAAACGTTCTTCACCTAGTCGTCGGTAACGGTTTTCTAATCGTTCAGAGTGTAAACGCACTTTCACGTTTCCTTTCCAATAAATTTTAAAGGTATCAATCAGTTCGGTTTTAATGGCATCGTCATAAATAGGACAGGTTACTTCTACCCTTTCATCGATATTTCGGGTCATAAAATCGGCAGACGAAATATAAACTTTCGCTTCTTCATCGGTTCCGAAAATATAAATTCGTGAATGTTCCAACAAATTGTCAATAATACTTACGGCTTCGATATTATCACTTAAACCGGGAACGCCAGGAATTAAACAACAAATTCCGCGAACGATCAATTGAACTTTTACTCCGGCACGACTTGCATCGTACAATTTATCGATCATTTTATAATCAGACAAACTGTTCATTTTCAATCGAATCATCGCAGGCTTATCGTTCAAGGCTTTTTCAATTTCGTCTTCGATCAATTTTGTGAATTTAGATCGAGTATAATGTGGCGAAACTATTAAATCTTTATAACGATAAATTTTATAGTTAACTTCGAAAAATTCAAACACCTTATTAACCTCTTTCATTATTCGATTATCCGATGTTAGAACGGTTACATCTGTATAAATATTCGACGTACTTTCGTTGAAATTTCCTGTTGAAAGAAAACCGTAACGCTTAATTTTTTTGCCTTCGATACGTTCAACCACGCAAATTTTACTGTGAACTTTTAATCCTTTTACACCAAAAATAAGCTTGATACCTTCCGATTGCATTGTTTCGGCATAATTGATATTACTGGTTTCATCGAACCTTGCCTGTAATTCAATCTGTACCGTAACCTGTTTGCCGTTTTTCGCCGCATTAATTAATGACGATATAATTTGCGAATTTTTTGCCAAACGATACAACGTAATTTTTATGCTGGTAACTTTTGGATCTAGAGCGGCTTCTCGCAAAAATTTCACAACATAATTAAACGATTGAAATGGTGTGTGAACCAAAAAATCTTTATGTTTTATCTGTTGAATGATGCTTCCTTCGATACTTAAACCGCTAACCGGTAATGGATTTAATTTCCCTATTGTAAGGTCTTTTCTACCTAAATTAGGGAAACTCATATAATCGCGACGGTTGTGGTAACGTCCGCCCGGAATGATACTATCAACCGCTTCAATATCAATTTTATCAAGGAAAAAATCAAGCGTGTCTTTATCAATTTTACTATCGTACACAAAACGAACGACCTCGCCCACTCTGCGTTCGCGAACAGAATTCGATATTTTTTCAAGGAAAGATTTATGTAAATCAGAATCGAAATCTAATTCGGCATCACGCGTAATTTTTATCATATGTGCCGAAATATTTTCATAATCAAAAATAGAAAAAATGTTGTCTAAATTCATTCTGATCACATCGTCAAGCATAATAATGTACTGCTTGCCGTCTATCGCAGGTAATTCTACAAAACGATTGATTTGTGCAGGAATTTCGATCAACGCATAACGAGTACGTTTTTTTATTGATTTTACAGGATCTTCTGCAGATTTTTTAACCATTTTAACGGCTAAATATCCATAAGAATCTCTTACCAACGGAAATTCAGCCAAATCGTTCAAGATAATCGTTACTAAAACCGGACTTACTTTGTGTATGAAAAATTCGTGAATAAAGTTCTTTTGTTCTTCATTAACCTGTGTTTCATCAACAATAAAAATCCCTACATTTTCAAGTTCTGTTTCTATTTCCTGCAAAATAGCCAAACTTTTTGCCTGCTGTTTAATTACAATTTCGGTAATTTCCTGCAACAATGTTTTTGCCTGAACACCGTTTATTAATTTCTTATTATTGTCTTTTGACATAGAAATTCTTCGAACAGTGGCGTATCGCACTCTAAAGAATTCATCTAAATTATTCGAGAAAATTCCTAAAAAACGCAAACGGTCTAATAATGGAACGGTATGGTCTGCAGCTTCTTGTAAAACACGTTCGTTAAAAGCAAGCCAGCTTTTTTCTCTGTCAATATATTTTGGTTGGTTAATTTGCATTTATTAAATCTTTTGGAAACAGGGTGTCAATAACTTTACCATTTTTGATAACGTCCCAGCTTTCTCCCTCGAATTCCAATATAACAACTCCGGAAGTAGGAACATTTTCAATGTATTTGTTGCCAAATGTATTAACAAAATCGGTAATTGCATTGTTGTGACCAAAAATAATAAGGCTTGGAACGGTATCTTTACAATTTCTTATTGATTTGGTTAAACTGCCCGAATCAAAAGTGTATAAATCGTTTTTTAAAACGGTTAGTTCCTGCGGAATATTTAAAACCTCGTTGAAAATTTTTGCAGTGTCGTGTGCTCTTTTTGCGGTACTTGACCATATTAAAAATCGCTCGGGCAAATTCTTCTTTATCTCTTCAAAAATGAAGTTAGAATTTTTAATCCCCTTATTTGTCAATGGTCTTTCGTGATCTTCTAAAGGCATTTCCCAAGACGATTTTCCGTGCCGAATCAATATCAACTTTTTCATAACATTCAATTTTTTTAGATAATGATATTTATTTTACTAAATATAAAAAAAATCATTAAGTATTATTTAAGATCAATCATTTTTTTTGTGGTAAAAGTTTGATTATTTTTGTTAAAATTTAATTAACAGTAATGAATAAAATAGGTATCGAACTAAAATGGGCTGCAATAATCACTGCTTTTTCCTGTTTGTGGGCTGCTTTAGAAAATGCTTTGGGTTACCATAAAGATTTTAGTAATATCATTGGAATTGCCTTTGTGTACTATATTATTTTGACTTTTTTATGGGCAATTGCATTTATCGATAAGAAAAAATCGTTAGGTAAAAATGCCGTTTGGGAATTTAAAAATGCTTTTAAATTCGGTTTGTTTATCACCGGTTTAACCACACTTTTAAGCCCGATTGCACAATACATTATTTACGAAACCATTTCGCCCGATTATTTTACCAATATTATAGAATATCAATTATCAAAAGGCAGACAAACCCGCGAAAGTTTAGAGTTAATTCACAACATGAATTTTACTATTCGCCAAGGTGTAATGAATGCTTTATCGTTAGGTGTAATTTATTCTGCACTTTATGCATGGGTTTTTAAAACCAAGAAAACTATTGTAGTTGCGCCTGTTACTAACACAAAAAAGAAGAAATAAGATGAATTTACAGAACATACCAAATATTAAACATTTAGAAAGCGATAATTTCTTTTTACTTGCCGGACCTTGTGCTATTGAAAACGAAGAAATGGCTTTTAGAATTGCCGAACGATTGGTTACGATTACAGATCGTTTGCAGATTCCGTTGGTTTTTAAAGGATCTTTTAAAAAAGCAAATCGTTCAAGAATTGATTCTTTTACAGGAATTGGCGATGAAAAGGCTTTAAAAATACTCCAAAAAGTTTCTAAAGAATTTAATGTGCCAACGGTTACAGATATTCATGAAAGTTCTGATGCTGATTTGGCTGCTGCTTATGTTGATGTTTTACAGATTCCTGCATTTTTGGTTCGTCAGACCGATTTGGTTGTGGCTGCTGCAAAAACCGGTAAAACTGTCAATTTAAAAAAAGGACAATTTATGAGTCCTGAAAGTATGAAGCATGCCGTACAAAAAGTGTTGGATTGCCAAAATGAAAACATTATGGTTACCGATCGCGGAACCATGTTTGGTTATCAGGATATGATTGTTGATTACCGTGGAATTCCAACCATGCAGAATTATGCGACAACGGTTTTAGATATTACACATTCTCTGCAACAACCAAATCAGGCAAGCGGTGTAACCGGCGGAAGACCCGATTTAATTGAAACGGTTGCTAAAGCTGGAATTGCAGTTGGTGTGGACGGAATTTTTATTGAAACACATTTTGATCCGGCAAATGCTAAAAGTGATGGTGCAAATATGCTGCATTTAGATCATTTTGAGCCTTTAATGGAAAAACTGGTTGCAATTCGCCAAACAGTTAATAAGTTTTAAGGCTAATTTTCGATGAAAAGAATCAGCATACTTGGTGCAGGTTGGTTAGGAAATCCGTTGGCATTACAATTAAAATCAAACGGAAATCAATTAAAAGTTTCTACTACAACACCTGAAAAGATTTCGTTTTTTAATGAAAATGGAATAGAGAGTTTTATTGTGAATGTGGGATCAAATCCCGATACTGAAAATCTAAATAACTTATTAACTGATGTAGATATCCTTATTATCACTATTCCACCAGGAAGATCAAAACCATCAGAAAATACGTATGTTGATAGAATAAAATCGGTTGTTCCGTTTATAGAAAAACACGGTATTAAAAATGTTATCTACACAAGCTCAACCACGGTCTATCTTTCTTTGAAAGGGAATGTGAATGAAGAAACGCCAATTGTTCCTGTTTCTGAAATGGATCAGCAGATTTTCGAAATTGAAAATCTGCTATTAAACAATAACAACTTTAATGCTACCATTCTTCGTTTGGGCGGATTAATCGGTGAAGATCGTCACCCGGTTAAATTTATCGTAAAAAGAGAAAACATTGACGATGCTAACAATCCGGTTAATATGGTTCATAGAAATGATATTATCCGATTTTTAGAAAAGATCATTGAAAACGAAATTCCAAATGATGTTTTTAATATCGTAGCTCCTATCAATTTAAATCGTAGAGATTTTTATACAAGAGAAGCTTCTAAATTAGGACTTTCTCCCCTACCAAAATTTACAGACAATCCCAATGCGGATATACGAAAAGTAAGCGGTGAAAAAATTTCCA
The DNA here is from genome assembly GCA_036643355.1 of Myroides sp. Classification (GTDB taxonomy): domain Bacteria; phylum Bacteroidota; class Bacteroidia; order Flavobacteriales; family Flavobacteriaceae; genus Flavobacterium. Next base: position 8,585 of record JAVXSC010000070.1, read on the forward strand.
ATAAATATGGGATTGATTATTTGTATCTACTAGATTAATTGCGTTTAACTAATATTCAGATATTTTTTCCCACAGATTCACAGATATATACTTGAAGCGCGCATTTAAATAATGATTTGCTTTTCATAAACAATAAGAAAAATCCTTGCATCTGTGGTTATTTAATAATTTATTGATACAATTTAATTTATTATTACTATTTTAACCAAAATTTTTAATCTTATGAAAAAAATATTATTTTTTGGCTTAATTGCTGCAACTACATTAGGAACAATTCAAGCAAATGCTCAAGACAAAGTAAAATTTACAAAAGAGCAGCTTAAAATGATGGATGATGATTTGTTTATTGAAATGTTTACGGGTGTTTCTTCAAAGAAAACTTCGACCGTAATTTTAAAAGATGGTCGTAAAGTTGAAGGATCGGCTACAGACATCAATAGAAAAAAAGGGCAAATTTATTCTATTGATATTAAAGACGCATCTGGCAAAAAAACCGAATACAAAGCAGAAGAAATTGCTGAAATGTACCTGCCGATTTCAGGTATGGCAAAGGCTTCTAAAGTAAACAGCTATTTTGAAAATTCTAAAAACTGGGGACGTAAAAGTTTAAATAAAACTACAAATCCTGATGAAGTTTATGTGAAAAACGTAAAAGCTTCGTTGAAAAACAAAAAAGAAGAAAAAGAATTTTTAATGCAATTGATAAATCCTGACTTCAGTAGTTTAATTGAAGTTTATGCAGATCCAAATGCATCTGAAACATCTTCGTTCAGTGTTGGTGGAAGTCCGTCTTTTGGTGGAGGTGTAACAAAATCATACTACGTAAAAAAGGGTGGTGAAGTTATCTGGCTTAAAAAAGGAGAATTTGAAGATCATTACGCTTTTCTTTTCGGCGATAACGAAGAATTCATGAAGAGTTTCCCTTACAAATCAATTAAATGGGAACATTTAAGCTATTTAGTTGCAGAATATACCAACTTAGTTTCTGGTCAATAAAAACTTTTTAAATGATAAAAAACCACTCCAATTGAGTGGTTTTTTTGTTGATAATTTCACAGTAAAAAGCATAAGTTTCCTACTATTAACTACAGCTAAAAAGAATTATATTTGTTGAATATTGAACAGTATTAACATACTAACTTAAAACACTTATGCTAATAAACATATTAATATTTGTAGTAGTTGCAGCAATATTATATGCTTTACTAAAAAAACCTAAGAAAAATATTGAACTATCCAACAGTGTGATTTTTGAAAAAACTGTTGTTTTCGACCTAATAAATAGCAACGTTTCTCAAATAAATTTAGGAAGTAAAATTAATATATGGTGCGATAATCGAAATGGTAAAGTAAGTGCTTGCCTAAAAGGAACCGATGCTTATAACGATGTCATAGCAACAACAGATAACTCTGAAATACAAAAAATATATAATAGCAATTCTTATTTTGAAGAAAGTACAGAAATTTTAAGAATTACAGAAAATACCATTTTAATAAAAATAGTTATCAATAAAATAAGTGATGCTGAAATTGAAAAAAGAAATAACCAGTATTTTAATGAATGGGAACAAAAACTATTAAGAAAATATAATCCAGTTAAAAATTGGGAATTAAGATTTTATCATTCCGAAAAGATGTTACCTTTTGACTCAAAAACTGTTGTTATAAAAACTATTGGTAAGAACAACGTAAAAGAATATCACAACAACCTAAATGATGCCATTTGGTTAGAAAATCATGAAGGGAAGAGAATAATAATTGAACACAATTCGAGAAATGAAGATTTAATAAAAACTTTACGAGCTGTTTATTCAGGTCATATATTAGAAATAAAATCCATAAACACTACTGGATATTACCTTAATTTAGAAATTGGCACGAAGAATTAACCACTATAAGACATGAAACACAAAAAACAACTTCCATTAAACGTACTAAAAGCACTTGAACCTTACGTAAACACAAAAACGGATGTATTTCATTCAGAGATACGAAATACAGATAATTTATTAGAGATTTACGACAATGACTTATCCTCAGATTTTCATTTTATAATTACAGAACAAAAAAAAGTCGTTAACGGCGGAAATGTTTCTCATCAGCTAAAAATTTTACACAAACCTGCCGATGCCAACAATCCTGAAACAATTGAAAAATGGTCGATTCTTGAAAAACTTGCTACAAATCTTAATTTTTGGGTAAATTTAGTTGAAGAGTACAATAACACTAAATCTTTTTTAGATGACCAAGTATTAAACAGCTATGAAGCCGAATTTTTTACTGAATTTACTGAAAACATTAACGTCGACATATCAGAAAAACCTTTCACGATAAAACAGCAATTAGCTTTAGACAAACTGTTTGAGGATTTAAAAGTTGAACTTAAAAATCAAAGCGCCGGTAAAAATTCAGATGTTATAAATATGGTTGAAGATATCAATCAGGAGATTTCGAAATTGCAAGAAAATGTTTCTGTAAGTAGTAAAGAAAAAGTTATCAAATCAATATCAAAGATTTATGCCAAAATATCTAAGCTAGGCATCAATTTCATAAAAGCGTTTGGAAACGAAGTTCAGAAACAATTTATGAAAACCATTCTAGATGGTTCTATAGATTTTACAAAGTATTTAAACTAAAAATCCCACCAATTGGCGGGATTTTATTCTTTATAAACTACATATCATTTAAAGCAGCCTGATCTTTCTTTGTCAATCCCTTAACCACTAAATCATAAGAGTTTACAACTAATTCTTTTAGGAGTTTTGTAGAAACATCGTTATTAAAATACACACTGTTCCAATGTACCTTACTCATGTGGTAACCCGGTTTTATGCCGTTGTATTCGGCACGTAATTCTTCGGCTTTATCTGGGTCGCACTTTAAATTGCAATACTCAAACTCTTCAATATCAACCAAACAGAACATTTTGTTCATTACATAAAATACCAGAGTTGTTTTATCGAACGGAAATTTCTCTGTAGCTCCTTTAAACGATAAACAGTAATCGCGAAAATCTTCTATATTGTTCATATTAAATGGTGTAAAACGTAATTAAAAATCAAACCGACCACAATGGCGCATCCAAAACTTAAAAAAGTTCCAATTAAAACGTATTCGGTTAAATGGCGTTCTTTTGCATTGTTTAAGTCGCCAAACCTAAAAATAGATTTTGCTGCCAGTAAAAAGCCTATTCCTTCCCAAAAATTGGCAACTACAAAACCAAAAATAAACAATCGTTCTAAAATTCCAATATATTTTCCGGCATTAAACAGTACTTTTTCGCTCGTAATTTGTACCGAATGTTCCTGTACTTTTTTGTACTGCTGATAAGGTGACAGTAAAATTCTGATTAAAACCGCGGTTACCTGCGTAACCAAAATAACTGCGACCAAAACCAGCCAGATTTGAGGTTTGTTTATAAAATCGATTGAAATTTCTAAG
>JAVXSC010000071.1:0-12010 GCA_036643355.1 Myroides sp.
AAAGCAATGGAATAATCATACTGTTCAGTTGAATTCTAATTACGGTTACACCAAATCAATCGATAAAAAAACAGAAAAACAGCTTACTTATACACCTTTGCATAAGTTTAATGTGCAACTTTTTTACGGTTATAAAAATTTCAGCATTGTACCATCATTCTTGTATGTTGATCAAATATTTACAACAGCATCTAACGATAAAGCAAGTGCAATTGATGGTTACGGAATAATTAATTTAGGTATTGGACATTATTTTAAGTTTAACCATTTTCCGTTTACACTCAATTTTACAATAAAAAATATAGCTGATACAGCATATACCAACGTACCACAGCGAATGATGCCTGGAAGAAATTATTATATTCAAATTATTAAAAAATTTTAACAAATGAAAAAATTATTAGTACCTGTTTTAGCTGCCGTTACTTTATATGGTTGTAGCAATACAGATGACAACACAGTAACCACAAACCCTGACGACAAGTTTTTAAACGGTTATTTTATTATCAATGAAGGAAATTTTGGAGATGCGAATGCTTCTATTTCACATTTAAGTTCTGATCTTACTACGGTTACTAACGACATTTTTAAAACTGTAAACGGTAAAGATCTTGGAGATGTAGCACAATCTTTAATCATGCACGGTGATTATGTTTTTGTTATTGTAAACAATTCTAACACTATTGAAGTTGTAAATAAAAAGACATTTAAATCTGTTTATACTATTACCGAAGGTTTAAGTACACCTTATTATGCAACCATTAGTAATGATAAATTATACGTTACAAGTTTGTACAATCCTACCGTAAGTGTATATAATATAAAGACTTTTGCTTTTATTAAAAACATAGAATTGAACTATCCAGCTACCAATATAGTTACCGCTAACAATTACGTATATGCTGCAAATGGTTTTTATAGCAAAGGAATGTCTATTGAAATTATAGATCCAAGTACAGATACCAATACCCTTGATGTTTCTTTTGACAATGGCATTAACGGAATTACTACAAGCGGACAATTTGTGTATGCCTTAGAAACAAATGGTACTGCAAGTAAAATTTCAAAAATAGAAGGAACAAAGGTTACATCATCTATCAATATTTCTCAAGCAAATGCAAGATATTTAGTTGCTGATGGGTCGAACTTATATTATACAGCCGATAATGGAATATATAAAACATCAAACGCAATCACCTCTGGTGGCACTAAATTATTTGATGTTAAAGCTGCCGAAGATGGCTTTTCTGTCCTTTACGGATTTAATGTTCTTAATGGAAATATTTTTGTTTCTGACGTTAAAGGATTTAAAGATATTGGTACAGTAACTATCTATAAAGAAAATGGTACGGTAACAAAAGAGTTTAAAACAGGTTTAGGACCTAACGGTTTTTATAAATTTTAAAAACACTTAATTTATTAAACGAAAAATCCCGAGGTTTTCACTTCGGGATTTTTTATATATGTTTAGATTTAGAAACAATGATTGTTCTTTTTAACTAAAAACACCTTCAACCATGATAATTATATGATCAAATATAGTCCATTTTACATAAATATTAGACACCTATATACTTGATTGTACCAATGCTTAATACTACTTAAAACAAAATATTTACGAAAAGTGTAAATTATTTAACATATTTAAAAAATTAATTCAAAAAAGGTGTCTTACCCATTATTGGGCACTTAATAAAAACGAATCCCTATTGAATTATTCGCAATTAAAAACCTGTTCAAAATATCATTTTTGAGCAGGTTTTGTTCATTTTAACATATCCAGATTGTTATATCCTTCCATCAAGTTTTGAACAACTTGTTTAAACAAGATTGTTCAGCCTAAAGAATTAGTATTAATTTTAATAAAACAAGATGTAACAATCCATCGTAGGGTACAAACTCTTTTTTAAATATTGGGGCGCTCACTACGAAATGTACTTATAATATACAGCGGATTACCGTGTAACCGACAAACACCAAACTCGCACATTTACGGACAAAAAACTGATTTTTGCTACTGGAATCACAGACATTATGCCAGACATTAAAGGGTTCGACCAATGCTGGGGAATTTCCGTGATCCACTGTCCTTACTGTCACGGTTACGAATTCAGAAACCAAAAAACAGCAATTATGGCAAATGGAGAAAGAGCCTTTCATCTGGCATCGCTGGTACACAACTTGAGCAAGCAAGTAAGCATCATCACATCGGGTAAAGCAGAATTTACGGATGAACAACGCTACAAATTGCAATTGCACAATATACCCGTCACAGAAAAGAAGATTCAGGAAATAATCCATGAGAACGGACATTTAACAAATATTGTTTTTGAAGGAGGCGAAACAATGGAACTTAACGCACTATATGCGGCTGTTCCGTTTAAACAACATTCAAATATACCGACTGATTTAGGTTGTGAACTGAACGAAATGGGACATATTAAGACAGATCCATTTCAAAAAACGAACATAGCAGGAATTTATGCCTGTGGCGACAATACAAGCATGATGCGATCGGTTTCTTATGCTGTGGCAACCGGCGGCATTGCAGGTGCTATGGTGAAGAACTTGTTGATGAAGTGTTTTAGGTGCTTGTTTTTTGAGGTTATAAAAAGAGGTTGTAAGTTTTTTACTAACCCCTTTTTCATACATAAGCATTACAGTAAACAAACTGCTAATTCAGACTGAATTAACAAGACTGTTTTCAAAAGATAAAACTTCACATTTGAAATAATAAATATCAGGAAAAACCCTGCGAAACCATAAATTTCGATAGTTAAGATTTTGTTTCTGTCTACATTTTTCTGTAAATAAACTGAAGTTTTAAATAGCTTATTCTTTATTATCAATTCTATTTTTAATCTCTGCTACAATTTTATCTTTATTCTTAATCCAGTCCAACGTCCAGATTCGGTGAATATTCCAGCCTAAACCTTCTAAAACACCCGGAATTAACAATTCACGGTCATTCGTTGTTTGTGTTTGTACATAATTTTCTCCATCGACCAAAATTCCTAAAACGTACTGATCTTTATTCTCCGGATCAACAATTCCGATGTCTAATCTGTAAGCCGATGTACCAATATTTGTTTTTACTTCTAATCCGTTTTCATTCAAATATTTAGAAATACTTTCAATTAAATTCTGCTTTTGAACATTGCTTGCTGAATGGAAATTAGTTGGCAACAATCCTTTTTCTGCAAAATTCAAAAATCCTTTTAATCCTTTTATACCTTCAGCCTGCGTTCTGTTTAAATCGATCTGATCTGCTTTTAAAGACGAAAAAACTTTCATTTCATAACGTGCACGCGTAACGGCAACGTTCAATCTTCGCCAGCCTCCTTCCCTATTCAAAGGACCAAAATTCATTGATAATTTGCCATCTTGATCAGCACCGTATCCAATAGAAAATAAGATAATATCGCGTTCGTCACCCTGAACATTTTCTAAATTCTTGATAAAAATTGGTTCTTCCGCCTGCAATGCTTTTTCTTCTAAAGACGTATTTTCCTGATAAAGTTTTTGTAGCAGATCTTCAATTAAAACCTGTTGCGTCTGGCTAAAAGTAACCACACCAACCGATTCTTTTTTACCCGACTGTAAATGATTTTTAATGTACAAAACAATCGCTTCGGCTTCCTGCTTATTGGTTCGCGTGTTGCCTTTATCGTAATGCCCGGCAATGTATTCAAACGTCACTTTTTTGTCTAAATCGTCGGCAGACGGAAAAGTAAGCAGTTTATTTTCGTAGAAATTGGCGTTACTAAAAGCAATCAAACTCTCGTGTTTACTGCGGTAATGACGCAACAAATATTTAGATGGAATAGAAATCGCCAAAGTATCGTCCAAAATACTTTCCAAATCTTCTAATTCCATATTTTCTTCGTCGATTTTGGTGGATGCAAAAAAGCTTGTCGGTGGCATCTGTTTCGGATCTCCCACAATAATTGCCTGTTTTGCACGCGCCAATGCACTAATGGCTTCAGATGTTGGCAATTGCGAAGCTTCATCGAAAATAACCAGATCAAAATGATTGGTATCTACATCAAAATACTGCGCTACGGAAATCGGACTCATTAACATACAAGGCTTTAATCGCGGAAGCAACGTTGGAATCTGATCGAAAAGTTTACGGATTGATACCCCGCGCGATTTATTACGGATCGCTTTTTGTAGAATTCCTATTTCTGAACTTGAAACCGCTTCTTGTGTTAAATTCGGAATATTATTACTTAACTGAAACTGCAACTGATTCTTTGTAATTTCGGTAAATTCCTGATACGTTTTCTTGTATTGATCGATCAACGCTTCGTAAACATTCGCGTCAAACGTGTTTAAAACAGTTGAAGAATTTAAGGTTTGCACAAACAAATTCAAATGAATCAAGTTTTCGAACTGTTTTGCCAAACGGTCTTTTTCAATTTTATTTTGTTCCAATAAATCAATAAACCACTTCAAATTCAAATCAACCGCTTTTTGCTTGTAATGGTTGTACGTGATCCAATCTTCCAACAAATGCAGATTATTTTTCACAGTTGATACAACGGAACTGTCTGCATTCTCATTCAAATAAAACTGAATATTTTTATGCGCTTTTTGGTACGATTTTAATTGTTGAACGGCATCATTAATTCCTGCTTTTAAGAACGAATTATCAAAATAATGCTTCAACCACGATTGAAAATCGATCAAATTTAAACTATTTGCAACTTGCTGTAAATGTTGTAACTGCTTAATGTGTTGCTGTAACAAATCAACATCAAAGCGTTGATTTTTAAGATATTGATTTGTTGTACTGTAAACACTCTGATATTGCGATTCCTGCAGATTTCGTTTTAATGAACTGTAAACAGACAAATCACTAAAGATGTTATCAATCTGAAAAGCATCGCTTATTTTTTGTTTTGAAAATCCGTTTAAAAACTGTTTAACCTTTCGCTGTTTGAACCATTTTGGCAAAAACCAGGTGTGTTTTGACTGATTCCAAATTTGTTCGAATTCTGAAGTATTTGCAGTTAAAATATTTGGATTGAAGTTTAAAACAATTTGATCTTCTTTTGCCTGAAATTGCGTTTGCAGTTCCACCCAATTATTCAAAACATTTAATAGTGAAGCATTAAAAAACATATCAACAACAGATTGATCTGCATTGAAATTATACAAATTTTCCAACAGTTCAATAATGCCTGCAACCTGATGATTGTAAGGCTCGGCAAACGGAAAATTGTAATCGGTATTTAATTTTTCTATTTCATTTGTACTTTTCTCAAATTCTGAAATAGCTTCTTGAATGTTATTTTTATGAGAAAAGTTCTGTTCGTGCAAGGAGATAAATCGCAACGGATGTTTTGAAGGATGATTACTCATTTTTCCGGTTAAACCTTCCATCTGAATACTCCAATCTTTCCAACTATTCCAAGTAGAAGCATCAATCAGCAATAAATTTTCCTTTAAAATCAAATTCTGATCAACCGCTACTTCGTTAATATCCAAATACGAAATCGTATCATACAACGTCCAACCAATTGTTAACGGTTTGTGCAACAGATTAATGTATTGACTTAATTCGGTTTTTCGCTGGTCGATTCTGTTTGCTTCTTCGTTAAAATTGATCTGATTGGTATCTTTCGGCACCGCTAAAGATTGCGCCAACTGCACCAAAACATCGCTTTTTTTAGATTTATTGGAATGCAGTTCCAAACAAAAAGCTCCCAAACCAATTTTATCCAATCGCGTATGCACCACATCTAAAGCGGCTTTTTTTGCAGCAACAAACAGTACTTTTTTGTTATTTGCCAACGCATCGGCAATAATGTTTGTTATGGTTTGCGATTTTCCTGTTCCCGGCGGTCCGTGCAGCACAAAACTTTTATTGGCATTGGCATTTAAAACGGCTTCTAACTGCGAATGATCTGTAGCAATGGGCAATGTTAACCAGTTTGCCGGCAGCGTTTCCAGATCGATATTTAATGTATCGGTATTTAAACTTTCGTGTAATTTTCCATCGATCAAACTCTTAACAATGGGACTTTTTTGAATTTCTTCTGAAAACTTGGAAATATCCTGCCATAAAATAAGTTTATTGAATGAAAAAGTGCCTAAAACGGTTTGTTCTAAAACATCCCAACCTTTTAAATTTAAAATTTCCTTTCTAAAAAGAGTAAGTACTTTTTTAACATCAACTCCGGCATCGTCCATCGGTAAATTTTGCAATCCTGACAAATCTAACTGATATTCCTGCCTTAAATATTCCAGCAACGTAATGTTGATCATGGTTTCTTCTTCACGGCTTCGCAAGGTAAAAGCAGCATTGACCGATTTTCGACTCAATTCAACCGGAATCAACAGCAACGGAGCCAAACGCGGAATGTCTTTATTTTTTGGTTCGATCCATTTTAACAGTCCAACACCCAAATAAAGCGTACTTTTTCCGTTTTCTTCTTCGGCAAGTTTGGCGTTTCTAAACAAATGCGTTAAAACAGCATCGAGTTCAATTTGGTGGTAATGTGTGTATAAACGGTTGTATTTGAATTCTGAATCGGCGAATTGGTACAGCGGGTCGCTTTCATGCAACGGTTCTGCATACAAATTGTATTTACCTGCGATTGGTTGACTGTTGTTGGGTTGAAGCGTAAACGATTTTCCATTAGCCAAGTGATCTTCTAACAAATTGATGTTTAAATCTACCAGTTGCAACATACTTTTCGTAAAGCGAATGTTTAACAGATTATTGCGTAAAGATAAATCTAAAAGCTTGCGTTCCCAAATTTTTTGTTTGGTTAGATTTTTTGATTCGTCTAAATCGAGATCATCGTAAATAGCACCGATTTCGAATTTTTTATCAATTTTGTGAGAGGTTATGTTCGATTTTATATCGTCATTCGATACTTCTTCTGCAATATAAAATGGCAACGGACGAATACCTTTTGATCGTGCATTTTTAATATCAATAGCCATTGAGAAATTGTGAATTTGCAACATTTGAGCTTCGGCTGAAACCATTGCATCTTTAAATTTCAACTGATTTCCCTTGCACAAACTGGTAGCTTCAATAAGGGCAATTTCCTTGATTCCTAAAGCAATTCGCTTGGTTAGCGCAGTAGCATCGTAAGTTATCGTATCGTTAAAACGCTGATCATCTAACCAAACACCCACAAAAGCATGTCCGCGAGTAATTACCAGAATCGGGTTTAAACTAACAGCTTCTAAACACGCCGCAAAAAGCAGGGAAATATCAATACAGTTTCCAAATTTTGTGTCTAAAACCTGATCAATCAACCGAATTCGTTGTCCTTCTTCTTCAAAACTTGCCGGCATGGCGCTGTAAATCAACTGTAAATTTACAATTGCCTGGTACAAAGCCGAAACCATTTGTAACACGCGTTCTTTATTTTGTGACTGATATCCTTCAAAAGAAGCCGTTAATTTATTCTTTTCAAGAATTGTAACCGCATCTGATTTTATCTGATAAATCAACGGATGATTCGCTAAAACATAGCTTGCCAAAAGTTCGGGATGCGCGTTTAATCCACCAAAATAATCAACAGGAAGAACAGGTAAATCGAATGTTGTTTGAAAAACCAGTTCATTATTACTGAATATTTTAAACGAAATAACATCGATATCGCGCTCAACCAACTGTTTTAAAAATGATAAATTATAGTTAAATTTTATATTTTGTAAGGAATGATTTCCAACGGTCATTAAATCCTGATGCTCTTCAAACTGATCGAACAAAGCTAATTGCGAAGCTATTTCAATTCGAACATTTTCTAAAGATTTTTCCTCTAACTGCCAAACAACACTTTCTAAAAATGAGTAGTTGTTTACACAAAAGCTATAATTAAAATATGGTTGTTTATTTATATTGATAAGTTTGATTACTGATAATTCGCCCATATTTTTTTGGAATATTAATAGCTATAAATATAAAAAAAGTTTTTAACAATTGTTGCAGACATTTTTTGTGGTTTGATCTGTAAAATACAGTTGTTATTTAGTAACTTACAAATAAAAATGAAAATTAAATTCCTTTACATCTTAACTTTGATTTTCACAACAATAAGTTGCAATAAAAGCGATACAAAACCCACCTATCAAAATGTGAAAGATGTGAGTGAAACTATTGACACCACATTAGTACATGAAGAAAAAGTTGTTGATAATGGCAAACCAAAGAAAGATTTTATTCCAAAAGGATTTGTAGTTTACAGTGAATATTTTGGTGATTTGAATAAAGACGGAATCGACGATTGTGTGCTGATTATTAAAGATACCAAACCCGAAAACATTGTTACCAACCGATTTGAAACAGAAGTAGACCGCAACCGTAGAGGAATTGTTGTGCTTTTTAAGAAAGGTAACGGTTATGAATTGGCTGTTAAGAATTACAACTGCTTTTCGTCTGAAAATGAAGATGGTGGCGTTTATTTCCCTCCCGATTTGGATATTCGTCTTGAAAAAGGAAACCTTATTTTACATTATGCGCACGGCAGATACGGTTATTGGGCATACACTTTTAGACATCAGAACCATGATTTTGAATTGATTGGTTATGATGCAAGTGATAATTTTGGTCCTATTACAGAACGGTTGATAAGTATCAATTTTCTGACCAAGAAAAAGCTGATAAAAACCAATTTAAATCCGCAAGAAGGCGTTGATGAAGAAGTTTTTGAAAGTAAATGGTCTAAAATAGAAGTTGATCAATTGATTAAACTATCAGAGATTGAAGATTTTGATGAACTAAATGTAAATCAATAAAAAACGCCCGATTTGATCGAGCGTTTTTACTATATTATAACTTCAAAAATTATTGAGCTTCCATGTCAACCGTAGTTTCGGCAGCAATCTTTTTGTAAGTTCCGTCTAATAATTTTCCGCGAATTGCTTCGAATGCAGATAATGTTTGATCGATATCATCAAAAGTATGTGATGATGTTGGAATTACACGCAACAAAATGATTCCTTTCGGGATTACCGGATAAACTACAATCGATAAAAAGATTCCGTAATTTTCACGTAAATCATTCACCATAATCATAGCTTCAGGAATAGATCCTTCTAAATAAACCGGAGTTACGCACGTGTTTGTATCGCCAATATTAAATCCGCGATCTTTTAAACCATTCTGTAAACGGTTTACGTTTTCCCACAACTTGTCTTTTAATTCCGGGTGGTTTCTTAACAATTCCAAACGTTTTAAAGCACCTTTCACCAAAATCATTGGCAACGCTTTTGCAAACATTTGTGAACGTAAATTGTATTTTAAGTAATCGATAATGTCTTTATCGGCAGCGATAAATGCACCAATTGAAGCCATTGATTTTGCAAATGTAGAAAAGTACACATCGATACCATCCTGACATTCCTGCTCCTCGCCTGCTCCAGCACCTGTTTTTCCTAATGTTCCAAAACCGTGTGCATCATCAACCAACAAACGGAAATTGTATTTTTCTTTTAAAGCAACAATTTCTTTTAATTTACCTTGCTGACCGCGCATACCAAAAACACCTTCGGTAATAACCAAGATACCTCCGTTTTGCTCTTCTGCCATTTTAGTAGCACGCTGTAAATTCTTTTCTAAAGATTCTACATCGTTATGTTTGTAGGTAAAACGTTTACCCATGTGCAAACGAACACCATCGATAATACATGCATGCGAATCAACATCGTAAACAATTACGTCGTTTTTAGTAACCAAAGCATCAATGGTAGAAACCATTCCCTGGTAACCAAAATTCAACAAATAAGCAGCTTCTTTTTGAACAAAAACAGCTAATTCGTCTTGTAATTTTTCGTGCCAATCTGTATGTCCAGACATCATACGTGCACCCATTGGATAGGCTGCACCAAATTCTGCCGCTGCATCAGCATCTGCTTTCATTACTTCAGGATGCGTAGCCAAACCTAAATAGTCGTTTATAGACCAGTTTAAAACTTCTTTTCCTTGAAACTGCATTCTTGGTCCTAATTTCCCTTCTAATTTAGGAAATACAAAGTAACCTTCTGCCTGTGAAGCCCATTTACCTAACGGACCTTTATTATCGTGAATTCTTTCAAATAAATCTTTAACCATTTTATTTGTTTTTTAAAACCGTGCAAAGTTAGTGAATTTTTTAATGTAATGTATTTAATTTAATCAGGTTGCAAAATTAAAATTTTAAATAATGTGCAACCGTAATACCAACTACCAAATAACTGTAAAATAAAATAAGTAAAATGATATAGGCTGATTTTTGTTCTTTTATATTTGATGATTTTAATGCTGCTGCCAATTGTTTAAATCTATAAATACAGTAAACCGTAAGCGATACAAACAAAATATACGTTATTAGCAACGCAATTTGAAAACCTATGGAATGACGCAGTGCGAAGGCATCGTTTCCTTTAAAGACCTTCATTTTATCTTTTGAGGGATGCTGGTACACATTGATCGCTTTTTTATTTATCAATTTATTTAAACTGCGACTGTGTATGTAATCCAGCTCATTTTCGATTGTTTTTTTGCTGAACAACGGTTCAAATCCTAAAATTGCGTAATGCTTTATTTCCTCGTCTTTGGTTTGAACTTTTCCCAATTCATCAATATAATTTACGGATATAGAAGTATATTCTTTCTCTAAAAAATTAAACGGTGTAGATACTTTCTGTGTTACCGATTTTTCTACTGAAACAATCTCAAGTTTTTGCCAGCGTGGATGCGAAATTTTAAATTCGATCGATCTGAAAAATGGCGAAAAAGTATAAAATAGGGTAAAAATCGACGTAAAAGTTAAGAACAGATTTAAAAACTGTGTATCGGATCTTTTGCGTGTTCCAAAAAAAGCACGGTCGATAATCACAATCATAAAACTGATTACAAAACCGTAAATAAATAAGCGCACGCTGTTTAGCAATACAAAAACTAAAAACAGCACCCAGATTATAATTTTAAACGGATTGTATTTCATTATACATTAATAATTTATCAAATATAAAAAAAAGCACCTAAATAAGGTGCTTAATGTAATAGAAACTATTTATTATATTTTAAAAAATAAACGATTAATAATTGGTCTTTTATCTTTCGTCTATTTTCTTTTATCTGTTTAGTATAAACTCGGGTATTTTTTTGGATTAGCTTCACCCATAATTGCATAAACTTTTTCGAAAACATCTTCTACAGATGGTTTAGAAAAATAATCACCATCCGTTCCGTATGACGGTCTGTGTGGTTTTGCAGCCAATGTTTCTGGTTTGCTATCCAAGAATTTGTATCCTTCCTGAAGATCTACAATCTGTTGCAAGATATAAGCCGATGCACCACCTGGTACATCTTCATCTACCACCAACAAACGGTTTGTTTTTTGAAGCGATTTTACACAATCATGGTTTTTATCGAAAGGTAATAAAGATTGTGCATCGATAATTTCAACATCGATACCAATTTCTAACAATTCTTTTGCAGCTTGTTCTACAATTCTTAAGGTAGATCCGTAAGAAACAATTGTTAAATCGGTTCCTTGCTTTACAGTTTCAACCACACCAATCGGCGTAGTAAATTCACCAATATTGTTAGGCATTTTCTCTTTTAAACGATATCCGTTCAAACATTCAATAACCAACGCAGGTTCATCGCCTTTCAATAATGTATTGTAAAAACCAGCAGCTTTTGTCATACTTCTTGGAACCAAAACGTGCATACCGCGAATAGCGTTAATAATCATTCCCATTGGCGAGCCCGAATGCCAGATACCTTCCAAACGATGACCACGCGTACGAACAATAAGCGGTGCTTTTTGTTTACCTGCCGTTCTGTATTGAACCGTTGCCAAATCGTCACTCATGATTTGTAAAGCGTACAATAAATAATCTAAATACTGGATCTCTGCAATTGGACGCAAACCGCGCATTGCCATACCAATACCCTGACCTAAAATACTTGCTTCACGAATTCCCGCATCGGAAACTCTTGCTTCGCCGTATTTTTCCTGTAAACCTTCCAAACCTTGATTCACATCACCAATAT
>JAVXSC010000072.1:0-11978 GCA_036643355.1 Myroides sp.
AAATCATGCGAATTTTACGTGTTTTAACTGATAGTATTCGCCCGTTTCATGACGAACTCATTGTTTTTCAAAATCTTTTGGCGCATATTGATATTGTTTCAGCCAAAGCAAAACATGCCGAAAAAATAAACGGAATTCTGCCAAATATTTCAACCGAAAAAAGACTGTTTTTTCGTGATGCTTTTCATCCAATTTTACTTTTAAACAATAAAATAAAAGGCAAACATACGTATCCGCAAACCATAGAATTAACTAATAATGAGCGTATTATTGTTATTTCTGGACCAAATGCCGGCGGAAAATCAATTACGTTAAAAACAATTGGGTTGTTGCAGTTAATGCTTCAAAGCGGTATGTTAATTCCGGTACACGAACGCAGTGAAACGTTTTTGTTCGATAGAATTTTAACCGACATCGGCGATAATCAATCTATTGAAAATCAATTAAGTACTTATAGTTATCGATTAAAAAACATGAATTACTTTCTAAAGAAATGTAATGATAAAACCTTGTTTTTAATTGATGAATTTGGTACAGGATCTGATCCGGAATTAGGTGGAGCTTTAGCTGAAGTTTTTCTGGAAGAATTTTACGATCGTGAAGCTTTCGGTATCATCACCACACATTACACCAACTTGAAAATTCTGGCAAACGAACTGCCACACGCAACAAATGCCAACATGATGTTCGATGAAAAATCGTTAGAACCAATGTACAAATTGAGTTTAGGACAGGCAGGAAGTTCGTTTACGTTTGAAGTTGCGCAGAAAAACGGAATACCGTATGATTGATCAATCGAGCAAAAAAGAAAATCGAAACAGATAAAGTTCGTTTTGATAAAACCATTGCGAATCTTCAGAAAGAGCGTTCACGATTAGAGAAAACGTCGGAAAATTTAAAAGAAGAAGAAAAACGTGCGCGTGAAGAAAGCAACAAAATGAATAACATCAACACAAAAATTCAGGATAAATTAGAACGTTATCAAGAATTGTACGATGCGAACCAGCGATTGATCTATTTGGGACAACGATTTGATGATCTTTCTGAAAAATATTTCAACAACAAAGACAAGAAAACGCTTATTGGTGAATTACTGAAAACAGTTGAAATTGAAAACTCCAAACGAAAAAAAATTACTGTAAAAGAGAAAAAGGTAAAAGAACAGGAGGTTTTGCAGTTAAAAGTTGATGTGGAGCAAAAGCTGGAAAAAATTCGAGAAGAAAAGAAAGAGAAAAAAGTTAAAGAGCAACAACTGCAACAAGCAAACAAAACAAATTTTGAATTAAAAGTTGGAGATCGCGTTCGTATGATCGATGGAAAATCGGTTGGAACTATCGATACAATCGAGAAAAATAAAGCAACAGTAAACTACGGTTTTTTTACATCGAAAGTTGCTTTGGATCAATTAGAAATGGTCGAACGAAAAAAATAAACTTATGAGTATAATTGATAAAATACCACCAAATAAACAGTTGATTCTTTTTGACGGCGTTTGTAATTTTTGCGATGAAACCATTCAAAAAGTAATCAAGGCAGATAAAAACAATGTGTTTGTTTTTGCATCATTACAGTCCGATTTTGGTAAAGAAATCATTAAATATATTGGCGTAAATCCCTCGGTAGATTCCATCATTCTGTACAATCCGGGTGTAGCTTATTATACCGAAAGCGATGCCGCTTTAGAAATTTCCAAACAGTTAGGCGGTTTATATCCTTTGTTGCAAATTGGTAAAATAGTTCCAAAAAGTTTGCGTAATTCGGTGTATCGTTATGTTGCTAAAAATCGCTACAAATGGTACGGTAAAAAAGAGGAATGTATGATCCCGTCTGCCGAAGTCCGATCAAAATTTTTATCATAAATAAAACAAATAATTTCATCAAACGTACAGCAATCTGTATATTTGTGCTTTAAAAAACAAATCAATGCAAATATCATATAACTGGTTAAAACAGTTTATCAAATTAGATATCGCTCCGGAAGAAACAGCCGAAATTTTAACGAATTTAGGATTGGAAGTAGAAGGTATCAACGCTTACGAAAGTTTAAAAGGTGGGTTAAAAGGCGTTGTTGTAGGTCATGTAATTTCATGCGAACAACATCCGAATGCAGACAAACTTCGTATCACAAAAGTTGATTTAGGTAATGGCGAACCACCTGTACAAATTGTTTGTGGCGCACCAAACGTGGCTGCCGGACAAAAAGTACCTGTTGCAACTATTGGCACCGTTTTGACTGATAAAGAAGGTAATGATTTTGTTATTAAAAAGGGGAAAATTCGCGGCGAAGAAAGTTTCGGAATGATTTGTGCCGAAGACGAATTAGGTTTAGGCGAAGGTCATGACGGAATTATGGTTTTAGATGATAAATTTAAACCCGGAACTTTGGCTGCTGAAGTTTTTGAAGTGTATAACGATACCGTTTTTGAAATTGGTTTAACACCAAACCGTGCCGATGCTATGAGTCATTGGGGCGTTGCGCGTGATTTGCGTGCAGGTTTAATTCAAAACAAACCGCAAAATACTTATTCAGAATTAATTACACCAAGTATAAGTAAGTTTAAGGTTGAAAAACGTACGCTGAAGTACGATATTATTGTTGAAGACAGCAAACTGGCACCACATTATGCCGGCGTAACTATTTCGGGTATCGAAGTGAAACCTTCTCCGGCTTGGTTGCAAAATGCGTTAAAAGCAATTGGTATTACACCAAAAAACAATATTGTTGATGCTACTAATTACGTGTTGCACGAATTGGGTCAGCCATTACACGCTTTTGATGCATCGCGTATTAAAGGAAACAAGATCATTGTAAAAAATGCGGTAAAAGGTAGCAAATTATTGACTTTAGATGGTGTTGAACGTACTTTGAACGAAGAAGATATTGTAATTTGCGATGAAAACCAACCGCTTTGTTTAGCTGGTGTTTTGGGCGGATTAAACTCTGGAGTTACCGAATATACAACGGCTATCTTTTTAGAAAGTGCGTATTTTAATCCGGTAAGCATTCGTAAAACGGCGAAAGCTCATGGTATTTCTACCGATGCATCGTTCCGTTTTGAAAGAGGCATCGATCCAAGTATTACCACATACGCGTTAAAGCATGCGGCTATTTTAATTACCGATATTGCCGGCGGTGAAATCACTTCTGATATTACAGATCTGTATCCAAAGAAAATTGAAGATTTCTCTGTATTCTTAAACTACAGCAACGTTAATAAAATTTTAGGGGAAGATATTCCAAACGAAACAATCAAGAAAATTCTGGTTTCGTTAGATATTAAAGTTACCAATATTACCGATAAAGGTTTAGGATTATCTATTCCGCCTTATCGTGTTGATGTTCAACGTGAAATTGATGTTATCGAAGAAATTCTTCGCGTGTACGGTTTTAACAACATAAAAGTTGGATCTAAAATTAACGCAACAATTGCTTACGGATCTAAAACAGACGATCATAAGGTTCAAAATATTGCAGCAGATCAATTGGTAAGTCAAGGTTTTTACGAAACAATGTCGAATTCGTTAACAACCACAGCTTATTCAGATTTAATTGCCGATATCAATAAAAACCAACAAGTTGCCATTTTAAATCCGCTAAGTCAGGATTTATCAATCATGCGTCAAACCTTGCTTTTTGGTGGATTAGAATCAATCGCTTACAACATCAACCGTAAAAAAGCCGATTTAAAGTATTTTGAATTTGGTAAAACTTACGCAAAAACACTGTCAGGCTATGAAGAATACAAGCATTTGGCTTTATTCGCAACAGGAAACAGCAACGGCATTAATTGGAACACGCCTGCAACATCAGTAGATTTCTTTTTGTTTAAAGGATATATTGATGCATTATTGCTTCGTTTAGGTCTTAAAAATATCGAAACAAAACCTAATGAAAGTGACATCTTTTCTGAAGGAATTACATATTATTTAGGTGACAGAAAAGTCGTAGCGTTTGGTAATGTTAAAAAATCGATCTTGAAACACTTCGATATTAAACAAGATGTTTTTTATGCCGATTTTAACTGGAATACGATTTTAAATGTAGTTTCAAGTAAAATTAAATTTGCAGAAATTTCTAAATATCCGGTTGTAAAACGCGATTTAGCTTTATTGATAAAGAATGAAGTGTCGTTTGCAGATGTTTACAAAATTGTAAAACAGGTTGATAAAAACTTAATTTCTGATGTTTCTTTGTTCGATGTTTATCAAGGCGATAAATTACCCGAAGGAACAAAATCATACGCAATCAGCATGAAGTTACAAGACAAAGACAAAACGTTAACCGATGCACAGATTGACAAAATAATGAGTAAAATTCAAAACCAATTACAAACAGAAGTTGGTGCAGAATTAAGATAAAAAAAAGTCGAGTTTTAAAACTCGACTTTTTTTACATCTTTTTGAAAATTAAATTCGATTTAAAATCCAAATCTATATCTTTTATTACAACTCCACCGTTTGAATCGAACCTTGTAAAGTTATAATCTTGGATTTCTTCTGAAGCTTTTAATTCACTTACATAATTTTTGCCTTCAGTATTTGTATTGAAAGTTATTGAAACCTTTTCTTGTTTGTATATCCAGTTTTTTTCGAACATAAACTTTCCGTTTCTCGACTGGCTGTGATCAATTACATAAGGTTTCAAAAGAACAAACTCCATTTTTTTTAGGTTGAAGTTTTTATCGTACTGAAAATATCCTTCATAAAACTGTTCCGAATAAAATTCAATTACATATTGTCCGTCATTCGTCCTTTTTCTTTCAAACGTATAATCTTTAAAGTTGTTAAAGAAATCCAATTCGGGTACGTTTACATATTTTCTTATAACCACTTCGGTAAGCCAATACATTGGAGAATCGTTGCCTGAATAACGGTTAAAAAACAAAGTATCCATTGACATTTTGTTTCTTGGATCTTTAACTATGCTTTTATTTATTTTTTTGCTTTTAAGGTTAATGTTCACATCAAACACCGTTTCAGAATTAAGCAATTGAGCCGTATCGTTAATAATTGCCTGATGCGTTACCAAATAATTATAATTGTTATCGGCATAATTATTATACATTTGGTTGCGTACCTTTTTTATAATATCAATCATGCTACTGCGCGACAATTTATCGATTACCAATTCTTCTAAATCGGTATCGTCAATCTGTGCATGTGCATTCCATGAATTCAAAAAAAGTAATCCAAAAAGTATAAAAAGGTATTTTTTCATCTGTATATTTTTGTTTTGCAAATTTAATGCAATATTAATCTAAACGAATAATATTGCATTATAATATACAACTAACATACCATTTTTTAAGTTTTACTTTAAATTGAAAGCGTAACGGTTTACAATATTAGTGTTATAGTACGATCCTTTTGATTTTGCTGTTGAAAATTCTTCCCAAATTGCCAAAGGTACATGTGCGTGTATGTATTCTTCTGCACGGGTTGTATAGATTATTAGGTAACCTTCTTTTTCATTACAGCTGTAAAATTCAATACGCTTAATCCAAGAGCTTTCGGGCGTTGACTGAATTTTTTTAATGGGATAGTTAGCCTTTGTAATTTCTTTTCTGGCTTCAACAAAAGTACTGTAGGTTCCTGAAAGTTCCTGACAGTCTGTTTTACCTTTGCACGCGAGTAAAGAAGCGGTTCCGAAAATTATAAGTAAAGTTTTTTTCATAACACATAATAATTTATAATTTTAAATAAATATAATGATTTTATTTTGTATTATGATTATTTTAACATTAAACCAAATGAATTCCGTCGTCTTTAATTAAAATCTTCTTTTCTTTATATAAAACACCAACTGTTTGTTTAAAAGTCTTTTTGCTCATACCCAAAACGGTTTTAATTTCATCGGGATGGCTTTTATCGTTCAAACCTAAAAATCCGTTGTTCATTTCTAATTCTGTTAAAATTTTAAAAACACTGTCTGATACCTTTTCAAAGCCAAGTTTATTTCTAGAAACATCGATTTTTCCGTCGGGTCTTATGTTTTTGATGTAACCAATGATACGGTCGCCAGTTCTGAAATCTTCAAAAGTTTCGTTCTGATACATCAATCCTTTGTGTTTTTCGTTGATGATCACGTTAATTCCTGCATCGGTAATATGAGAAACAATTAAATCAACCTCTTCCCCTACTTCAACCGTAAGATCTGTATTATCTAAAAACTGATTTAATTTCGATGATCCAACCAAACGGTTCGTTTTATCATCTAAAGTAATGTAAATCATGTAATAATTGCCCTCGGTCATTGGTCGAGCTTGTTCTCTGAACGGAACAAACAAATCTTTTTCTAAACCCCAATCCATAAAAGCACCATATTCATTGATGTAATTCACTTTTAACAGAGCAAATTCGTTTAAAAAAATGTATGGTTCTAAAGTGGTTGCAACCGGTCTTTCTTCATGATCCAAATAAACAAAAACTTCTATATCGTCACCAATTTCAAAATTTTCGGGCAGATACTTTTTAGGCAAAAGCACATCTTCGTTTCCATCGGTCAAATACAGCCCAACATTGGTTCTTCTTGCAATTTTTAACGTGTTGAAGTTTCCTATTGATATCATAATTACATTTTTTACAAAAGTACAAACAAAAAAGTTGTTATTAGATTTTATGATAATTTTTAAAGCCGTTAAATCAAAAATTCTTAACTTACAGATAAAATTACAAACTATGAAAAAAATGTATCATTACGCAACGGTTGAAAAAGCGTTGGAAGAGTTAAAGGAAAAAGGATTTTCTATTGATTTTAATATTGAAGAAGGACAGATTACAGCATCGCCATCAAGTTTTGGAATTGTAGAAATTTACAGATATGAAGGCATGAGCGATCCTGATGATGAAGCTACCGTTTACGGAATTGAAAATTTTACCAATGGAGATCGCGGTGTTTTTGTTGCTGGAAATTTATCTTTTGCTGAAAGCGATGTAGCAAAAATTCTGTTGAAACTGGAAATTGAGGATAGAAAAAATGAAGATTTTTAGTCTTCATTTTTTTATGGTTTTATTTCTAAATCAAAAGTTTTAATCAACACATCTAAAGCAGGGTTCAATTCTTTTAAGTAATCTAACTTATCGTGAATGGTATATGCCTTTTTAACTTGTGCCTGTTCGTTTACTTTAACATCTATTTTTAAATGGTAATTGTTCAGTTTTTTATGAATGAACGAAACCAGATCATACAGATTTTCTTCAAAACTTAATTTACTGCCCGTGTTAGGAAATTCAACAGTTAAAATATTTTCATTTAAGGTTAAATTTGCCATGTTCATGGTAGAAGACATGAGCATTCTGCCGGTTGTATAGTATTGATTCGAACAAAAATCCCAGTGTTTTTTAAGCTCTTCAAACGTAAAATGATCATTAGGTAAATCTTCGTGATTGATCTGAACAGGATTTATAGAAGCTTCTAACTCTCTTTTTTTCTTGATGCTTTTTAGTGAAAGTGCAGAAATTTGATGTTCACCCGTTTCTTTTGATAAAATGACTTTCTGCGTATTTAAATCTTCGGAATTTGAATTTACAGAAACATCTTCTACATCGGTTTTTTCTTTAGAAATGACAGCTTTAGGCTCTTCAACCACGATTGAATGACTACTGTTTTTACTTACATTTATAAAAAATGATGCCGGAATCAGTTCTGATTTAAATTTTTTTTTTCAGGATGCGTCAGCGTTGCCAACTGCATTAAACACAACTCAACCAACAAACGCTGGTTTACAGAAGTTTTATATTTTAAATCGCACGCATTTGCAATATTTATTGCTTCAATTAATATTTCCTGCGTGCATTTTTGTGCCTGCTGATAAAATAAATTCTTGTTTTCGTCACTAACATCTAACAAAATAAGCGTTTGCGGATTTCTACAAACCAACAAATTTCTAAAATGCGATGCCAATCCTGTTACAAAATGATTTCCATCGAAACCTTTAGCTAAAATTCCATCGAAAGTCAGCAATAAGTTTGGAATATCGTTTGAAATAATTAAATCGGTAACCTTTAAATAATAATCGTAATCTAAAACATTCAGGTTTTCTGCAACTGCCTGGCGTGTTAAATTGGTTCCACAGAATGATACTACTCTATCAAAAATTGAAAGTGCATCACGCATGGCTCCGTCTGCTTTTTGAGCAATAATCTGTAGCGCATCTTCTTCAAAAGTAATATTCTGACTAACAGCAACTTCCTTTAAGTATTCCTTTGCATCGTTAACCGTAATTCGTTTAAAATCAAATATCTGACAACGAGATAATATCGTAGGAATGATCTTGTGTTTTTCTGTTGTTGCCAAAATAAAAATGGCATGTTTTGGTGGTTCTTCTAACGTTTTAAGAAACGCATTAAAAGCTGCCGATGACAACATGTGCACCTCGTCTATAATATATACTTTATAGATTCCCGTTTGTGGCGGTATGCGAACCTGATCAATTAAATTACGGATATCTTCTACAGAGTTGTTCGAAGCCGCATCTAATTCAAACACATTAAAAGCAAAATCTTCATTAGGATCATCGTAACCGATCTGGTTGATTTTTCGAGCCAAAATACGTGCACAAGTAGTTTTACCAACTCCACGCGGACCGGTAAATAATAATGCCTGAGCCAAATGATTGTTCTCTATAGCATTAACTAAAGTGCTTGTAATTGTTTGCTGACCAACAACGTCTTTAAAAGTTTGCGGACGGTATTTTCGTGCCGATACAATGAATTGTTCCATGAATGTATTGCTTATTGCAAATATACCAAAAATGTTTGATTAATTTTCTTCGGGATAATAACCAGAATCACCCAATTTGTTTTTCCACTTGGTTTTTACCTGATCCATTTTAAGATTGCGAGCTGCCGGGCGGTAATCAATTCTACCTTCGGCTGCTAGTTCTTGTATCAACATTTCAATATAAAAATCCTCTAGAACATCAGCAGGTTCATACTTTGTCTTTAAATTTATATCGAACAATTTAGCTGCTTGCTGATTCCAAAACGCAGACCATCCGCTTTTTAGATCCTTAACCAATTCAAAAGTACTTTTGTTTGTTTGACGATTTATCAACTTAACCAAAATCTGCCCGTCTTTACGTGAAAGTTTTTTCAAAGGTTCTTCAAACTGTTCTTTAAGATATTTCTCTGTTTGTCTTAAATACTTTCTTTTTTGCGAATTTGATTCCATCTTCGCCATATTCTCGTTTAAAGACGTTAAATTATCGCTGGTTTTAACGGCATATCCGTAAACCCTTATTATTCTGCGTTTTAAAACATTCTGTATTTTAATGCGTTCTAATTCTTCTTTCGAAAAATTAATATGTAATTCCGGCAGTATAAATTCCTTTTCAATTTCACCGTCGTCTAAAACATTTGTACGCAAAGAATCGGCATATTTTTCCCAATCATGTACTTGTGCATTAATTTGTAATGCAAAAAAAGAAAAAAATATTATGAAAAATTTTCTCATTGTTATTCGTGTAATTTTATAGTAAATATAAAACAAAATTATTAGTAAATTCGTTTAAAATTTTTACTAAAATTATGACTGCAAAAACCATACTAAACAACGATTCACTAACCTTTTTGGAAGGATACTTAAACAACGCTTCACCTACAGGTTTTGAAAAAGAAGGACAAAAATTATGGATGGATTACATAAAACCTTATGTTGATACGGTTTTTACAGATACTTACGGAACCTGCGTTGGTGTGATAAATCCCGATGCTGAATTTAAAGTGGTTATTGAAGGGCATGCAGACGAAATTTCGTGGTATGTGAACTATATTGCTGAAGATGGAATGATTTACGTGATTAGAAACGGCGGAAGCGACCAGATTATTGCTCCATCAAAACGTGTAAATATTCATACAAAAAACGGAATTGTAAAAGGTGTTTTCGGCTGGCCGGCAATTCACACAAGATTGCGTGCAGGGAAAGATGAACCTACACCAAAAATTGAAAATATTTTTATTGATTGCGGTTGCGAATCAAAAGCCGAAGTGGAAGCTTTGGGAATTCATGTTGGTTGTGTAATTACGTATCCTGATAGTTTTGAGATTTTGAACGATAATAAGTTTGTTTGTCGTGCTTTGGATAACCGTATGGGCGGATTTATGATCGCAGAAGTTGCTCGTTTATTAAAAGAAAACAACAAAAAATTACCTTTTGGATTGTACATCACTAATTCGGTGCAAGAAGAAGTTGGTTTACGTGGTGCAGAAATGATCACTCAAAGTATTAAACCGAACATTGCAATTGTAACCGATGTTTGTCATGACAGTACTACTCCCATGATCGACAAAAAGATTGAAGGTGAAACAAAAATTGGATCTGGACCAGTGATTACTTACGCACCTGCAGTTCAAAATAATTTACGCGATTTAATTATTGATACAGCCGAAAAGAACAGTATTCCTTTTCAACGTTTAGCATCATCACGTGTTACAGGAACAGATACCGATGCTTTTGCTTATAGTAATGGCGGTGTGGCATCGGCTTTAATTTCATTGCCTTTAAGATACATGCACACAACCGTTGAAATGGTTCATAAAAGTGATGTAGAAAATGTAATTAAGTTAATTTACGAAACCTTATTAAACATAGAAAATAACCACGATTTTAGTTATTTTAAGTAGATTTTAAATATTCTCGACAAGCTCGAACCGACGAAAACGTCATGATTCTGTCAGATTGAACTTTAGAAGAAATAATTATCGACACAAAAAAAGCTTGAGAAATTTCTCAAGCTTTTTTATTATTTATCTTTATTTTTAATTACCAATCTAAAACCTTCACCGTGAATGTTTAAAATTTCTACATTCTCATCAGACTTCAGGTATTTTCTTAATTTGGCAATGTAAACGTCCATACTTCTAGATGTAAAATAATTATCATCTCTCCATATTTTTGTCAATGCAACTTCACGCGGCATTAAATCGTTTTCGTAAAGTGCCAACATTTTTAATAATTCGTTTTCTTTTGGCGACAATTTAATCGGTTCATCATCTTCAAAAGTTAAGAAACGAAGTTTAGAATTTAAATTGAATTTTCCAATCTGGAATTCGAATTTTGTGTTCTCTGCCTTAACTTCCGACGATTTACGCTGCATAATCGCTTTAATCTTCATTAAAAGCACTTCAGAATCAAACGGTTTGTTCAAATAATCGTCTGCACCTACTTTATATCCTTTTAAAACATCTTCTTTCATTGTTTTTGCAGTTAAGAAAATAATAGGAATTTCTTTATTTTTATCTCTGATTTCGCGTGCTAATGTAAACCCGTCTTTATAAGGCATCATTACGTCTAAAATACATAAATCAAATGTATCTTTTTTGAATTTTTCGAATCCTTCCATACCATTTTTGGCAAGAGTTACATCGAAATCATTCATCATTAAATAATCTTTTAAGATTGATCCGAAGTTAGGATCATCTTCTACCAATAAAATTTTTTTGTTGCTTACTTCCATTGTTTTATCTATTTGTTGTTTGTTTAACTATTAGTTTATTAACGGTATTTTTATTATAAAGGTACTACCCTTACCTTTTTCGCTTTCTACATAAACCTGTGCGTTGTGGTCGTCTACAATCTGTTTTACATAAGCCAGACCTAAACCGTGACCTTTTACATTGTGCAAATCGCCGGTATGTTCGCGATAAAATTTATCAAATATTTTCTTTGTGGCAGTTTTGCTCATACCACTTCCCTGATCTTTAATTTTAACTACAATTGTATCTTTAATATTTTCTGTATAAATATCAATTACCGGTGCGTTGTGCGAATATTTAATGGCATTGTCTAAAATATTTACAAAAACGCTTGTAAAGTGTGTCGGATTTATTAAAACACTATCTCTTGTAGTATTAAAATGAGTGTTTAATGTTCCTTCACGATCTTCAATTAACAGCGAAACGTGGTCTATTGCAACCTCTAACACTTCGGTTAATTCCACTTTTTCTTTCGGAATATCTAATTCTTTCTTTTCAAGCTT
>JAVXSC010000073.1:0-11914 GCA_036643355.1 Myroides sp.
TGCTTTTGGTATGGGATTAGAGCGCATGGCAATGCTTTTGTATCAAATTGGCGATATTAGAATGTATTTTGAAAACGATGTACGCTTTTTAGAACAATTTAAATCGAATTTTTAAGAATATCACATAATTATATAAAGCTCTTGTTTATTCAAGGGCTTTTTTTATTTTTGATAAAAACATTTTTATGAATTTAACAGACATCGTTCAGAAAAACAAAGCAGACAAAGGCTTGCGCTTTGCAAATTTTTTAATTGATTTTGTTTCTTTTATTTTAATAATGTTTGCCATTGGCTTTGTTGCAGGTTTGATATTGTATTTTATTAATCCGTATTCAACCTTTTTCGAAGATTTAGAAGGCATTCATCCTTTTTTAGACAGAATTCTCTCTTCAATTCTTATGGTTTTCTATTATTTTGGAATGGAAACACTCACTAAAGGAAGATCAATAGGAAAATTCATCACAGGTACAAAAGTGGTTACTTTAGAAGGTGAAACACCAACAGCAAATGTATTTTTAAAGAGAAGTTTTTGCAGAATTATTCCTTTTGAAGCATTTAGTTTCTTTGGCGAAAACGGTTGGCACGACAGTATTCCTAAAACTGCTGTTGTAGTTAAAAAGCATTTTGACTATGAATTGAATTTATCTTTAGATGTAGATAAAATCGGAAAAGAGATCGAATAAAAAAATACTTTAAAAATCAATATTTTTTAAACTTGATCTGTTGTTTCCTTATAAAACAATCGTTTAGGACCAATAATAAAAAACACCAAAGCTGTTGCAAACGATATAAAACCAACGTTTACAATAAAGCCTAAAGCAAAACAAGCTACCCATATTAATTTTTCGCCGGCAGGCATTTTTTTCGATTTAAAAATCATAAAGTACGCTAATGCGATATAAATTACCGATGAGATTAAGCCAACCGAAATTAAATTGTTTCCGTTTAAAAAACCTAATTCCATGTGGGTAACTTTAAATACAGACCCCACAATTAAGATGATAAAACTTAATACAAACGATATTCTGTAATATTTAAAAAGATTCATAAATTACATTTTTACAAATTTAAGCAAATTGAAATCGGTTTTCGGTTTGTATTATTTCGTTTTTAACTAAAGGAATAATTTTAGAATAAAGCACTATTAAGAATAAAATATAAAGCGTTGAACTTGTGGTACTAAATAAAACTTTAAATAGCGAAGGATTTGGTGTTGATGTTGTAAAACCAAACCTAAAGTAAATTAATAACGATATTGGTAAAGTATACAAATAATTTGCTGTATTTTGAATAAGCCATTTTTTGGGTGTTTTAAAACTTACTTTCTGATAAACGAAGACCGCAACTGTTATTGCTACAATACCTATTAAAATAACATAATCGTTTGCTACCATCCATTCATTTGGATTTGCAAAAATTTGAAAGAGAATATAAAACAATGCTGCAGAAAAGATAATTTTAGGAATAGAGAAGAAATCAATTAATTCCTTTTTTATTAATCGCCAATAATGATTTTGCAATGCAACTTGCTTTTGTTCTACCAAACCTGTAAAACCAAAGATTCCAAATTTTTTAAACTCGGTTTGTAAAGCATCTTCAAACAAAATATTTGGGTTTTCTTTCCATTGATCTTCAATAGCATTTGCTAAATGATCTACCAATTCTACCTGAACATCGTAATGTTCTACAAAGTGTTTCTTGGTGAAATTGAATAGTTGTTCTATTTGCTGATTTGTTAAGCTTTTTTCCATTTCTTAATGTTTTTAACCATTTTTAAATGACGAAAATAGTTGCTGTAATTTATAATAAACATAAAGTAAAAAGCATTGAAGAATACCAACATACCTAACCATCCATCAAGAGTTTCTCTGTATTTAATTAAGTTTTGTTCCATAAAAATCATAGAAAAAGCCATCAATAATAAAGCTGTTATATTTTTTTTATTTGAAAAAGCAGCTATTTGTCCGTAAACAGTAGTGTAATTCCCCTCTTTATATTTTTTTAAAACATATTGATTCAATATAACAGCAATAGCAAAGACAATTATTTTATAATTAAAAACCACAGAGTTGATCGTTTCTATTTCCATTGAATCTTTAAAAAGATAAATTAATAACGGAGCTAACAACGAAATAAAAATCCAAATAATTAGATCATTTCTAAAAGTTGACAGTAACTGATCTTTATAAAACAAAGGCATTTTAATTTTTCCGTATAAATGCATTCCGCTCCACTCTACTTCTTTTAAGCGATTGTGCCAATTTTCAAAAACTTTATCAAAAGATGTTTCAAAAGAATTGGTTTCCATTTCTTCTTCAATTTCCGAAGCTATGTGATCTATTACTTCATGCTTTGCATCATCATAATAAAAATCATAATCAACATAAAGTTTCTCTTCTATTTGGTGTATTTGTTCTGCTGATAATTTCATTAGATAACTTTTAATAGTTGGTTTTCTATTTTAATATTTTTTTGCATAATAATGATTCGTACTGCAAACACAAGTGTTGTGTGAATAACCACAAATAATGCAGGACGAGATAATAAATCACCATCGGTATAGTTTGCATATATGTTGAGTATTATTGCAAAAAGAAAAAGACCAACGTAAAACTTAATTTTATTTTTAGCGTACATACTCAACACGGTATTGAATTGATTTCTTCTTAATAAATTCAATAAGTAAATACCTAAAACAAGCCCAATACATGCAATACTATACATTGCATATGTAATCCAAACTTTTTTTATAAAGGGAATAGATCCAAAAGTAAGTATAGCTGTTAGTGGCAGAACACAAATGTTGTATTTCCAATCAAGTTTTTTCCAAAGATTCCCGACTATTTTTGGAACACTATTGTAAAATGAACTTCTATCACAAGCTATTTCATCGTTCCATTTATGTAAAACATTAGGTAATGCATCATCAAAGCTCATGTTGTCACTTTGCATCTCAAGTTCAACATCTGATGCGATGTGATCTAATAGTTCGACACGTAAATCGTTAAAATTTTAAAAAGAATAATGTTTACTAAGAACGTAATCAATTTGCTTTATTTCTTCCAGTGATAACTTCATCTTATGAATTTAAAATTAATTTAAACTTCTTCGCGTTTTTACTTTTATAGTAAAAAAATAGGTAATACATCATTAAAGTAATTGCTGTAAAAAATGACAATACTACGATTGACCATAGGTTTTCTAAATTTCTTACCAAATGAATACCAATATACAGATAGAACATATTCACAAAACTTGTAGAAAACAATACGCCAAATGTACTAGTTGCTTTATCTTTTGATACAAACAAGTGATAAGCATACATTATATATGCGCCTATTGGTAACGCCATAGGAACTATATCCCAATCGGTTAATAATTCGCTGTAATTGTTGTAAGGCAATAAAAGATATAAAGCAAAAGATAAACCCCAAAACACAAAAAATATTGGATTCATAAAAATATCTTTTAATAGCGGAGCTCTCTGTTTAATAACATTCGTCCACTGTAAGCTTTTCTGAATTCTTAAATAATCGTGTTGTTCTATAAAAACATCAGTCACCGCTTCTTCAAAAGTATTATGATCTTTTAATTCCACTATACACAAAATGTGATCTAATATCTCTAAACGTTGATCCATAAATGTAAATCCATAATCAATCAACTTTTCATCAACCTGCTTTATTTGTTCTGTTGATAACTTCATTAAAAATCAAGTTTTAAATTTGGGTTTACAATTGTCTGCATATTTCGAATGAAATTCTCTAATTCTTCCATACGCGAAACTGTTTCTTTTACACCGCTTTCTGTCAGTTTATAATATTTACGAATACGTCCGTCTACACGATCCATTTCCACATCTAAAAATCCGTCGGCTTCCATTTTGTGCAATGCCGGATACAAAGCACCTTCGGTAATATTCATTTCGCCTTGTGTAATTTCTTTTACCTTTTGGGTAATTTCGTAGCCGTACATTTTTCCTTGTTGTTCCAGAAGTTTCATAATAATAGTATTCAAACTTCCTTTATATAATTGTTGTTGCTTTTTCATATTTAGATAATTATTTTTTTATTGGTCATATGGAATCGCTCATCTTCATTGCTGTTTGTTTGCAACAAACAATTTGTAAATGGCGATTTCATATACTTATGAATTTTAGGTATAGCAAATATACATAATTTTTTTATGCATCAAAATTTTAGGTATAAAATTGTTTCAGAAATGATAAATATCAGTATTAAGAGGTTGTAATTTTGTATTTTTGCTGAAATTTAATTAAAATGTCAAAATTCAATCCTTTAAAGGTTAAAGAAATAAGAAGAGAAACACCTTTGGCTGTTTCGATTGTTTTTGATGTTCCTGCCGAATTAAAAGCAGATTACCAGTTTAAAGCAGGTCAATATATAAACATCAAAGCAATAATAAACGGCGAAGAAGTAAGAAGATCATACTCTATAAGCTCATCGCCAAAAAGCGAAGAATTACGTGTTGTTGTTAAAGCGGTAGAAAGCGGAGTATTCTCTAATTACGTTACACAAAACTTAAAAGTTGGTGATGTTTTAGAAGTAGCGCCACCCGAAGGTAAATTTATTTTAGAGAACAAAGAAGCAAAAGTTATCGTTGGTGTTGCTGCCGGAAGCGGTATTACACCCATTATTTCATTAGCTATTGATGCATTAGAAAGTGCCGACGATACTACATTTATATTGATTTACGGAAATAAAACGGTAGAAGATACCATTTATTTTAATGAGATCGATGCATTGAAAAACAAATATTTAGGTCGATTTTTTGCACATTATACCTTTACAAAAACACATCCCGAAGGTGCTTTGTTTGGAAGAATTGAACGATCTACCATAAATTTTGTTCTTAAAAACAAACACAGCGAAAAACGTGTTGATGAGTATTTCTTGTGCGGTCCGGAAGATATGATTAAAAAGGTTACCGATGTTTTAATTGAAAACGGAGCTAACGAGGATCAAATTCATTACGAATTGTTTACCACAAGTTCAACCAACGGCGAAATTCCGGTTACGGGCGAAGGTATGGTAAAAGTGACTGTTATGGTTGACGATGTTGAAACAACCTTTAGCATGCCACGTACCGAAAACATTTTAAATGCCGCATTAAAACACGGTATCGATGCGCCGTATTCATGTCAAGGCGGTATTTGCAGCTCATGTATGTGCCGTACAGTGAAAGGATCGGCAGAAATGAAAACCAACCATATTTTAATGGACGATGAAATTGAAGAAGGTTTACTTTTGGCTTGCCAGGCTTACGTAACATCAGACGAAATTTATATTGATTTTGATGATGTTTAATCGTCAATAAATTATAAAAACAAAAAGCAGGATTATTAAATCCTGCTTTTTTTATTGATTCACATTTTTATATTTAGCTAAATACCATAAAAAAAGAGTGCTTTTCAGCACTCTTTTTAATTTTGAATAATTTTTATTTATCTACCACCTCGGGTCATTCCGCCGCCTGATGAACTTCTGCCGCCTCCACCCGATGATCCGCTGCTTCTACTCATTGATGGAGCTGAAGATCTGCTCATGCTTGGTGATGAACTACGACTCATTGACGGAGCCGAACTTCTGCTTGAAGAAGAACTTGGCTGACTGAAAGTTCTACTTGGTTGTGATGAGATACGTGATGAACGCTCGATTCTTGAACTTGCCGGTGCAGATTCTCTTCTTATCGAAGATGAATTACCCGATCTTAAAGTACCACTGCTTTGAATGGTTGCTCTGTCTGATCTTAATGTTGCATTCGACGATCTGCTTCTTGAAAACTCTTCGCTAGAAACTCTTTGTCTTCCTGAATTCACAGTTGTTGCTCTTCCTGAAGGAATAGTTCTATTGTCTGCATTTTGAACTCTACCAACACCTTCGCTTCTGTTTGAACCTCTTAAGTTACTACCTGTCATAGTATTTCTAGATCTTGAATCTCTTGTAGTTTCTAAAGCTCTACGGTTATTTACGTTTTCATTTCTGCTTGTAAAAGAACGGTTAGGATTCTGACGCTCTAACGAATTTCCTCTTACGCTGCTGTACATACGGTCTGCACGAACCAATCTACGGTTATCTGTATACGAATATCTGTTTCTGCCGTCTATATGTGAATGAATATGGCTGTGGTATCTAAATACCGGCATTGGACGCCAATATGAATAATATGTTGGATAATAACCCCAGTACCATGGTGAATAATATGGGCGGTATGTTGCCATCCAAAACATATCAAAGAACATTGGTGTTGAGTAGTAGAAAGGCTCATAAATATAGTTTGGACCATAAATGTATGAGTTACCTACAATTTGTACCTGAACCGTTTTATTACGCTGACGCTCCATTTCTATAGTTGCAACGTCTTGAAACTGATCCTGACCTAAAACTGCCTGAATTACAATTACACGAACATCGCTTTCACCAACTTCAACTACACGTAAATAATCAACATAATTATCGTTATTTAAATCTAGGTTTGATATTTGTGCCGATGGATCGTTTATTCTACGCTCAAAATCTTCTAAATCTCTAGATTCGCCAAAAATAGACGCTACTGCCTGCAAATCAAGATTATCAGAAATATCGTAATTCTGAGCTACAACAGTTGCATTACCCCTGTTGTTTTGAGCGATACCAACACTTGCGGTTAGCATTGCTGCTGCTATTAATGCGAATCTGAATATTTTCATTTTGTTTATTATTTTTTGTTTTATATATACAAAATATCAAGTACTGTGCCAAAAGTTTAAATAAAGAAAAAGACCTCAATAAATGAGGTCTTTTAACTATATAATCTGTAAAAATTATTTTTGTGTGATAATGAATTCTGAACGACGGTTCATTGCATCCTGTTCTGGTGTACAACCATTTCCGCAGTCAACAGCTGGAACACTTTCTCCATAACCTCTAGCTTCTAAACGAGATCCATTTATTCCTTTAGAGATTACATATTGCATTGTTGAGCGTGCACGGTCTTCTGATAATCTCAAGTTGTAAACATCGCTACCTTTATTATCAGTATGTGCTTCAATCTTAATTTTCATACCAGGATTACGTTGCAAAATCTGAACTAATTTATTCAATTCGAATGCACCTTGCTGTGTAATGTTCGATTTATCAAATTCAAAATAGATATCCCCTAAAATGATTTTTTCTTTACCAATTAACATTTCAATAGGACGTAATTCAACATCGATAGGATATTTACCATCTCCCCATTTCTGCAATTCAACATCTTTACTTTCATAACCTTCAGAAGTTACTTGTAATGCAAAAACTTTGTTACAGTCGGTATCATAACGTACAATTCCGTAAGAATCTGTAAAACGTGTTTCAATTACGTTTTTATCGTAATCTAAAATCGCTACCTGTGCATCTTTTAAAATAGCACCCGTTTTTTGATCTTTCACTGTAATTACCATTTCGGTAACACAAACCGGACGCACTTTGTAAATATCGTCACGACCTACACGGTTTGTAGATAAGAAACCAACACCTTTATCTGTATAGAATGATAAGTGAAAATCGTCTTTTGCTGTATTGATTGGATCACCAATATTGCGAACTTTTGCATTAGGATCTGTCAAATCAAACATATATAAATCCAATCCGCCAAAACCTTTATGTGCGTTTGATGCAAAGATCAATTTATCATCGTCTGAAATAAAAGGAAACGATTCACGACCTTCGGTATTAACGATTGTTCCCATATTTTCAGGTGTTCCGTACGTACCGTCTTCGTTTAAAGCTACTTTCCAAATATCCATATCACCAACAGTTCCTGGCATATCAGAAGCAAAATATAACATTTTACCATCTGGAGAAACCGCAGGGTTACTTACCATGTAATCAGGTGAATTGAATGGAACAGGTTCAATATCTTTCCATTTTTTTCCACTGTACTTAGCACGGTAAACACTTACTTTACCTTTCTTTAAACGGTTTTTCTTGTCTTTTTCATATTTTCCACCACGGAAACTTTCTGTCGCAAAAAACATGGTTTGACCATCTGCCGTTACAGTTGTAGGTCCATCGTGATGTTTTGTATTTAATTCATCGACAGGTTTAATATCTTTAAATTTCTCTTCGTCTGATACATACGTTGCAGCATAAACATTTAAGAAAGGTTGATCGTTCCAGCCGTATTTCTTTTTAGATTCATCACGGGCAGAAGCAAAATAAAGGGTATTATCGGCAGTTAAAATTCCACCAAAATCAGAAAACTGCGAATGATTCATTCTACTGTCTTCAAAAGTAAATAATGCTTCCTGGCTTCTTAATGCCGGGATATAATCTGGATTTTGTAAATAATCAATAGCACGAGAATCTTCCGGTTTTAAATCAGAAAACTTCTTCATGATTTTATTAGAAGTATCGTAACGCCCACTCGCCTTAAGCATTTGTGCGTATTTGTAGTAAACTTCCGCATCTTGATTTGGATTCAACTCAATTGCCTTTGCATACCATTTTGCAGATTCTACCGTATTAAATAAATTATAATAGGTTTCTGCTAATTGCAAAACAACATAACTATCTGTTTTTTCACCGCGCACCAATTTTTTATAATGCTCTGCAGCTTCAACAAATTCGTATCTTTTAAATAAATTGTCGGCATGCTTTAAACGCTCTTCTGCATTGTGAATAAAGGCAGTGTTTTGTGCTTGCGCTGTATATAAGGAACCTATTAATAATAGAGATAAGTATATTTTTTTCATAATTACTATTTAGCAGATAATGTTAGAAGAAACGTGGTGAACTTGATACTTTTTTCTTGTAGAAAATATCAAATAAAAGAATTATTTCATGAGATCCGCTTGTGTTATAATTTAAGTCAGATGTTATATAATCATAAGCATATCCAACTCTTAATTTAGGTGTAATTCTGTAGTTAACCATAGCACCGAACGAATCTTGCAAACGATATGTTACACCAAACTCTAATTTTTCGTCATATAAAGCATTTGCAGAAAGGTCTACAGAAACTGGTGATTCCGTTGCCATTTTTAACATGGTTGATGGTTTAAATTTCCATTCTTTATTGATATCAAACACATATCCACCTGTTAAAAACATGTGAGCTACATCTGAACCAAACTTTCTGTTGTTCTTTTCCAGATAAGTATTTTGTAACAGATTTGTTACACTGAAACCTGCATAATATTTATTAGTAAAATAGAAAGCACCTACACCCGCATTAAACAACGTTTCACTGCTGTCTTCTGAAAAAACAATATCACTTTTATCAGGTAAAGTTCCATTAATTTTACTAAAAAGACCTATTTCCTGCATAGTAGCACCACCTTTTACACCTAATGCCAAACTGTGTCCTTGTCCTAAGCGAATAGTATAAGAAACATCAACATTAACAGAATTTTCGGTAACCGGACCAATATTATCGTTCATAAAAGACAATCCAACTCCTAAATTTTTTGCTACAGGAGTATGTAAAAATGCAGTTGCTGTTTGTGGAGCACCTTCTACACCCATCCATTGTGATCTGTACAATATACCCGTAGACATATAATCATTGATACCTGCATAGGCCGGGTTTAAGATACTTTGATTGTACATATACTGCGTGTAATGAGGATCTTGCTGGGCAAGTCCCTTTAAACTTCCAAGTACAATACAAACTACCGCAACAATACTTTTATTTATTTTCATAAAGGACAAATTTATATTTCAATGTTACAAAGATAATTTTTAATTTTTTTCAACATAATACATGCTTACTTATTTCTTTCAAAACACCCTCTGTTAAGAAATTACTAAAATAACAATATTAATTTAATATAATCAAGATTTTTTTCAATATTTAAAAAAAAACAACTATCGCACTATCTTACAGTAAACTATTACGCTGTAATTTAATAAATTTGCAATAAACCTAATATAATCTTATACAAAAAACAAAATGCTGGAAAAAGAAGAAATTAACTATGAAAAAGCTGTATTGGTTGGTATTATCACCCAAAACCAATCAGAAGAAAAGTTGCAGGAGTATTTAGATGAGTTGGAGTTTCTAACACAAACTGCAGGTGGTGAAGTGGTAAAAAGGTTTACACAAAAAATGGATAAACCAAACCCGAAAACATTTGTAGGAACAGGTAAGTTAGAAGAAATTGAACTTTATATTAAAGAACACAAGATTGATACGTTGATTTTTGACGATGAATTATCACCTTCTCAACAAAAAAATCTATCACGCCAGTTAGATTGTAAGGTTTTAGATCGAACCAATTTAATTTTAGATATTTTTGCGCAGCGTGCACAAACGTCGTACGCAAGAACACAGGTTGAACTGGCACAATTTCAGTATTTATTACCGCGTTTAAGCGGAATGTGGACGCACTTAGAACGTCAGCGTGGTGGTATTGGTATGCGCGGGCCTGGTGAAACAGAAATTGAAACTGACCGACGAATTGTGCGTGACCGTATTGCTTTGTTAAAAGAAAAAATCCGCACCATTGACAGACAAATGGCAGTACAACGCAGCAATCGCGGCGCTATGGTTCGTGTTGCGTTAGTTGGATACACCAATGTAGGAAAATCTACTTTAATGAATGCTTTGGGTAAAAGCGAAGTTTTTGTTGAAAACAAATTATTTGCTACTTTGGATACTACCGTACGTAAAGTGGTGATTAAAAACCTGCCTTTTTTACTTTCTGACACTGTTGGATTTATTAGAAAACTGCCTACACAGCTGGTAGAGTCTTTTAAATCGACTTTAGATGAAGTACGCGAAGCAGATTTATTATTGCATGTGGTAGATATATCGCATCCAGAATTTGAGGATCATATAGAATCAGTCAATCAAATTTTAAAGGATATTAAAAGCGATGATAAAGAAACCATTATGATCTTTAATAAGATTGATGCTTACAAAGCCGATAAATTTGACGAAGAAGATTTAATGATTGAACGCACCTCTAAACACTATTCTATTAACGAGTGGAAAAACACGTGGATGAGTAAAGTTGGTGAAAACAATGCGGT
Organism: Myroides sp.; assembly: GCA_036643355.1. Classification (GTDB taxonomy): domain Bacteria; phylum Bacteroidota; class Bacteroidia; order Flavobacteriales; family Flavobacteriaceae; genus Flavobacterium. The sequence continues at coordinate 11,016 of JAVXSC010000073.1, forward strand.
TTTTATATCTGCGACAGAGAAAGATAATTTTGAAGAATTACGCCATAAGGTTTATGAAGCTGTTAGACAGATTCACATTACCCGTTTTCCTTACAACAATTTCCTATATCCGGAATACACCGAAAACGATGCTACTGAAGAATAACAAAAAAGAGGAACATAAGTTCCTCTTTTTTGTTATTCTATTTACTTTTAATTCTAGTTTGTAATGTAGCCCAAATTAAGTTAACATCGTATTTCTTTACAAGTTCATTTCGAATTTCCTGAATGTCGTTACTCACTTTATTAATAGCTTCTTGTGCATTTACCATGGAGGTGTAAGAATTTACTGCTTCTGTTGCTGAACTAAATGCCGTTTTTTTATAATTCTTATTTAACCACTTCTCCTTGTCTTTACTATTACTAAACTTGTTTCGCTCTCTATGATCAGTAAAATTTTTATAAAAATTTCTATTAGCTAATTCATAATCACGTCCAAGGTTTGAGGTTCCCATTTTCAAATACTCTTGCTCGTACTTTAAAAACAAAGCATCGCTTTCAATACCGCTTTGTGCATATATACTTGATGATGCTATTAAAATAATACTATATATAAGATTTTTCATAGTTTTAAAATTAAGATTATTTTACTTCGTACATTAATTGAATCCAATCTTGGTACTCGTAATTCTTTGTTTTAATGTATAAGAAATAAGTCCCTGATGGTAATATTTTTCCACTTAAATCTTGTCCGCTCCACTGTCTCTTGTATCCTTTACCATGTTCGTAAACAAGTTTCCCGTAACGATTATAAACTTTTAACTCATAAACATTGTTGTAAGTTAAATCTAGATAATCATTATCACCGTCCCCATTTGGTGTGATACCTTTTGGAAAACTACAGTTTTCTACCATTAACA
>JAVXSC010000074.1:0-11687 GCA_036643355.1 Myroides sp.
GGATTTTCATTAAACAACTGATTTTCCAAAACTTCATGATCAAATCTGTACTGACCCTGAAAACCGTTTCCTGCACCAAAATTTGACTGTGCAATTAACTCACGCTTAAACTTCGATTGATTTTCCTCGAAAAACGATTCTTCCATATCATAAATAGAAAGTGCCATTCTACAACCGATATCAACCCCAACACCATAAGGAATAATGGCGTTTCTGGTTGCCAATACACCGCCAATCGGTAATCCGTAACCCTGATGCGCATCGGGCATTAAAGCGCCAGCCACAGAAATTGGTAATTTCATTGCGGTTTCCATTTGCTTTCTTGCTCCTTCTTCAATATGATCGTTCCCAAAAACAGCATACTGTCTCGGATTTGTTTCTAACGGAATGGTATTGTTATCCATTTCATTTTGCAACGTAATAATTTGTTGCGCCAAAGGATAAAACTCCGATGTTTCAAATGTTTTTTCGGGTTGTGCAATAACGTTCTTCAAAGTATTTAACACCTCGTCTTTATTTAAAGATCCTTGGTAGTTTTCGCAAAAATCTAATGTTTTTCCTAAAATGATATTTTCTTCAAAACCTATACGCAATAGGTCTTTTCCTGTTACTTTTTTCATGATTAATTGTTTTTATTTAGTAAAAATCTGTTTCAATTCTGAAACAATATTGCCACCGCCCGAAACTGAAATCGTATTTATTTTCTCTGAAATCTTTTCGATATACTCCATTTCTTTCAATTTGTACAACATTTGATTTTCTTCCATTAATTTAGCAGTGTTTAACAAACTTCTGGTAGAGGCAGTTTCCTCGCGACGCATAATACTGTTTGCCTGTGCTTTTTTCTCGGCAACCAAAACCTGATTCATAATATCACGTATTTCTCCTGGCAAAATAATATCTTTTAAACCGGCATCAATTATTTTCACACCTAAACGTTCTGCTTTTTGCGATATTTCATCCAAAATTATTTCGGCTATTTTATTTTTTTGATCCATTAATTCATCAAAACTCATAGTTCCAACCAAGGTTCTTAAAGCCATTTGAATCATTGTATATAATTGATTTTCAAACTCCTTGTTTTCTGCAAATGCTTTAACAAAATCTATAATCTGGAATTGAACCGAAAAATTAATACGCAATTGCACTTTATCTTTTGTAAGAATTTCCTGACCATTAATTTCCATATTTTGCTGACGTGTATCGCCTTTAGCAACTGTAATAGTTTGCGAATTTTTCCACCAAAAATAATTTCCTGCAGATAACAATTCTACAAACTTTCCATCTACAAACAACAATCCTTTTTCATAAGACTCAATTCTGTAATTTCTTACATACAAGTTTAATTGTGATTTTTCTAAAATTACTTTTGATACGTCTGCAATTGTATAATCTGTTATTGAAACTTTTTGAAACTGATAAGGATTTCTTTCTTTCCAAAAAGCATAAATACCAGGAACCATTACCGATTGAAAATTATTGTTCTGATATTTTAAAACCAATTCATCATCTGCCACATTAATTATTTCCAAATGATTTTTTAAAAGATCGTTATCAAAAATACCCTCATATAATTTAGGAAATTCCTCATTAGTATTGAACCTTTCTACCTTTTCACCTAAGAAAAACCAATATGTCCCATTAAATATCACATTGATTATTTTATTGTTTTTGTATACCAATGCTGCTTCTTGTTCGTTTAATGTAACTTTTTTCATATTTTATAATTTTTATTTTTTATTAATAAGTTCTTTTCAATTTTTCCCTTTTTTAAATGCGGAATAAAGAAAAAGCGGTTTGCTACTTTACATCTTCTAAAAAAATCTACCGTTTACATTTTAATTATCAGATGTATTTCCAAACAGTAATTTTCAATATTCAGTCTTTAAATAAAGTGTTGATTTATCGGAATAAATGCAACTGAACAAAATGAAAAGAACTTTGTTGTGATTTGTTTTACAAGTAATCAACTTCCAAATGGAGAGGAATTCACCTCATTGCAACCGGGCGCAACTTGAATGGTAATCAAGTTTGGGATTCGAACCCAATTTTATCCTTGTTCTATCCAACTGAACTACTTTCATTGCTGAAAGGTGGGATTCGAACCCACGACCGAGGAACGGTTGTTAAAATTTAAAGATTCAGCATACGGTTTCCCGCACTACGATGCCGTTTGAAACATCAGAATAGAAATACTTTGCTTTTAACATTACAAAGATGACTGCCCTACTACGCAATTTAAATGCGTAACTAAAAAAATATAAAAATTATTTTATAAACAATTAAATATCATTAACTTAAAAAATATTTATTTTTAAAATTGAAGATTTCATTATAAACTGCGTAAATAGATTGCGTATTAAATTGTATTTTTGATTGATTTTCAATATCAAATAACTATGGCAACGAACAAATCTGCTTTAATTCGATATAAAACCATTGATAAATGTTTACAAAACCGTTACAGAAAATGGACGTTGGAAGATTTGATCGAAAAAGTTTCTGATGCCTTGTATGAATTTGAAAGCATTACAACCGGAGTTAGCAAACGTACTATTCAGGCTGATATTCAGTTTATGCGTAGTGATAAGTTGGGATATAATGCGCCCATTGTTGTAACCGACCGAAAATTTTACAGCTATGATGATCCTGATTATTCCATCACAAAATCACCTATTAAAGAAGAAGATGTTGATAAAATGAAGGAAATTGTTTCGCTTTTGAAACAGTTTAACGGTTTTCAGTATTTTGATGAAATGAGCGAATTGATTGCCAAATTGGAAAACAACATTTACAAATCGGCAAAGAAAACACCAGACTATATTCAATTTGAAGATAATAAACAATTAAAAGGAATTGATCATTTAAGCAGACTGTATCAGGCAATTTTACAGAAAAAGCCGTTGTTAATTGAATATAAATCGTTTAAATCTAAACAGGCAATTAAAGAAATTTATCATCCGTATTTATTAAAAGAATACCGAAACCGCTGGTTTTTAATCACTCGAAACAATAAAGGAAATCTTTTGGTTACTTTGGCTTTAGATCGAATAGAAGCTTTTTACGAATTAGACTCCAACCTTTTTAAACCTTACGAAGGTATCGATTTTGAAACCTATTTTAATGAATGTATTGGTGTAACGCGAAGTTTAAAAGACCGACCGCAAAAGGTTATTTTAAAGTTTAATGTTAAAAATGCTCCGTATGTTAAAACGAAACCGCTTCATTATTCGCAACAAATTCTTCATGAAGATGAAAATGGAATGATTGTTCGTATTGATGTTATCCCAAATTTTGAATTAGAGCGTGAAATTTTAGGATTTGGAGAATGTGTGGAAGTATTGGGTCCAAGAAATTTAAAAAGATTGATTCAATACAGAGTTGCAAAGAATAATAGCATTTACAATATAGGAAATGATTCATAAAAAAGTCCGAAGGAATTCTTCGGACTTACTATTTTAAAAAGGAACATCGCTGTCATCACTGAAACTACTTCCAAAAATCTGATCGCTTGGTGGTAGATCGTTTGTTAAATTTCGATCGTTCATGCTAGACGGAAATTCATCAAAAGGCATAAAAGCATCATCTAAATTATCAAACTTACCAAATTTACCAAGGAATTTCAATCGTATATTATCTAAACCACCATTACGGTGCTTCGCCACGATAAATTCTGCCTGACCTTCGGTTGGGCTTTGTTCATCATCGTCCCAAACATCAATTTTATAATATTCTGGTCGATAAATAAACGATACAATATCGGCATCCTGCTCAATTGCTCCCGATTCACGTAAATCTGAAAGTAATGGTCGCTTTGATGATCCACGGGTCTCAACCGCACGCGATAACTGCGAAAGTGCGATTACGGGAATATTTAACTCTTTTGCCAAACCTTTTAAGTTACGTGAAATAGTAGAAATTTCCTGCTCACGATTTCCGCCACCTTTACCGTTTCCGCCGGCTGTCATTAACTGCAAATAATCAATCACAATCAGTTGAATATCGTATTGTGACTTTAAACGACGAGCTTTTGCACGTAAATCGAATATGGATAACGAAGGAGAATCATCAATAAACAAAGGCGCTTTTTCTAAATCTTTCACCTTTACATTCAATTGTTCCCATTCGTGTTGTTCTAACTTACCTGTCCTTAATTTTTCTGAAGACAAACCTGTTTCCGACGAAATTAAACGGGTAATTAACTGTACACTAGACATCTCTAACGAAAAGAAAGCTACCCCTCTGTTTGCATCAATAGCGATATTTCGAGCCATAGAAAGTACAAAAGCCGTTTTACCCATACCGGGACGTGCTGCAATGATGATTAAATCTGATGGTTGCCAACCAGATGTTAATCCGTCTAATTTATGAAAACCTGTTGGTAAGCCCGATAAACCTTCACGCTTACCGATTTCTTCGATACGTTTTTTTGCTTGTGCAACTAACGATTGAGCTGTTTCGGTACTTTTCTTAATGTTTCCTTGAGTAACATCGTACAATTTAGATTCTGCCTGATCTAACAATTCAAAAATATCCGAAGATTCATCGTACGCATCTTCAATAATTTCTGACGAAATTTTAATCAGACTTCGTTGAATAAATTTCTGTAAAATAATACGTGAATGGAACTCGATATGGGCTGATGAAGCAATTTTCTGCGTAAGATTAATCAGATAGAAATCGCCACCTACTAATTCTAATTTACCATTTTTTCTTAACTGTGTAGAAACCGTTAAAATATCAATTGGCTGGCTGGCTTTAAAAAGCATTTCAATAGCATCATAAATATGTTTATGCGCGTCTTTGTAAAATGCATCGGGTTTTAAAATATCAATAGCTTCGTCAACTCCTTTTTTATCAATCATCATTGCACCCAACACAGCTTCCTCTAAATCAACTGCTTGCGGCGGAATTTTCCCTTTTTCTAAGGAAATTATATTCTGACTGTTTTTATAATTAGGATTTAATACTTTCTCTGGTTCCATAAAGCGAATTTAGTTTTTTTAAAGGTATTTTACTAACTAAACTTATTAACTATTTGGTAAAATTGAAAATATTTTAGTGTTGATAAATTAATTTAAATAAAACAAAAAGCTGAACAAAATGTTCAGCTTTTTTAGATATTTTATAGTTTTGAATTATTCTGAAAACTCACCCATATTAGCGTATTTATCCATACGTTCGTTAATTAAGGTATCTATTTTCTTTTTAGATAATTCGTTGTATGTTTTAACAATGGTTTTCTTAACTGTTTCAAAAGTAGCTTCACGATCGTAGTGTGCACCACCTAATGGTTCAGGAATAATATCGTCAATAAGTTTGTTTTTCTTCATATCAACCGATGTTAATTTTAAAGCATCTGCAGCAATCTCTTTATATTCCCAACTGCGGAATAATATCGATGAACAAGATTCAGGAGAAATTACAGAATACCAAGTGTTTTCTAACATAAAGACTTTATCACCTACTCCAATTCCTAATGCTCCACCAGAAGCACCTTCACCAACAATAATAACGATGATTGGCACTTTAATACGGAACATTTCAAAAATATTTCGTGCAATTGCTTCACCTTGACCACGTTCTTCCGCTTCTAAACCTGGATAAGCTCCCGGAGTATCAACAAAAGTTACAACAGGCACGTTGAATTTTTCTGCCATACGCATTAAACGTAACGCCTTACGGTATCCTTCAGGGTTTGCCATACCAAAATTACGGTACTGACGTGTTTTTGTGTTAGTTCCTTTTTGCTGACCAATGAACATGAACGACTGATCGCCAATTTTACCTAATCCGCCAATCATTGCCTTATCGTCTTTAACACCTCTGTCGCCAAAAAGCTCTAAAAACGAATCGCCGCAAATTGCATTGATATAGTCTAATGTATAAGGACGGTTTGGATGACGCGATAATTGAACACGCTGCCAAGCATTTAAGTTACCGTATATTTCTTTTTTGGTTTCTTCTAATTTCTTTTCGATATTTTTACAAGTTTCTGTAACATCCACATCAGATTCTTCACCAATAATCTGGCATTTATCCAATTGTTCGTTTAACTCTTTAATAGGTAATTCGAAATCTAAATACTCCATAAACCCTTTAATATTTAATGTGTTTTGCAGCTACAAATATAGCGTTTTTATAATTATACAGATGCTTTTTTACGATTTTTAAAATAGGCATTTAACAGCACTGTAAGCAGAATGATTAATGCGCCAAAGTAAAAAGCAGGTGTCATTTTTTCTTGATCCTTAAATAGAAAAACCGCTAGTAGAATACCATAAATCGGTTCTAAATTTATCGTCAGCATAATAGTATAAGGCGATAAATACTTCATGATATCAATGGTTGCAATAAAAGGATAAGCCGTACAGATCGATCCTAATATACCTAACCAGATATAATCGTTTGGTTGAAAGTTGAAGTTTGCAACGGTAAATCCACCTTGAAAAAATAGGAAACAAGCCAAAATAAACAATCCACCTACCAATTCGTAAAAACTTATAACAACGCTGTCGTGCGAGTTTGCTAATTTTCCGTTGATGATTGAAAATGATGCAGATAAAAATGCTGATGTCAATGCAACGAGAATTCCCATTTTATATTGGGTTTCGAACTGAAAAATCAACAATAATCCAACAACAACCAAACATCCCAGCAAAACTTCGTACAAAATAAATTTACGTTTGTAAAAAATAGGTTCTAATATCGATGTAAAAAAAGCTCCGGTTGAAATACAAGCTAATGTAATGGATATATTCGATATTTTAATGGCGTAGAAAAACGTCAGCCAGTGCAAGGCTATGACAAATCCGAAAATAAAAAATCGAAAAATATCTTTAGGTGCAATTGCCAGATTCTTTTTTTTAATCAGCAGATAAAACAAAATTACGCTGATACCTATTGCAATTCTGGTAAAAACCAACGGTAAAGCCTGTAAGGTTATCAGTTGACCTAGAATGGCAGTAAATCCCCAAATAAAAACGATTAAATGAAGATGTAACTGATTTTTTAAATTAACGTTTGGCATTATTTAAGAGATAAACAGCCAGAATTCCAAAAATTACGTTTGGAAACCATACTGCAAATAAGGGGTTGATACTTGAGGCTTCTGCCAACGTACCGAAAATTTTATCGAAAAATATATAAGTAAACGCCAAACCAATGCCCATGGCAAGGTTTACCCCCATTCCGCCGCGGCGTTTCATTGAAGATACCGCCACCGCAATAATTGTTAGAATAAAGGCAGAAACAGGAACACTGTATTTTTTGTATTTTACGACCATGTACGCGTTGATGTTTGATGATCCGCGCATTTTTTCTTTATCGATAAACTGGTTTAATTCAGAAAGTGTCATGGTTTCGGCAGCATAAATTGCCGGCGTTAAATCATCAACTTCAAAACTAAACTTCATGCGTTTTTCAGATTCTTTTTCGATCTGATCATCTTGCTTACCAACCGTTCTTTTTTGATAATTATATAAGGTATAATCTTTAGTGCTATCGTTGTAAACAATTCGTCCGGCTTCGATTTTTGAAACCAGATTCAATCCGTTGAACTTTTCTAACGTAAAATTATATCCTGTTTTTGAACTGTAACTAAAGTTGCTTACAAAGATAAATTCGTTCTTATTTAATTGTTTAAAAACGTTCTGCGTTTCCCGAACTTCTTTCCGCTTTAAATATTTGTATCTAAAATCGTTATAACCCAAACTGGCTTTTGGAACAATAAAAAAGCCCATTAGCAAAGCAAAGATCGATATAAATGTTGCACCGATAATGTACGGACGCAGAAAACGCATATAAGAAATACCCGAACTTAAAATAGCCACAATTTCGGTGTTAGATGCTAATTTTGATGTAAACCAAATAATGGAAATAAACAAAAATATTGGAAAAAGCATGTTGGCAAAATAGATCGTAAAATTGCCGTAGTACTCTAAAACATCAACCAACGGAATGTTGTTTTCAAGAATTTTATTAATTCTGTCGGCAACGTCAACCGCAATTCCAATAGGAATAAAAAGCAAGATCATTACAAAGAATGTTCCCAGATATCTTTTTAATATGTACCAGTCAATGATTTTCATTATGCCTAATTATAAACGGGTAGCCATTTGTTTTACCATTTTTTCTTTCCATGCGTAAAACGTTCCAGCAATAATCTGTCTGCGGGCTTCACGTACCAACCACATGTAAAAACCAAGGTTGTGAATAGTTGCAATTTGTTTCCCAAGGTATTCATTTGATACAAATAAATGGCGCAAATATGCTTTAGAATAATCGGTATCAACCCAAGTGTTTCCCATTGGATCGATCGGACTATAATCATCCTCCCATTTTTTATTTTTTATATTAATGAAACCTTCACTGGTAAACAACATTCCGTTACGAGCATTTCTTGTAGGCATAACGCAATCGAACATATCAATACCCAACGCAATATTTTCTAATATATTAATAGGCGTACCAACACCCATTAAATAACGTGGTTTGTCTTGAGGCATTTTGTAACGATTTCGCACATTTCGTACATTTCATCGGCAGGTTCACCAACCGACAATCCGCCAATAGCATTACCAACCGCACCTGCATTTGCAATATATTCTGCAGATTGTGCACGTAAATCTTTAAAGGTTGATCCTTGAACAATTGGGAAAAACGCTTGATCGTAACCGTATTTTGTAGGAACTTTGTCTAAATGACTGATACAACGATCTAACCAGCGATGTGTCATGTGCATAGAACGCTGTGCATAACGGTAATCGCAAGGATAAGGTGTACATTCATCGAACGCCATAATGATATCGGCACCAATGGTGCGCTGAATTTCCATTACATTTTCAGGAGAAAAAAAATGATAAGATCCATCAATGTGCGATTTAAACTTAACACCTTCTTCTTTAATTTTTCTTCTGCCCGATAATGAATAAACCTGAAAACCACCAGAATCAGTCAAAATATTTCTGTCCCAATTCATGAATTTGTGTAATCCACCGGCTTTTTCTAAAATTTCGGTTTTCGGACGCAAATACAAATGGTAGGTGTTTCCTAAAATAATATCGGGATTAATATCTTCTTTTAATTCGCGCTGATGCACTCCTTTAACGGTTCCTGCCGTTCCAACGGGCATAAATATTGGGGTTTCAATAACGCCGTGATCAGTTGTAATTACTCCTGCCCTAGCTTTTGAGTTTATATCGGTGTGTAATAAATCGAATTTCATACTTGTTGTTTACAAGCTGCAAATATACGCTTTTTGGTATTTAGTTTTTTGGTTATGTTTTAGAGATTTTTGCAGTAATTAAATTGATAATAGTGATACTTTTAATGATATATAAATTCACGATGATCATCTGTATCGAGCCCCATGTCTGAAATATGTTCTTCTATTATGTAATCTTCACTATTATATTTCAACGTATGTATATTGACATAAACATCAGATCCATAAATACTCTCGGTTTTTAATATATTATTTTTATTTATGTAGTTTATAATACGATACGCTTTAGGATAAAGATTATAGTAAGGATTTCTGAATGAATCAAATTGGTGTTTTCTATATCCATCTTCAACAAGATTTTCATTTATAACCTTTTTATTTGGGTTTATTAAACTTCCATCTTGATTATATTTATAATACAGAGTGTCTTGTACAGTAGCTCCCTCTTCAATAATGATTGCTAAAACAATTTGATCTTTAAGATTATATCTATAGTTTATTTTTACTATTTTGTTAGATTGAGGATTATAAGGATATACATGATAAATTGTTCGTTCAACAATTTTATTTAACTTATTATAAATGAACTTTTCACTTATATTTTGATAGCCTCTCATTATATCTGATGTGTAGGTAGAATCTACAAAACCATTACTATGATAATGAAAATTGGTAAAAATAAAACCTAACTTATGTTTTATTTTTAAACCTTCAGGTGGTTTTTCAGCCACCTCATTGTTACGTTGCCTTTCAAAATCACTTCTTGAAAAATTATCATCAGAGCATGCTATGACACTAAAAATAAATAAAAAGAGTACTAAATTTTTCATAAGATTATAATTTATCAATAAATATAATAAAAAAAAACATTATTTTGAATGGTTTTTTAACATGTTCCATGAATTATTAATCCTTAAATAACCTAAAAGTAACACCAACAGATAATGCTGCTTTTTTTCCAAAATAGCTTGGTGTATATTCACCTTCTTTTTCCGAAAGTTTCGTATCACCCATAAACGATGAAGAAAAACTTTGCTTATACATTGCATATACACCAACTATTTCACTAAAATTGTACTTTAAGCCAACATGTGCACCTAATGAACGTACTGTAAAATCGGCTCCTAAATAGGGATCTACATTTTCACGTAAATTTAGTGCTTCTGTGAAATGAAAGCGAACAAATCCCCCTCCATCACAACTATCTAAAAAATTAAATGTTTTTTCGTAACCTACTGCATCGCTGTTTTCATTCGCATTCAATAAAAGTGTAAATTGTGTACCCCAAGAAAACAATTCACTTCGACGAAAATCGTTTTGATATTCAACACCAGACTTTCCCCCTACATTTGTATAGCCCAAAAATACTTTATAGTCAAGATATCCATTGTTTCGTTGTGCGTGTGATAAAAATTGAACGCCTAATAAGGCAATTGTTAAAATAATTGTTTTTTTCATTATGATTTTAGGTTAGAATATTATTTATCTAATATTGATTCTATATTCAGGGAAAGAAATAGCAGAAGTAAGAACAATTGTTCCTAATAAGAATAGTTTGAAATTCATAAATGTGTTTTTGTAAATAAAATAAATATTTATGTTAAAATCAAAATTTTATTTAACAAATTATTTAGATTTTTAACTAAAAAAAGCCCACTCTTTCGAATGGACTTTTAAAACATTGATAATTAGTATTTTAATTTTCTAACGGAACTGCAGGTAACAATTGCGATGAAACATCACCAAAACCAATACGCACACCATCTTTTTCACAATAACCTTTCATAATAACCGTATCGTAATCTTCTATAAAAGTACGTGTAGAACCATCGGGCATTTCAATTGGATTTTGTCCGCCCCATGATAATTCTAACATTGAACCAAAACTGTCTTTTGTAGGTCCTGAAATGGTTCCAGATCCCATTAAATCGCCCGAACTAACCAAACAACCATTCACCGTATGATGTGCCAATTGCTGTGCCATAGTCCAATACATATATTTAAAGTTCGATTTACAAACTGTTTTTCCTTCTTTATCTTCTGGTTGAATAATCACTTCTAAATTAATATCAAAAGAATGATCGCCTTTTTGTTGTAAATATGGTAACGGTTTTGGATCTTCTTGCAATGGACTTGCACAACGGAAAGGCTCTAAAGCATCCATTGTAACTACCCAGCATGAAATTGACGAACCAAAGTTTTTCGCCAAAAATGGTCCAAGCGGTACATATTCCCAAGCTTGAATATCGCGTGCAGACCAATCGTTCAACAACACCATACCAAACATGTGGTTTTCTGCATCGTCAACTGAAACTCTATCGCCCATAACATTAGCATCAGCAGTAATAAACGCCGTTTCTAATTCAAAATCAACTCTTTTTGATGGTCCGAAAACAGGTTGAGTTTCTCCTTTTGGTAACGATTGTCCTAACGGACGGTTAACCGGAACGCCAGATGGAAC
>JAVXSC010000075.1:0-1615 GCA_036643355.1 Myroides sp.
AATGTTCGGATGCAGGTTACCCAGCATAATAACATCAGAATCTTTAAAATCTTCTGGAACAATCGGGTTAAAATCTGCCAAAACGTTTAACTGCGTATCCAACGTATCGCGCGAATTTAAATCGTTATGATACAAACCGCTCCAGAAAAAGGTTTTGCCTTCTTTTACGATTTCAATCCCTGAAATATCAATGTTTCTGCTTGATAACAAATCTAAATATTCCTGAGAAAAATCGTTTCCAACTACAGAAACAATTGCCGATTTTACATTAAAATGCGATGCCGATAAACCTATATAAGTAGCGGCTCCACCAAGAATTTTGTCGGTTTTACCAAAAGGCGTTTCAATTGCATCATAAGCAACCGTTCCTACAATCAATAATTTGTTCATATAGTTGTTAGTAAATGAAGATGCAAAGATAATACGAAACCAACTAATACGCAAACACGTTTGTTATTCATTAACATAGATTAATTTTCGTTTACTTTTAGGTAGATAATCATGACGAAACACACGAGATTAAAGTCTATTTTCGAGATCTTGCTTGCCAATAACAGCCATTATTTCAACCTGATTATTATTTACTTTATAATAAATTGCATCTGACCCACAAACGCAACGGCGATAACCTTGCTTAATAAAGTCAACCGATTCAAATGAAAAAGGTATGCGGGCAATCATTTCAAAATGATCAAAGAAAGAGCTAAAATAAGCATCTGCCTGCTGCATACCAAATCTTTGAACTCCATAATGATGAATTCTAATCAAATCTTCTTTAGCAGCATTACTTAACTTATAGTTAGCCATTAAGTAATTCTTTGGATAATTTTAAAATTTCTTCTTTACTGTCAGTGGTAAATCCACTTTTTTCAGCCTTTTCTAATTTTTCTCTAATCCATTCTTGCTTACGTGCCTGTCTTATTAAATCGTTAACCAACTCACTTTTACTGGCATATTCTTTATTATCAACTTGGTTTTTTAACCATTGATCGTTAGGTTCTGTAAGAGAAATACTTTGTCGTGCCATAATTTTATATTTGATGTAAATTTACACCAAATAAGCACCAAAAACATTTTTTTTAAAAAATTATTTATTTAGAATTTAATTTTCGTTTTCTTCGTACCATTCATCAATCAGTAATTTAGGTTCTTTTGATGCTTGAACCGCCAAGAAATCGCAACGTTCGTTCATTGGATGATTATTGTGTCCTTTTACCCATTGAAAATTGACTTTATGTTTACGGTAAATCTTTAAAAATCGCTGCCATAAATCGGGATTTTTCTTACCTGCGAAGCCTTTCTTTTCCCAACCGAAAACCCAACCTTTTGTAACCGAATCTACTACATATTTAGAATCTGAAACTACTAAAACCGTTAAATTATCTCTTGTTAAAGCTTCTAAACCAATAATCACAGCCAGCAATTCCATTCGGTTATTGGTTGTTTTACGATATCCTTTTGATAGTTCTTTAAAATGTCTGGTATTGTTTAAGTGTAAAATAGTACCATAACCACCCGGACCTGGATTTCCGCGCGATGAACCATCGGTATATAAAAGAATTTCGGGTTGCATGTAGTTTAGTTTCGACAAAAATACAATTCTATTTTGGCATTT
>JAVXSC010000075.1:1625-11605 GCA_036643355.1 Myroides sp.
AATACTTACTTACAATTGGCTTGTTGGCTGTTACAAATATTTTTGCACAAAATAAAAACACCGTTTATAATTACGACTATAACTATGCGAATAAAATGTCGAGATTATGGATTGATTTTGATATTATTGCAGAATACGATTTTTTAGAAAACAAAGTGTTTCATAAAGATTTTACTTTAAAAGACGGCTACATTTTTAAGAACACAAATGATTCATTGGTCGAAATTGGTTTTTACAATACCGAACAGTTTATTGTTAACAGAGAAGTTTACGAAATGAAATATCCTGCTGCCGGTAGAATCGCTATTCGCAAAAAAGGAGACAAAACTTGGTTAAGAGTAAATACTAAGCAAACAACGATATCATTTATGGAATCAACAGACAACATTCCTGAAATGGTTCAGTTTTGGGCAATAACAACCGCCTTACAACGTGAATTCTTTTATAGAGAAAGACGATTGTACGAAAAAGCAACATCAACCAATATCACCGTAAAGACCGAAACATCGTTATAAAATAATTTTATGAAACCACTACTAACCCTCGTTCTGCTTTTAAGTTTTTCTTTAGGGAACGCACAATATTTACAAAACGATACCATTTATTTTGATATTCCAAACGATAGCATTGCACGACTTTGGGACAGTAGTGATTACAATCATACCGATATTGATCTAAAAAACAAACGCATTATAAACGATTATTACGTTTTTGAAGACGATATTATTTTTGCTATTGATGATTCTTTATCGTTTGAAATTGGTAGCTACGATAAAAACAATCTGTATTTGGAAAAGCAGTACAAATTCTCAAAACCATTATTCAACAGATTGGAAATAACCGAAGTTGGAAGTAAAAAATCGGCTAAAGTGCGAACCAAAGCCGATCATATAATTTTTGAAGATCCACACAACATTTTAACCGATGTTATAAAACTGTGGTTAAGCGAAAAATGTATCCGTCGTTTACTAAACCGTGAAGAAGCCGAAGGTTTTATTGGTGAAATACTTATAGGTGTGGGAACTTCGTTTTAATCATTCAATAATTTTTCGATCACTTTCGGGAAATGCTCATACTCTAATTCATGTACTTTATTGGCAACATCTAAAGCCGTATCGGTTTCAGCAACCGGCGTTTTAGCCTGAAAAATAACTGCGCCTTCATCGTAATGTTCGCTTACAAAATGAATGGTTATACCCGTTTCTGTTTCTTTATTGGCAACAACGGCATCGTGTACAAAGCCTCCATACATTCCTTTTCCGCCGAATTTTGGTAAAAGTGCCGGATGAATATTCACTATTTTATTAGGATACAGCGCCACAATTTCGGCAGGAAACAACAATAAATATCCTGCTAAAACAATTAAATCGGGCTTTAATTCGTTGATTCTATCAAACAAAACACCTTCATCGTTCTGCTTTTTGGTAATCACTTCGGCAGAAACATTCAAATTTTTAGCTCGTTCTAAAACAAAAGCATCTTTTTTATTGGTAATGATATGAAAGTTGTGCGAAATCTTTTTTTCTTTAAAATAGTTAATGATATTTTCTGCGTTACTTCCCGATCCTGAAGCTAATAAAACAATGTTTTTCATACAATTACGATACTTTTATTGGATATTAAAGATTAAATAATTAATTTAACCAGCACAAAAATCGAAAAAAATATCCATTTAAAAATTATTTTTTTAACTTCGCAGTTACAAAAACAATTAAAAGTGTGGTTTTAAATTAAAGTTTTATATTTTTGCCACAACAATTAAACTTAAAAAATAGAAAAGGTTATGTCAGACATTGCATCAAGAGTAAAAGCAATTATCGTTGACAAATTAGGAGTTGACGAAAACGAAGTTGTAACAGAAGCAAGCTTCACAAATGATTTAGGAGCTGATTCATTAGACACTGTTGAGCTAATCATGGAATTTGAAAAAGAATTTGATATTCAAATCCCAGACGATCAAGCTGAAAACATTGCTACTGTTGGTCAAGCTATCTCTTACATCGAAGAGGCTAAAAAATAATAACTAATTAGCCTGTGCAGTATATTTAATATTGCACAGGTGTTATTATTTCCTTTTTCCAAGTTTAAGATTAAATTATTAGATCTAAATCTGTAAAATTATAGCAACCCAATGTTTCGTTTTTCTTGAAACTTGGGTTTTTATTATTTTATTTAAAATATACTTATATGAATTTGAAGCGAGTTGTTGTTACTGGTTTAGGTGCCCTAACTCCTATTGGAAATAACGTTGCAGCTTACTGGGACGGACTTATTAACGGAGTAAGCGGCGCAGCGCCAATTACCTATTTTGACGCTTCTAACTTTAAAACACAATTTGCTTGTGAGATTAAAGATTTTAATGTTGAAGATTTTATCGACAGGAAAGAAGCAAGAAAAATGGACCGCTACACCCAATATGCTATCGTTACTGCTACCGAAGCAATGGAAGATGCGAATTTTAATCTTGAAAAATTAGATTTAGATCGTGCTGGTGTAATCTGGGGTTCGGGAATTGGTGGTTTACAGACTTTTCAAGACGAGGTTACCAATTTTAACCAAGGAAACGGTGTGCCAAAATTCAACCCGTTCTTTATTCCTAAAATGATTGCCGATATTGCCGGTGGATTAATTTCTATGAAATACGGTTTACGCGGACCAAACTTTACAACGGTTTCTGCATGTGCATCATCTACCAACGCAATTATCGATGCCTTTAACTACATTCGTTTAGGTATGGCAGATGTTATTGTTACAGGTGGATCTGAAGCGGCGGTTACTATTGCTGGAATTGGCGGATTTAACGCTATGCACGCATTATCAACAAGAAACGACGATCCAAAAACAGCATCAAGACCAACAGATAAAGACCGTGACGGTTTTGTTTTAGGCGAAGGTGCAGGTGCTTTGGTTTTAGAAGAATATGAACATGCGGTTGCTCGTGGCGCAAAAATCTATTGTGAAATTGGCGGCGGCGGTATGTCTGCAGATGCACACCACATTACAGCTCCACACCCTGAAGGTTTAGGTGCTAAAAACGTAATGTTGAACTGTTTGCGCGATGCTGGTTTAAAACCAACAGATGTTGATGGTGTAAACATGCACGGAACATCTACACCATTAGGTGATATTGCAGAATCTAAAGCAATTTTAGAGGTTTTTGGTGAACATGCTTATACAATGAACTTGAATTCAACAAAATCTATGACCGGGCATTTATTAGGTGCAACTGGTGCTATAGAAGCAATTTCTTGTATTTTGGCGATTCAGCATGGTATCGTTCCACCAACGATTAATCATTTTACAGATGATGAAAATATCGACCCTAAACTAAACTTTACCTTTAATAAAGCTGAAAAACGCGATGTTAAAGTTTTAATGAGTAATACGTTTGGTTTTGGCGGACACAATGCTTGTGTTTTGGTTAAAAAATTAGAAAATTAATTAAGCATGAATTGGCTTAAAAAAATACTGACAAAACAATCCCCTATTAATAATAGCGGGATTTTTTGTTCGGAAATTTCGAAAGTAATCGGATACAAGCCAAAAAACACACTTCTTTTCGAGACTGCTTTTACACATCGCTCTCTCAATAAAATCGGCATTACCGGCGAACCTTTAAATTATGAACGCCTGGAATTTTTGGGCGATGCTATTTTAGGATCAGTCATTGCTGCGTTTCTTTACAAAAATGCTCCGAAAGGCGATGAAGGTTATCTTACCCAAATGCGATCAAAAATCGTAAACAGATCGTACCTAAACAGCATTGGCAAAAAACTGCAATTAATAGATTTGGTTCGAACAAAAGCGAACATTCACAACTTTGGCGATAATATCAACGGCAATTTGTTAGAAGCTTTAATTGGCGCCATTTATGTTGATACCGGATTTACAGCCTGCGAAAATTTTATTTACAAGAATATTTTGATCGATTTTAAAGATCTGGAGCATTTAGAAAACAAAATATCAAGCTACAAAAGTCTGTTTATTGAATATTGTCAGAAAAACAAATGCACCTTTAAGTTTGAAAACTGCGACGATAACGGAAAAGACAACGTTAAGCATTTCTACATAAAACTGTATTTTAATGATGCAGTTATTGCACGTGCACGCGCCACCAGCAAGAAAAAAGCCGAAGAAAAAGCGGCACATCGCGCCTACTTTGCATTGCAAAATCAAATACTGCAGCATTAAAAAATGATTAAATATTGAGTTTCAATCAATAATCGCATTTAAATTTTGTATTTTTGTTAAAAGAATGACGCCGCAGAAAAAAAATACAAACGAAGTTTTACACAAGCTGGATTTTATTGATGACGATAAGGACGATATTGTTCTAATTGCCATAAAATCTAACATGCCCGATTATAAAATGGCGTATTCTTTAAACAGATATCTGGGCGTGCAGTTTAAAAAAGTACTTCCTGAAATATCGCTAACAGAAAATGTAACTGCTTTTTTTCGGAGTTTTATTTTCCAAGATCACAAAAACCATTTAATTTGGCGGTTGTTCGAAAACAAATCGAATTACACGGAAAATGATACAGACGAAGGTTATTCTTTGTTTAAAAACAACGAAGAATTGTTCGCAGCAACGCATTATCTGATACCCGAATGGAAAAACATCGACTTTTTTATTCTGATTGAAAACACCGATTTTTTGTTTGAAACAGAAGAATTATTAGAAAAACTTCAAAACATAAAGAACATATCAACCCAATTTGTCGTTGATATTGATTCTTTAAATATAAAATCACAAAAAAATTTAATTTTTTAATATGTTACCAAGAAAAAAAACAAAAATAGTCGCAACCCTAGGTCCGGCTTGCAGCACCAAAGAGATAATTAAGCAAATGATTGAATCTGGTGTAAATGTTTTTAGAATCAACTTTTCGCATGCAGATTATTTTGACATTGAAGACAAGGTTAAAATCATTCGCGAGTTAAACGATGAATTTCAATACAACACTTCTATATTAGCCGATTTACAAGGTCCGAAATTACGCGTAGGTGTAATGAAAGACGAAGTTGTTCTTAAAAAAGGCGATATTATTACTTTTTCTACCAAAGAAGAATTTTTAGGAACTGCCGAAAAAGTTTACATGACTTATAAAAGTTTTCCGCAAGATGTAAATCCGGGCGAAAGCATTTTGTTAGATGATGGTAAACTTATTTTCACGGTGTTAGATACAGACGGTATTCATGAAGTGAGAGCTGTTGTTGTACAAGGCGGTCCGTTACGATCTAAAAAAGGAGTAAACTTACCAAATACAAAGGTTTCGTTACCTGCTTTAACCGAAAAAGACATTAAAGATGCTCTTTTCGCGATTAAATTAAGTGTTGATTGGATTGCTCTTTCTTTTGTAAGAACCGAAGAAGATTTAGAAGATTTACGTTTACTGATTGAAGAACATTCTGATCATAAAATTCCGATTATTGCTAAAATTGAAAAACCGGAAGCGGTTGCGAACATCAATAAAATTGTATCGCATTGCGATGGTTTAATGGTTGCTCGTGGCGATTTGGGTGTTGAAATTCCTGCACAAGAAGTTCCGTTGATTCAAAAACAACTGGTTCACAAAGCAAAATACGCTCGTATTCCGGTAATTATTGCCACGCAGATGATGGAAACAATGATAACCAGCTTAACACCTACTCGTGCAGAAGTTAACGACGTTGCCAATTCTGTAATGGATGGTGCCGATGCGGTAATGCTTTCAGGAGAAACATCGGTTGGAAATTATCCTGTTCAGGTAATCGAAAAAATGACGCAGATTATTAACAGTGTAGAAAATTCAGATTTAATTAAACTACCCGTTAACGATCCAAAAATTAAAACAAAACGTTTCATAACCAAATCTATTTGTTACCACGCAGCCATTATGGCAAACAGCATTGAAGCTAAGGTTATTAATACGTTAACCAATTCGGGATACACTGCTTTTCAGATATCGGCATGGCGACCAAATGCGCATATTTTAGCTTATACATCAAATAAAAACATGCTTACACAGTTAAGTTTGCTTTGGGGTGTTACCGCTTTTTGGTACGATAAATACGAAAGTACCGATGTTACTATTGAAGACATTAACCAGATTGCCAAAGAAAACAATTATGTTATTGATGGCGATTACACGATTAATTTAGCATCGATGCCTTTAAATGAAAAGGGAATGGTAAATACCATTCGTGTTTCTGAAATTTAATAGATAAAACATAGGTTTACTTGAGAAATTTTCTGTTTTTTGGTTTGATTTTATTGTGTATATCTTGCACTACAGAATCTGAAAGATTTTTAGAAAAACAATTATCAGAAGAAAATTTTGATTACACAGATCTAAAAAATAAGAATAAATCTGTACAATATAATCTTGATAAAGATGTTCAGTATGGAATTATTACGCTTAACAATAAGCAAGAAATTAAGTTTTGGTTTGTAAGCCATCATTTCATGTCTGACAAAGGTGGAACGATTTATGAATTTCCGAACGGAGAGAAGAAATTTATAAGCGGTATGCATTGTTGCGAAGTTCAATTTAACAATCATGAATCTTTAAACAATCTTTCTACCTTTAAGAATTATCTTGAAGCCAAGAACGGATTAAGACCTTAAAAAAGTAAACTAATTATACACACCAAAAGTCATTCTTAACCGAGAATGACTTTTTTGTTTGCAAAAGGGATTGCAGTGTAAATCCTTTTTGTGAGGAACGAGCAAAAAGATTGCAACGTAAAGCCCGATCCGCCTCGGCGGAATTGCCCAAATAAAAAATAGATCAATAAAAAAGCCCTAGAAAAATTCTAGGGCTTTTTGTATAAAAATAACGTTGATTATTTTTTCTTTTTTGCTCCACCTTTTTCTGCTTTTGCAGCTTCTTGAGCAGCTTTCATTGCAGCACGAGAAATACGTACTTGTGCAATTACTGTATTGTCTGGTTGCAACAATTTAAAGTTGTTTGTTTGCAATTTAGTAATGTATAATTTATTACCCATTTCTAATTCTGTGATGTCCGCTTCTACGAAATCAGGTAAGTTTGCTGGTAAAGCACGTACTTTTAATTTACGTTGATTTAAACGTAAAACACCACCTGCCATAACACCTTTAGAGTTTCCTACAACTTTTACAGGAACTTCCATAGTGATTTCTTTATCAGCATGTAACTGATAGAAATCGATGTGTAAAATTTTGTCTGATACTGGATCAAATTGAATGTCTTGTAAAATAGCGTCTACTTTTTTACCGTCTAAATCAATTGCAACAGTGTGTACGTCTGGAGTATACACTAAGCCTTTGAATGCTTTTTCTTCAGCTGTAAAATGTACTGGTTGTTCTCCTCCGTAAACTACGCAAGGAACCAATCCAGCATTACGTGCAGTTTTAGTAGCTACTTTACCCACGCTTTCTCTTTCTTGTCCTTTAATTGAAATCGATTTCATTTTAAATATATAAAAATTAATAAAAAATTACATGATAAACTTATCGCTGATAGATGTGTTGTTTTGTACCATGTGCATAACATCTGCAAATAATTCGGTACAGCTAATCACACGTATTTTGCTGCTTTCTTTTTTCAACGGAATTGAATCTGTTACGATTAATTCTGTTAATGCTGAGTTTTCTATTTTCTCAACTGCGTTGCCCGATAAAATGGCGTGTGTACAGATTGCACGTACGCTTAATGCGCCACGTTCCATCATAACATCGGCTGCTTTTGCCAATGTTCCACCTGTATCAATCATATCGTCAACTAAAATAACGTTTCTGCCTTTTACGTCACCAATCAATTCCATGGTATCGATAACATTGGCTTTTTTACGTTGTTTGTAACATACAACAACTTCGCTTTCTAAATATTTAGCATAAGCATACGCACGTTTAGAACCACCCATATCTGGCGATGCAATGGTTAAATTCTCTAAACCTAACGATTGTACATAAGGTAAAAAGATCGTTGAAGCATACAGATGATCTACCGGTTTTTCAAAGAAACCTTGTATTTGGTCTGCATGTAAATCCATTGTCATTACACGAGTTGCACCGGCTGTTTCTAACATTTTAGCTACTAATTTTGCACCTATCGGTACGCGTGGCTTGTCTTTACGATCTTGACGCGCCCAACCAAAATAAGGAATTACTGCAGTAATGTGACGAGCAGATGCACGTTTTGCAGCATCGCACATTAACAACAATTCCATTAAATTATCGGCACTTGGAAAAGTAGAACATACTATAAACACACGTAATCCGCGGATAGACTCTTCAAACGATGGTTGAAATTCACCATCGCTATAATGCGAAACTGTTACGCGCCCTAATTCTACACCGTAATGTTTTGCAATTTTTTCTGCTAATACAGTACTTTGCGAACATGCAAATACTTTTGCTTCAGGTTCAAAGTAACTCATTGTTGCTTAATTTAGTAGTTATTATTGTTTGTTGTATTGTGGGTGCAAATTTAAAAATAATTTTAATGATACCGCATTTTTTTTAATATTTTATTTGTTTTAAATAATATTGTGTTTACATTTGCAACACAATTTCAAGCAAAAAGCCTGAGTGGCGGAATTGGTAGACGCGCACGACTCAAACTCGTGTTCTTCGGAGTGTGGGTTCGATTCCCACCTCAGGTACAGAAAGCTCAACTGCAAAGTTGGGCTTTTTTGTTATTTATTAGATCATTCAACGGTACTTTCTAATCCATTTTTATTAGATCAAAATTCAAAACTTAACATCAATACGCTTTAATATAGAAGTATTTTCCTTATTTTTATAAATCTAAAACGTATCAATATGAAAAAAGACCAATTAAAGAAAAAGCTTAAAGAACAAAATAAGCAGTTAAAAAAACAGAAATCGGTAATTAAATCGTACAAAAAATTGCTGGGTGAATATGAAGATCTTTCAAAAAGAATGAAAAAGAACATTAAAAAGTTTGAATCATTGTTGGAAGATATCGAGGTTGAAGAGGAATTAACCGAAGAAGAAATCGATCAAATCATGAGTCAGTTTGCTGAAGAAAATGAAGACGACGATCAAGAAACCAATACCAATAAAGAAAAATAATACCTGAAAATCCTCTGCTAGAGGATTTTTTCTTTCAAAACAAATAAGAATTACTTAACCAATGCAAAACAACCACGGAATTTCTGTAAACGATGCTATAAAAAAGTTAGAATATTATTGTTCTTATCAAGATAGATGCTACAAGGAAGTTACCATGAAATTAAAGTCGTTAGGGATGTTTCAGACCGCGATTGACCACATTTTGGATCACTTGGTCGTAAACAACTTTTTAAATGAAGAGCGATTTGCCAAAAGCTTTGCTAGAGGCAAGCATAAATTCAAATACTGGGGCAAACGTCGTATAGAAAAAGAACTGAAGTTCCGAGATATATCCTCCTACAACATTAAAACTGCTTTAAAAGAAATTGAATCCGATTATTTAAGTAATTTCTACGCTCTAGCAGAACGTAGATGGCAAAACATAACCGAACCCTCATTAGAAAAGAAAAAACGCAAATGGGTCGATTTTTTAATGCGCAAAGGCTATGAAAGCAACTTGATATTTGATTTTCTTAAAGACCTACAATAACTCCTGCATTTGTAGGAGTTTTTTTATGGTTAATTTGGGCAATCCCTTCCGCTGTCGCTACAGGTCGGGCTGTCGCGAGTCGCTTTTTGTTGCCCTTCGACAGGCTCAGGGAACAACAAAAGAGCTCCAACAATCGCTGCATCCCTATTGCGAGGTGACAGGTGTTCGATGTTGGGTGATGGATGATTATAAAAATCCGTATTAATCAGTATAATCTGTGGTTAAAACGTTTAAAGTTTAAGGTTTGAAGTGAGATGCTAGTCACTCAGTCTCAATCAAATCCGTGCAAATCCTTTTAATCTGTGGTTAACCAAAACACTTTAAAACAAAAAAAGTCCTTTACATTGCTGTAAAGGACTTCTAAAAAAAGGCGGCGACATACTCTCCCAC
>JAVXSC010000076.1:0-11582 GCA_036643355.1 Myroides sp.
ATTGTGGTTGGAAACACCATGAAAGTTACCTTGGCATGTGACCACAGAACGGTTGACGGTGCTACAGGAGCAGAATTTTTACAAACATTGAAACATTTTATAGAAAATCCGGTTACAATGCTGGCTTAATCCATAGAATATTATTTATATAAAACCCGTTTTGATTTTTCAGAACGGGTTTTTTTGTATTTTTGTTTAAAACGTAAAAAAATGAAAAAAATTCTTCTGTTTGCAGCTTTATCGTTGTCGTTAGTTGCTTGTAAATCTACTTCTACAAAAGATACTTCGGTAAAACAACAAGAAACTGTTTACGAGGTTAAAGAAGCCAATGTTATTGAAACGCTGAAATATTTAACTTTAGATGAATTAGAAGGGCGTGATAGCGGTAGCAAAGGCATTGAAAAAGCAGCGGTGTATTTAGAAAATCAGTTTAAGCAGCATAAAATAAAACCTTATTTTGATTCATATCGCGATACACTTTCTAACTACAAAGAAACGTCGTACAACATTGTTGGTTTAATCGAAGGTACAGATCCTAAATTAAAAAACGAGTACATTATTCTAGGTGCACATTACGATCATATTGGTATTACGCCAGAAGCAAAAGGCGATGATAAAATTAATAATGGAGCAAACGATAATGCTTCGGGAACCACCATTTTATCTGAAATTGCCAAATATATTGCTACTTTCAAAAATAACAAAAGGTCGGTTTTAGTTGTGTATTTTTCGGCAGAAGAAAGAGGACTTTTAGGATCGCAACATTTGGCAGATAAGCTAAAAGCAAAAGGATTTAATTTGTACGCTATGTTGAATTTTGAAATGATGGGCGTACCAATGACAGATAAAGATTTTGAATTATACATTACCGGTCCACAAACGTCAAATATGTGGGATAAGCTAAATGAATATGCCGGCGAAAAGTTGGTTGGTGTAATTCCAGAAGAACGTCAGTACCAATTGTTCCGTGCGTCTGATAACTTTCCGTTTTATGTAGCTTTCAATGTACCATCGCAAACTGTTTGTTCGTTCGATTTTAAAAATTATGCATATTATCACCAACCTCAAGATGAGTTTCAGTTGATGGATACCAAGTTTATGACAAGCATTACGCAAAAAATGTTACCCGTTGTAACTAAAATGATAAATGCCGAAACACAAGAAATTCAACTTACAAAAAAATAATGAAAACCATCATAATCACAGGAACAAGCCGTGGAATAGGGGCAGAGTTGGTTAAACAATTCGCTGCCGAAGGTCATACGGTTATTTCGCTTTCACGAAACAGCAATCCTGAATTAGAAAACCTGCCAAATGTTTATTACAAATCGGTAGATTTAAGCAATGATGCTTCTGTTGCTGCATTCGCAGTAGCATTGAAAGATCAGTTTAAAAACATCGATATTTTAATTCACAATGCAGGAACAATCATCAACAAACCATTTGCAGAAATTTCGTCTGCCGATTTTGAATATGTTTACAAAGTAAACGTTTTTGGCGTTGCAGCTTTAACAAGAGCTGTTTTACCTTTAATGACTAACGGCAGCCATGTAGTTACTATCAGCAGTATGGGCGGTATTCAGGGAAGTTCTAAATTTCCAGGTTTAGCGGCGTACAGTTCTAGCAAGGGAGCTGTGATTACTTTGAGCGAATTATTGGCAGAAGAATATAAAGAACAAGGCGTTGCGTTTAATGTTTTGGCGTTGGGTGCAGTACAAACCGAGATGCTTCAAGAGGCATTTCCGGGTTATCAGGCTCCGATTTATCCAAACGAAATGGCGGTTTATATTAAAGATTTTGCCTTAAACGGAAATCGTTTCTTTAACGGAAAGGTTTTAGAAGTTTCATCAAGTACACCTTAATTGAAAAACGTTTTAGCTACATATTTACCCGAAAATTCGGTCGATGCAGTTTTTGAACTGATCAAAGCATACCACATTCATTTTAAAATTGTAAATGGACGGGTAACTCGTCATGGCGATTATCGAAAAAATCCCGACGGATCGCACCAAATCACGGTAAATGCTACGCTGAATAAATATCGATTTTTAATAACAACCATACACGAAATTGCACATTTGGTGGCTTTTCAGAAATATGGTCGGTTTATAAAACCACACGGTTTGGAGTGGAAACAAACATTTCGTTTACTAATGCTTCCTTTTATCAATCCACAGGTTTTTCCGGCAGAAGTTGTTCCTTTTGTGGCAAGTCATTTTAAAAATCCGTCGGCAAGTAGCGATACCGATGCTATTTTATCAATGCAGCTAAAAAAATTCGATGCCCCAACAAATAAAGTTTTTGTAGACGAACTGCCTTTGGGAACCATCTTTAGAATTGAAAACGGACGTCTGTTTAAGAAGGGAAAACTTCGTGTGAAACTGTTTGAATGCACCGATATAAAAAATAACCAAGTATATTTGTTTAAACCTAATATGCAGGTAGAACTTTTGAATGCCTAACAAATGAATAAAAATTATTATGCAGTAATAATGGCAGGCGGCGTGGGATCGCGTTTTTGGCCTGTTAGCACACCCGAATTTCCCAAGCAGTTTCACGATATGTTGGGAACGGGCGAAACCTTGGTTCAAAAAACCTTTACGCGTTTAAGTCAGCTTATCCCGAAAGAAAATATTTTAATTTTAACTAACGATAAATACAGCGATATTCTAAAAGAACAATTGCCTATGATTACCAATGAGCAAATTGTTTTAGAGCCCGATATGCGCAACACGGCACCGTGTATTTTGTATGCATCGATGAAAATTAAAAAACAAAATCCCGATGCGGTGATGATTGTGGCTCCGTCTGATCATTGGATTGAAGACGAAGTACAGTTTGTATCGAATTTACAGCGTGCGTTTGACAGTTGTGAATCTGATAATGTATTGATGACTTTGGGAATTATTCCAACCTTTCCAAATACAGGTTACGGATATATCGAATACAACAAGTTAGATTCGCGTCAGATTAAAAAGGTAGTTCAGTTTCGTGAAAAGCCGGATTATCAAACAGCAAAAACATTTATTCAGCGAAGAAATTTCCTTTGGAACTCCGGGATTTTCGTTTGGAATGTTCGATCTATTTTAGAAGCTTTTGAGAAGTTTCAGCCCGAAATGTATCAGTTGTTTCAAGCAGGATATTCAACTTTCAATACTTCTGAAGAAAAACAGTTTATTACAGAAAATTACAGCAAAGCAGAAAATATTTCTATTGATTATGCCGTGATGGAAAAAGCAGATAATGTGTTTATTTTACCTGCTACTTTTGATTGGAACGATTTAGGAACCTGGGGATCATTGTATGATAAACTTCCTAAAGATGAATGTGACAATGCCATGGTAAACGGAAATTTGTTTGTAGAAAACGCCACGAATAACATCATTCGTACAAATCCAAATAAATTGGTAGTTATTGGCGGTTTAGACGATTTTATCATTGTAGATAAAGACGACGTTTTATTGATTTATCCTAAGAAGAGAGAACAAGAAATAAAGCAGATCGTTGCAAAAATGAATGCTAAAAAGTCGGAATAAATTCCGGCTTTTTTTGTGCGTAATATTACCTGAATGTTAGTTTTGAGTAAAATTACGTGTAAATAGTAAAAATAATTGTAGTAAATTTATTTAAAATACAATATTAGTGTATCACGGAAATGCTTTTAAAAAATAATTTTCTAAAACCTTATTTATTAAATAATTACAGCTGTAGTTTTTTAATAATCTTCTTTTTGCTTTTCTGCAACACCAGTATTTCTGCTAATACCAATACTAAATTGGTTAATAATTTTATTAATGAAAATAAAGAGATTTTAGAACCTGCTACCATTAATAAAAATTATCTGCGTAAAGCAAAAACGGTTAAAACACACGATAGTCAGGTTTTGCAAGTAGTTAATAAGGTTTTACAGGCCGAAGCTTATTCCAAGAATTTTGATAACATAAATAGCGAAAGTATTTCGCTTTACCTGGAAGCTTTAAGCGAAGCCGAGAAAATCAATGATGAAAATTTACTGGTTTATGTAAATACGCAGGTTGGTTTTTTTTACTATTCGTATAACGAATATATAAAAGCGATGCCGTTTTTTATAAAATCGTCTAATTTTTTGGATAAAAATACAATTGACAATCTTATTCAACCGGCTGATGTTTATAAAAAGAATGCCTATTTTTTTGGCAGTGTAAACGAGCATCAAAAAAGCATCGACTATCTTTTAAAAGCCTTAACATTCACACCATCAAACTCTAAACTTTACGCTACTTTTTTAAACAATATCGGGTCAAGCTACTATAAATTGGGAGCTGTTGAAAATGCCCGTAATTATTTTATAAAGGCAAGAGAATTATCGTTAGAAAATAACGACAAGGTGCGTTATGCAAAAACGTTGGGCGATTTGGCATTGATTCATTTCGATCAAAAAGAATATCAGAAAGCCATTTTGCTTTTACAGCAGGATATAGAAATATCGATACAAAACAATGCGGACAGAAACACTATGTATGCACAGATTTTATTGAGTAAAGTATATGTTGAAACGAACGAATTTGATAAAGCGAAGCAAACGCTTGCATTAGCAAACGAGTATGTTTTAAGTAAAGACTATTTAAAAAGTCACGCTTATGAAATCGCACAGATTAATCTTTCAATTGCCGTAAAAACGAATGATACTGCTTTAGAACTTCAAGCGCGCCGCGCATTAGATGTATTGGGAGCCGATATTGTGACAAAAGATGGTCAGGAAGCTATAAAATTAGTTGGTTGGGAAACTCAAAAAGAACAGTTTTACAGCAAGTTAGAAGCAGAGAAAGATAAAGTAGAAAAAGCGAATTTAAAACTGTGGATTGTTTTTGGAAGTGTACTTTTTTTTATTGTAGTGGTGTTTTTTATGGTTCGATCTATTCAGTTGCGTTTTAAAAATAAAGAAGCGTTATATCAGAAAAATATCCTGCAGTATAAGATCAATCAATTACAATCTAAAAGTAAGTTAGACGAATACGATCTTACCTTGAAATCGTATCAGAGCTATTTGTCAGATCAAAACAAACAAATGGATCTTATAGAAAAAGAACTGGATAAACTAAATACCAATACCGTTACTAAAGATCATGCTAAATTATTTCTGCAGGAATTATTAGATCAGCAAAAAATGTCGGGAACCAACTGGCTGGCATTAAAAAATATATTTGTAAAAGAAGAAAACGATTACTATAATGCTTTGCTTGAAAACTTTCCTGATTTAAGCGAAATGAACTTACGCATTGTAATTTTAAATAAAATGGATTTAAAACCTGCGGAAATAGCATTGGTTTTAAACATAAAAATCGACGTAGTGGATGATGCCTTGCAACGCTTACGTAAAAACTTCAAAGGCAGGTTTGATAAACATTCAATAAATTAGCAAATATTATTGCGTAAATTATATGGTTTAATATAATTTAATACTTATTTTTGTTAATGAAAACCTAAAAACATACTAAAAATGGAAGAGATAATTACTTCTCTGCAAAATTGGGAAGCTGTTCGCAACAATCCTGATTTATTAACTGAATTGTTCATGAACAAGTTGGGATTCGAACTTGACATGAGTCTTTTTCCTGAAAAAAAAGCGTTGCATGCTTATGCGGCGGTTAAAAATGGGGAGTTAGGCTTTTATGTGATATCAGAAGCTAACGATGTAGATTCTTCACCAGAAGTTTTAAGCTCTAATTGTTATTGGTACCCTACTGTAATGGCATTTGAGGAAGGAGGTCAAGAAATTCCAGAAGATGTAGCTAACTTACGTTTGAGTACTTGGAAAGAAACCTTTCCCGAATGGATTCAACAGGTAGTTACTATGCCTTTTGGTATGTATCAAACTTTTCACATACCTACTACAGATTTACGAAAAGAAAAGTACGCCGCTTTATTTGCATTAAAATATGATATTATAACACCCGATGTTAAAGCAGCCGATTTGGTTTTAATGAATGATGCAGGAGTTTATTATGATACTGTTTTATCAGGACCGCCTTTTAAGGATCAGCAGAAATATTATATTTTGAGCTTGATATAAACTAAAAAATCTATTATGAAAATTCTAAAAAATTCTTTAATAATACTATTATTTACAATTTTTGGTTGCAACAGTGATCAAAGTAATTTTGATGCTATGACAGAAGAAGAAAATAGTTCTATTAATCAAACAAACAGTATTTCTGCCTACAGTTTAGAAGAAATTTTAAACGGTATTCGTAAATGGGATAGTTTACGCAGCAATCCGGATGAACTATTACAGTATTTTGAAAGTTATAATGCTTTTAAAATTGATATGGCATTATTTCCACAAGGGAATGCTTTACATGCTTATGCGTGTATTATTAATGGAGAGTTGAAATATGCAGTTATATCAGAAGTTTATGATCAAGAAATTTATCAAGATAGTTTAATAAAATATATAAAAATAGTAGATCTGCATTATACTGATATCGCAGTATTAACAGAACAAACGTATGAAAATTATACATTTCCACTACCAACACAATATATTCAGGCAGCCGATGCAATAAACCGTATTGAAGATTGGAACACAAACTATGCATCTTGGTTAAATAGCGACTCGTTTGTTTATAAGGGTTTTGATATACCAACTTATAGTTTAGCATTACAGAACTACACTGTTTATTTTGGGTTAAAAAACGATATAGATAACCCCAGTATAAAAGATGCCGATTTGGTTATTGATAATAATAATGGATTGTTTTATGATACTGTAGCTGGATTTCCTCGTCCAGGACGACAAGGAAATTATTATCTTTTAGAATTACTTTAAATACTATGGAAAGCTACGCTTTTATATTTTATACTTTTACTTATGTAAACACAATTATACTTATACTATCTAGTATTATAGGTGTTTTTATGTTGAGAAAAAGCAAAAGTAAAATACTTAAGATAGTAGCGTATTATTTATTTGTTTGTTGTTTTTTTGATGTGATTACTGGTTTTATTGTTTCTCTTTTGAAGCAGGGTTTTCTTGAAGGATTTTCAACTATATATCTTGGGATTGTTTTTAGGCTGGTAGAATTACTTTTGATAGGTTATATAATTAACAAGCATTGGTTGAAAAGTAAGATAATGTGGCTTTTAATGATGTTTAGCAGCATATACTTATTGTACGATTTATTTACTTTTCAATCAAAAGGTATCTTAAATTATGAAGCAAGAGCACAAACAGTAGCAAACTTTTTATTGCTAGGTTTAATTGTTGTTAATCTATTAAAACAGCTTAAAGATGCCAAACAATTTAACGTAACTAATCAAATGCTGTCTATGGTTTTTTTAACCTATTTCTCTATACACTTGGTATATACGGTTATTCAAAATTTTATCATTAATCAGTCTTTTACCAATAAAAGTTTTGCGCTATTTTATTCCAGTTATGCAATACTACATATCATTTATTACGCTGCACTAGGATTTATACTGTTTAGAAATCTTAAAAAGGCACAATTAAAATTATAATTTTCAATGGGCATTATTTATGGAAAAATGGCAGAATTCTGACACATTACTTCTCTGGGTTGTTATCATTATAGGGGTAATGATACTGCTTGTAGGTACCTTGATAAGCGTTTTTTACATATCGTATAGAAAAGTACTTCGGTCTAAAGATGAAGAGATTAGGATAAAAATGGATTATCAGCGTTCTTTACTGCAAGTAAGTTTAGAAGCACAAGAAAACGAGCGTATTCGCATAGCCGCTGATTTACACGATAACATCATCAGCACGCTAACCGTTATAAGGTTAAAAACCGCAATAGGATCAAACCAGCAAGAGCTAGATCATTTATTAGGAACAGCAATTGATGAATCACGAAGGATTTCTCATGAATTATCACCTCCTTTATACGAAGAAAAACCTTTAGAAAACATATTATTAACCATTTTAAAAAGCTGGAAAAGTTTCTATCATATTGATCCTGATGTTGATGTTCGAACAGATCGACCTATAAATAAAACCATAAAATTGCAATTGGTACGTATTTTACAGGAATTGCTTAACAACATACACAAACACGCCCAAGCATCTCGAGTTAATTTAAAATTGCGTATAACAGATAAATTTATAGTGTTATTAGTCATAGATAACGGCATTGGCTTTAACAGTTCAACAGTAAAGAATGGCATTGGTTTACAAAATATCGCCCTGCGGGCAGATAATTTAAATGCTAAATACAAATACAAAAGTTCAAAAGAAAAAGGAACCCGTTTTATTTTTTTTGTAAAGAATGGAAAAAATAAAATTAGCACTAGTAGACGATGATTACCTGATTGTAACATTGTTGAAGAGTTTTTTTAACCAGGATCAGTCAACACAGGTGGTATATGATACTACAGACGGATACCAGTTATTCAATTATTTAGAAGAAAAAAATACCGAGCCAATAGATATTCTGTTGCTCGATTTAAAAATGAAAACAATAGATGGGCTAGAAGTACTTAAACATGTTAAAACAAATCATCCCGAATTAAAGGTTGTCGTTGTGTCATCGCACTATCAGGATAATTCCATAGGATTTATGACTAAAGAAGGTGTTGCCGGCTTTCTGCCTAAAGGGATGTCTCCGTTTGAACTGCTCGATATTGTTAAGCAGGTTCATAAAAATGGTTTTTATTTGAATAAAGATCAAATGGAAATTCTGCGCGAACAAATTTCGTCTAAAGTATCAAAACCAATGATCGATGAAGATGAATTGCTAACCGAACGCGAAAAGGAAATTATAAAACTATTGTGCCAGCAAAAAACGGCAAAAGAAATTGGCGAACATTTGTTTATAACCCAGCGAACTGTAGAAGGGCACAAGAACAATCTGTTTACAAAAATAGGCGTTCGCAACGTTGCCGGTCTCATTGTTTATGCACTTCAAAAACATATTGTAACGCTCGAAGAACTATCGTTAAACTAACAAACTCATCAAAGCAGGTATTTTTACCTGTTTTTTTATTTCAGGTAATTTCTACCTAAAAGTGTTGGCTTTTTTTTAACAATTTTGGTACTATACTTAATGGGCTTATAACAGAAACTATCACAGAATATATATTTCACGCATTGCACAAGTTGGGTTTAGAACAATTGATCTAAAGAATACCTGATAAACAGTATAATGCACTTTTATTTGGTTAGAAAAAAATGGTTGTTGTAAGGTTTTTAAGTTAAAAGCAGTTTTAACACTACCTAAAAACATAATAATATGAACGAAAAATTACAAGTGTATACAATAATCAACAATCCGATTTTTTCAGAGGGAATTGAGAATTTAATGCTTACAAAGATTTCTTCAGATGCAAAGATTGTTCGAAAGGAAAATTTACAGGACCTGATTAAAATAAAAACAGAAGTTAAAAATCAATCGGAACTGTTAATATACGATGTGGTTAAATTCACAAATAAAGATTTTAACCATCTTTTACATTTAATGACGCTGAATGCCGATTTTAAAATTCTGATCATAACATCAAACATTAATATAAGCGATGTAAAGCTGCTGTTTGAAATTGGAGTTATGGGGGTAATTAACAACAATATTTTATCGGATCAGTTTATAGATTTTGTTGAAAAGATTTTAAAAGGAAACAAAGTTTTATCGCGCGAATATTGGAACTTAATAGTGGAATACTTTTTTCATTCGGTAGAAAATAACGATTTAGTTAAAGAAAAAACAACCGATTTGGAGCATGATGTTCTTTTGTATACTGATTTAACGAACCGCGAAAAAGAAATACTGGGATATATTTGCGATGGTAAAAGTACCCGCGAAATTTCTGAAGATCTTTTTTTAAGTCTGCATACGGTTGAAACACACCGTCGTAAAATACTAAATAAATTAGGCGTTAAAAATACGGCATCTATGGTAAAGGTTGCTATTAAAAGTAATTTATACGCATTATAAAAACACACAACACTTAACTAAATTAATAAACCGCTATTTTTATAGCGGTTTATTTTGTGTTTATTTGTTATTTAAAATCGACCATTTCTGCGTTTGATATAATCAAATCACGAACATCATCATCATTCAAATTAATTTTATAGATATTCTTTTGCGAAATCATATCGTTAGATGTACTTGTAAAAATAATTTCTGAACTGTTTGGCGAAAACATCGGATCGATATCAATCGTACCCATAGGTTTTAAACTTACAAACGAAATGTCTTTATGTGTGTTGTTGTTAAAATCGTACACAAAAATGCGTGTGTCTAATTGACGGTATTGCCAGTCTTCGTTGCCAGAAACATCATGCGTATAAAGCAGTTTTGTTCCGGTAGCATCAAAATCTAATCCGCCTACAGCTCCGGTATTTCCTTGAAAGATCGTTTTTAACAAATTTCCGTTAGCATCTAAAATAATTATTTTTGCCTGATAACCATTAATGTTATTTGTGGTAATGGCAATTTTAGATCCATCGTTACTCCATGCACATTTCGATATAAAATGACCGTCTGTTGTTTGATAAATCTGCGTTTGCCCGGTACCGTTACTGTTAATTTTGTATAACTTATCAAAACTAGGGAAAATAAACTCGCTTCCATCTGCTTTCCATGCGTACGATAATTGATCGCTACGGAATCCGTTTACAGGTGTCTGACTAATTTTTGTTTCATTCTGACCATCTAAATCTGATGTAAAAAGATGCGTTTGCCCGCTGTATGTCTGCAAGTAAGCCAGTTTGTTCGCCGTATTGTTTTTGCGCGGACGCCAGGTAGAACTGCTTAACGGCGTTATAGTTATAAATTCGGTTAAATTGGTAGCCATAATGTTGTAGCTGCCCAAACCTTTTCGTACAAAATGATAACGGTATTCCGGATTCTGACGAACGGTAAACTGAAAAGCTTCACTGTAAACATCGTCATTAATACTGTCTGATGCCACAATTTGCCAGGTGTAGGTTGTACCGAAATCCAAATCGGTCATGGTGATTTTTTTAGTTTTCAGGTTCGGAATTTCCACACGGTTATTGGTACGGTTGTTTGTAAAGATCAATTTGTACATAAGTGTGTCTTTATCAGGATCGGTACAATCCCATTCCAATTCTACATTGTTGGTTAAATTGGTTGACAAATTGTTTGGCGCAATAAGGGTAGGAACGGTTGGTGGCGAATTCAAAGATTCATCGGTAACCATTTCAAAAACAATCTGCACTTTTTGTTCGTATTCAATAATGCTTACTGCCTGATATTCGGTAACGTATCCTTTCAATTCTGCACGAACAGAAAAATCGCCCATTGGCATGCTTCCTAAAATTTCAAAATTACCTTTCTCATCAGTAAAAACCGTTGTAGTTGCAGGTGTAGTTGTAATTTTAACGTTTGCCAGTGGTTCGTTCGATGCTTCTAAACGCACGCTTCCGGTTAATGTTCCTTTTGCGTTTCCGTCCACAGTATCTTCGCTACAGCTTACAAAAGCAAGCGAAAGCAAGGTTAGTATAAAAAAGTATATTGATTTCATGTGTTAAGATATAATGTTGTTATTTTCCCAGATAAACCTGTAAGCCAATGCCGTATTGTAAAAAATGATCGTCTCTTTTGCCCGATACCATATTG
>JAVXSC010000077.1:0-11560 GCA_036643355.1 Myroides sp.
TAAACCGTCGCCAAAAAGCGGATCGTTGTCTTGAATATCTTCAATAGAAATATCTTCTAAATTCAATGCGTTAATAATGCGTTCTTTTAATTCTTGCTTTAATGCGTCCATTTTATTTTGTTATATCGTTAATTTGTTCTTTTGAATGCTCTAAAATACCCATTTTTTCCACCAGATAAAAATCAGCTTTGTAATCTCCGTTTAAAAAGTGAATCCAACCACACAAAACCTTTTGCACTTTATTGGTTTTCAACAGATATTCCGCGTATTTGTGTAGGTAATCGGTTTGATAATTTTCTGCCACAAAAAATGCACTTTCGCTTTTTAACTGATGACGAATACTTACTTCTCCAATGGTAATATTGGGCAGCGTGTACACAAAAACCGCCGGACTTGGGTAATAATTTTCCGGATTTTGAATGCTTTGCTGATGCTTTAAATCGGTATCTAAACTTGCTTCGTTGTTGCTGAAAAGCAAAGCTATCTCTTTCTCTGTTTCGTTCTGCAAAAGTAATTCACTCGCAATAAAAGCCAGTTTGCACAAATCGTCCATTTTATAAAATTTCGGGTACGATATGTTCAAACTTTTATACACGTTTTTCATAAACGCAGCAAAAGTATCTTCCTGATTATGAAAGATCTGCTTGCCGTTTTCACAGACAACATCTTGACTGATATTTATGAATTTACTGATTGCGAACATGATCTACATTTTTAACCAAAATCATTGCTGAATTGCTTCCACCAAAACCTGATGCCGTTTTTAAAGCTGTTTTAAGCGATTTTTGTTCTTTATTGGTAATGATGTTTATTTGTTGCGTTGTTCCTTGCTGTTGGTAGCCAAAAGAAGGAATTAACACGTTGTTTTTTAAACTTTCTATTGTGATAACGGTTTCCAATAAACCCGATGCACCTAATGTGTGACCGAAATATCCTTTTAAACTGTTGGTTGGAACATTCTGCAGGTTTAATCGGTTAAAAGCAACAGCTTCCATTTCGTCGTTAAATAGGGTAGCGGTGCCGTGTGCCGAAATATAATCTATTTGGTTTGATGCGATTTGGGCTTCGTTCAGAGCTTTTTCAATACTTAAAAACAAACCTTCGCCCGTGCGTGATGGACCTGAAATATGGTTGGCATCGTTTATATTGGCATCGCCCAAAATTTGTATTGATTCTGTTCGATTTTCATTCGATACAAAAACCGCCACAGCTGCTTCGCCCAGATTTACTCCGGATCTATCGGCGTCATAAGGTTTGCAAGGTTCACTGCTCATTGCTTGAAAAGATTGAAAACCCGAAACTACAAAAGGCGTTAATTCATCAACAGCCACAACATACGCATTGGTAAATTGTTCCATTTCGATAAATCGTTTAGCTACAGATAATGCTACAACTCCCGATGTGCAAGCTTTTGAAACCACAATTGAATCCGTTTTAAAGCCAAAATAACTATTTATATTTTTCGCTAATTGATCAATAAAAGCTCCGTTTAAATCATTATTTGCTAATGCATCAATGTTTCCTTTGGTTGTTGAAAGAATTAAAACCGAATCATTTTTCAACGGATTTTTTTCCACAATAGGGGAAAGGGCAGCAATCAATAATTTTTCAATTCGCGATCCTTTAAAATCAGGATTTATCGATTGAAAATGGTTGTTGAACAATTCATCATTGATTTTTCCTGCATAAACAGATCCAATCTTATCATTGATAAAAACCTTTTCAATAGCCGATTTTCCCGAAAGAATCTTCTGGAAATTATCGTCGGTTGAAAAACCCAACGGACTAATGATATTGGTATCATGAATAAAAACTGCCATTATAACAAACCTACGTTTTGTTTCCATTGTTCAAAAAACTCTGGAACGGTGATGATTAAATTTCCATCGAAATCTGTAAAAACCTGTGTTGTTTCTCCTACACAAACCAATTCGTGTTGTGCATTGTAAATTTCGAAACTAAAAATCATTTTTGCAGCAGGCGAATCTATAAAAGTGGTTACAATATAAGCGTCATCTGCATATCGCAACGGTTTTTTATGATCTGTTTGTGTTTTTACAATCGGAGTTGCAAAACCGTGATCCTGCACATGCTTGTAAGAAATTCCGTAATGACGACCAAAAGCCTCACGACCGTCTTCGAAATAATCGATATAGTTGCCGTGCCAAACAATGCCCAATGCATCGGTTTGGTTAAACTTTACCTTAAAATGTTCTGTATGCTGTAAGGTTTTGCCTTGGTTAAACGGTTCTTTTCTTTTTATCATATAGCAATGCACAAGTTGTAAAAACAACAAAAAACAAAGTTAGTAATATCATTTCAGGAATAATATCAATTAGCGAACCATTTCGCAATATAATATCATAATAGCCGTTTAATGCCCAGTTCATAGGAGATGCTTTTGATGCAATCTGCATGGCTTGCGACATTGCGAAAACGGGAATCCAAACACCGCCGACAGCTGCCAGAATAATTACGAATGTTGCGCCAAAAGGGGCTGATTGTTCTTGGGTTTTACTTACAATTCCTAACAAAATTGCCATACCTATTGCCGCTAAACCTGCGGTTAACGTTAATGCAGACATTAAAGCTATTTTCTTAAATGAAAGATTTAGCTCGGGCAAATTCATATATGGAAATACAACTTTTGCAATAATTAAAATGGTGTAAAACTGCAACAGACAAATAACCAGATACGTAATTATTTTACCTAAATACAATATACTGTTTGATGTTGGACTGCTGATTAAACGCAGATACGTTCCCTGATTTTTTTCTTTTACAATATTGATTGACAACGGAACCATGATAAAGAAAATAGCAAAAAGTGTCCAAGCCGGTACGTTGTGTTGAACCGAATTTGGTACAACATCTGCATTTTTTTCTTGCGGAACAATTTCTTTAAAGCTGATAAATGTATCGTTGAACGATGTGCTGCTGCTACCGCCTAATTGTGTTTCAAACGTTTTATAAATAGCATCAGATTCCAACTGAGCCACCATTTTATCGATATTGCTTTTGATTCCGTTTTTAAAAGCTGCTTGTGTAGCCGGATCAAAATACAGTCGGATTTCTTTTTTTTCTACTTCAACAGGATCGTATGCAGAAGTACTCATACCCATTTCGTCTAAAATTCCATCCACATTTTGGCGAACCTTTATGTTTAAATCGCTGGTAAGATTTTTAGGAATTACAATTGCCATTTGGTACTTTCCTTTAAAAACCAGTTCTTTTGCAGTTGCTTCCGTTATCGGTTTATTATTTTCGGTTGTTATCAATGAAAAACTTTGGGAAGCTTCGAGTTCTTTTTTAACGTGCAGGGAAATACTGTCTTGATCGTGATCGATCCAAAGAACAGGGATTTTTGATGCGCTAAAGCTTTGGTACGTACTGTCTTGTATCGATGTTACTACCACCACCAAAATTACCGGCATGATGAATAAGGTGATTAATCCGCCAATATCGCGAAGCAACAACTTAAATTCTTTTACTATGCACTGCCACAACTTAAACCACATCGCGCAATTTTTTACCGGTTAATGTATCAATTAAATTATGGTTCATCTTTTTCATTAAAACTTGAAATAATGCGTAAAAATACCAAAATCCATTGGTAAATGACCAAAGGACTTTAATTTTAAATATTAGATTAGAATTATCTTAAAATACTTAAGACTGTTGCTAGGTTTAAAATTAGCATACGGTTAACAATGCGCATGAATAGGCAAATCTGCCACTTTCTGGCACGCAAAGTAATACTTTTTCACCTTTTTTAAGCTTACCAGAATTCATCAATTCTTCGGTTACAATAAAGATTGATCCTGCGCCGATATTTCCAACTTCTGATAAGTTATAATACCATTTTTCCACAGGAAAATCTAAACCAACATTCGCAAATTCTTCTCTTAAACCGTCTTTAAAGTAATTAGAAGAAATGTGCGCTAAAACATAATCCATATCTTCTGGTTGAATTTGGTGTTTATCAAACGAAGCTCTTAAAGCCTCGGCTCCTTTTTTCAAAATAAATTCATCCAACAATCTGGTATCTTGTTTTAATGCGAATAAAGATTGTTTCAACCATTCATCTGAAGGATAATCTGCCCAAGATTTTAGGCTTCCATCTTCTTGTTTTTCGCAACCAGAATACATACACGCTTCGATTTCGTGAGCGAATGAGTGAAAATCAATCCATTCAATTTTTAAATTCACGCTTTCTTCTCTCGGCTTATTTTCCAATAGAAATGCGCCTGCACCATCGGATAGCATCCATCTTAAAAATTCTCTTTTAAAAGCTACAATTGGTTTTTCTTCTAATAATTTTAAATTTTCCACTTCATGGTTAAATTTATCAGCGGTCATCCAAGACGAAAAACGCTCGGAACCCACACAGATTGCATTTTCTGTAGCACCTGCTTTTACAGACAAAAAACCATAGTTTAAGGCGTTCATGCCCGCATTGCAAAGCCCCATAGAAGTGTTGATACCAATAGATTTCCTCGGTTTTAAAACGCCATGAACCATAGACGCATGCGAAGGCTGAATTTGATCTGCCGAAGTGGTGCCGCAAGAAAGCAACTCCATATCTTCTTTTTTAAAGTTTTCGTCGAAAAGACCTTCAATGGCTTTTGCGGTAATTTCTGCGTTGGTATGCGTAGGTTTTTGATTTTTGTCTAATGCATAATATCGCGTTTTTATGCCATTATTCCTTAAAATCAGAGGTCTTGCTTTAGAGGTTTTATTATTCACCAAGCCTAAATATTGTTCCATTTCATCATTTGAAACAGGCTCGTTGGGTAAATAGGTTGATGCTTTTGTGATATAAACGTTACTCATTATAATTTTT
Organism: Myroides sp.; assembly: GCA_036643355.1. Lineage (GTDB taxonomy): Bacteria > Bacteroidota > Bacteroidia > Flavobacteriales > Flavobacteriaceae > Flavobacterium. The sequence goes on from JAVXSC010000077.1 coordinate 4,844, forward strand.
TTTTTTATAGTCCTTGATAATATTGAATTTGTTTTTTTCTCTTCCACCAAAAAATGGGAGTTGTAATATTGTAGATAATCAAAACAATGGGCGAAATTACCCATATTGCAGCCATTAGGTAAAATTTGTAAACGCCCACCCAAAATTTTCTTTTTTCAGGTTTTTTAAGAATAATTCCTGAAAATACGGTGAAAAGCTTATTGCCTACGGTTTCAACTTTTATAAGGAACGGTCGTATTTCTACTGCTCCGTTCTTTACAAGTTCATTTTGCAATCCATTATAATTATCTTGCGAAACGTACTTTTCAATAATCGTTCCATATTTATCGGCGCTTGCGATTTCCGCATCCGAAACACCTGCTTTTGGAAATGGTTTTTTCTGTTCCTTATTACCGGTTTGCATCCAATTTAATATGGTTATTACACTTGTGTAATTGTCATGACGATCAACCAAAGCTATATTACCCACAAGTTTTGCTTGTAAACGTTGTAAATGAATTTTAAGTTTTTCTTGAGAAAGCATCCACATATTTCTGGTAGCAGAAATTGTTATAACGGGTGTATTAGCCATTATTTGCGGAGCATACGCACTTTTAAGAAAAGAAATAATGGGTATAGATGGGGTTAAAAACCAAACTTGGTAGCCAAATAATATTAGATCAAATTTTTGATTAAGCACTTCTTCAGGAGGTGGTAAAATGGCTCTTGGAATTTGCCTATACGTTTCCGGAAAAGTATCGTAAAAAACTTCACTTTGCCATGGAAAAGGGAAATCTTTTTCCATTTTAATTTCGTAATACGTAACGGTATACGAATCCTTTAATTGTTCAAAAGGTTTTGCGATATTGTTTACGATGTCCTTTAACTGTCCTGTTTGACTGTAATATAGCACTAATATTTTCTTCGGCATAAATCGGGATCACTTTATACAAAAATAGATTTTTTTTGGAAAAAACAGCCGCTTTTGGCTCTTCAATTCTGTTAATCTTTATTCGGAAAACAATAATGTAAAATACGACGCGAGTTTAACTATTTAAACCACATCGCGCAATTTTTTACCGGTTAATTCAATAAAAACTTCTTCTAAACTGTGCGCATTTGGAACGCTTTCAATCAGTTCCTTTGGTGTTCCCTGAACAAAAACGCTGCCTTGATCTATAATGGCAATATCCGTACAGAAATCTTGTGCTTCTGCCATTAAATGCGATGTATACACAATGGTTGTTCCTTGTTTGTTCAACAGTTTTAAATAATCAATTATCGTAGCGCGCGACTGAACATCAACACCAACCGTAGGTTCGTCTAAAAACAACACTTTTGGGTTGTGTAAAATGCCGGCTATTAAATTTACCCTGCGTTTCATTCCACCCGAAAACATTTGTATTTTCTTGTGCATGAAGTTTTCTAATCCTAAATGAATTAGAAATTCGGGGATTTTTGCTTTTAATTCTGTTTTTGATACATTGTACAAACTACCAAAATACATTAGATTTTCATAGGCTGTAAGGGTAGGGTACAAGGCATATTCTTGCGGAACCACACCAATTATATTTTTTATTGATGTACTGTTTTTGTTTGATATTCCGTTGATTTCATAACTGCCCAAAGTAGGCTGAATGATGCCGCACAAAATAGAAATCAAAGTCGTTTTTCCGGCTCCGTTTGGTCCTAACAATCCAAAAACAGACTGCTGCGGAATGTTTAAAACCACATTGTTGAGCGATTGAAAATCGGCACCTTTATATTGTTTCGATATATTTTGTATCTTGATGATTGACTGCATTTTACACGGATTTTTTCAATTTCTTAAAAAAGGCTTCTTCCATATCTGCCAGTTTCATTAAATCATTAGAAAGTACTTGATACACATTTTCGGTATTGCTGCGCTTTTTTACCACGCGCGATGCTTCTAAAGCAAAATCACGCCATTTATCGCCAATTAATGCCATTTCTTGCGAAAGGCTCAACAATTCCTGATTCTTTAAATATTCACCGGCTTCCTGCAAAAAAGCAGCGTAAATAAAGCGGAAACCGCCACCGCCTGTACCAATTTCTTCTTGCATACGGATCATATTAGCCAAATTGTAATTTGTTTTTGCAACACCCAACTTTTTATGCCATTTCAAAATGTCTTTTGCTACCCAGCGTATAGCTTTCACACCCACTAGTGGCACGGGTGCTAACATATCGTTACACGTTTGTTTTATGGCTTTTTTAATAGGGTTTGTAAGATCCATGGTTTCGGGAACAGAAACAGGGTAGTACAAATGTCCTTTCGGAGCCAATGCGCCTTTAGCGTAACGCACTTTTTCCAATTCTTCTTCGTTTAGTGAAACGGTATAATCCATAACCGAATCGCTAATTAAATAGTTACCATTTTCTTTACCAAAAACTACGATATTGTGTGCATTGAAATGAAAGCGGTATTCGTCAGGAAAATAAGGTAAATTGTAAACACCTACTACCAAACCTGTCGGAATATTTTTAGAAAGATTTTCATCTAACTTTTGCTGTGCTTTTTTAGGATCAGAAAATTTGAAACGCTGTACTTTTATCCCCAAACGCTTTGCCATACGGTTAAATATTTTACCTGGCATGGGTCTGTACGAAATTCCCGGCGCGTGATTTATTTTAAGAAACGGCAAGTAAACAAAAAACAAACCAGAGCCCAAGCCAAACGCCATAGGTTCTGATATTTTAAAGCCTTTGTCTCCCAATAAATTTACAATAGCACCGTTTTCGCAATGTGCTGCTTGTTTGTGTTGAAAATCCGCCTGCATTTATCCTTTTAAATTTTGTAAATCGTTTAAAGAAATACCGAAAACATCGGCATATTTTTGAAGTGTTTTTGTGTTTAGGTTTTTAAAAACATTTGGTTTTCCATGACGTTTTACAAAGAATGTCCATTTACCCACATAAGCCGCCAGCGTTTGCCAGTCCATACGGTTTAGTTCCATAAAATAAACAATCGGGCTTACATTGCCTGCTTTTACATCGTTTAAAGCCTGCTGAATACGTTGATCCAATACTTCTAAATTTTCATGCTGAACAACTGTTTTTGCTTCCCAGCCGGTACTTTGAACGCTTACAAATTTTCCGTCATCATCAACCGCATAAACCATTTCGTTAATGTTTTTCCTTTTTAAAGGACTATCGTCTTGTGGTACTTCGTTCTTTTTCATCTTAATTTTTTTGTAAGAATAAATTCATTTCGCCTTCCAAAAATAACGTATCTAAATGATATGCAGTAACTTTTAACGTGCAAATAGAATATTCGGGCATTTGAACCTGTGCAACCAAATTGGCTTCGGTTTGAATTTTTGTTCCTATTTCGGGTAATTTATGAATGGTAATTTTTTTGATCGAACTTATAAAACCTAAAATCCCCGGATTTCCTTGAGATTCTGCCGATGGTTCTTTATCAAAATAATGCTGCCCTGAAATTGATGAACATGTTTGCGCTGCGTTTTCGATCAATCCCGAAGCAGACAAACAATTATCTTCAATAAAAATACAGTCGTCTTTTATTTCAAAATGCGTTAAAACTCGTTCCAAACATATATGTTCAATAGCATCAACCATTAACATTGGCTGTAAATGTGGCAGATAATTTTTAATATCGATATATGTTTTTTCAGAATTCATCATTTGGCAATTACTGTTTTCATTTGTGCGGTTGCAATTGTTTCGTTGTTGATCTGGCAAATAATATCAACCAGCGTAATACCTGCAAATTCTTGTAGAATTGTTGCTGTGGTTTGTATTTTTTCGCCTGTAATGGGCAAGCGGTTAATTTTAAGGTTTGCAATACTGCCAATGTATCCCATTGGTGCCTGCTGGTTTTTTACGTAAAATCCAAAACCGGTGTGCAATGCCACTGTTTGCGCCATGTGTTCTATTAAACCGGGTTCTTGCAGTGCATTGTTTTTTATAAATAATCCGGTAGTATCAATAGATAATCCTGCAGAAACTTCGTTGTCATTAAAAGCATGCAGCGTATCAACCATAACAATAGGATTGCGCTGCGGAATGCATTTTAAAAGGATTTCTGCTGATGTTATAGGGAACGATATATTCATGCTAAACAACTTTTAAAAATGCGTATGCATAAGAAAATCGACCACTTTCGGGAACCGACAACATAATGGTATCGCCGCTTTTTAATTTGTTGGAATGAGACAGCTCTTCTAACATTAAATAGATCGATGCCGACCCCACATTGCCAACTTTTGGCAGGTTTATGAACCATTTATCTTTAGCAATTTCCAAACCGGCATTTTTAAAACATTCATACAGTTTATCTTTAAAGAAAATCGATGAAATATGCGGTAGGAAATAAGTAATATCGCTTGGTTTTATGTTGTGCTTCTGCATGGCATCTCCCATACTTTCCACACCTTTTTTAAGGATGAATTCATCTAAAATCTTCACATCCTGCTTTAACGAAAAAACCGATTCTTTTTTCCATTCATCGGTGCTAAATTCGCTCCATGCTTTAACAGATCCGTCTTCCATTTTCTCGCCACCGGCATACATACAGGTTTCCAATTCATGTGCATACGAATAGTTTTCCATCCACAGAATTTCTAACGGTGATGATCCTTTCGGTTCATTTTCCAACAAAATCGCTCCGGCACCATCTGAAAGCATCCAACGTAAAAAATCTTTCTTAAACGCCAAAATTGGTTGTTCTTCCAAAGCTTCTAAATTGGCAATTTCAGCTTCGAATTTATTAGCCATCATCCACGTAGAAACACGTTCTGATCCTGTGCAAACAGCGTTATTTGCGGTTTCTGCCTTAATAGCCAAAAAACCGTATTTTAAAGCGTTCATTCCCGAACAACATACGCCTGACGATGAATTAAGCTCTACCGATTTATTTTTAAGCAAACCGTGAACCATTGCAGCGTGCGACGGTAACAATACATCGGGAGTAGAAGTTCCGCAAGATAAAATATCAATATCGTTCAAGGAAAAATCGTCGGCAACCAGTTTTTTTATAGCTAAAGCAGTTAATTGTGCGTTGTTGTGCGTGACGTTTTGTTGATTATCTAACGCATAATAACGGGTTTGAATGCCGTTGTTGCGTAAAATCAACCGCCGCGATTTTGATGGTTTATTGTTGATTTCACCCAAAATATGTTCCATTTCATCATTCGAAACAGGATTATTTGGTAGAAATTTCTCTATTTTATTTATATAAACTTTTGCTGACATTGCGCTATTCCTTGGAAATACTTTTTCTTTTTCTGAATGCTAAAATAAGTAATTGGAAACAAAATTAATTCAATTAAATGAACAATTGGCGATAATACCCAAATGGCGGCAAATAAATAACCTTTAAAAACTTTTAAAAGCGTTTTGCGTTTTGCCGGATTTTTTAGAATTAAAGTTGACCACATTGTGAACATTTTATTGGCTTTTTTATCCATTGATAGTAGAAACCAGCGAAATTCTACAGCGCCTTTTGCCAACAATTGCTCTTGCAATCCGGTATAATTATTCCTTTGTAGGAAAGGTAAAATGGTGTTTCCGAATTTTACCGATTCATTGATTTCTTGGGTTGATACACCTGGTAAAGGTAAAAATCCGTAGGTTTTTCTTTTAACTCCGCTGAACATCCAATCAACAACCGTAATTACGCTTATCAGGTTAATGTTTCTGTCGGTCAGTGCTATGTTTCCAACCAAATTAGCATCAACATCTTTCAACAATACTTTTACTTTTTCTTGTGCAAATGCCCACATATTGCGGCTTCCGCTAATGGTAATTACCGGAACATTGTTTAAAATAGTTTTGGCATATTCGCTTTTTAAGAACGAATTTACTGGAATTGATGGCGACAGATACCAAACCTGAAAATGCAGTAAAACCAAATCGAATTTTGTTTGAAGGATTTCGTTGCTCGGCGGAATGATTTCTGTAGGAATCTGTTTGAACGTTTCGGGAAAAACATCGAAAAACGAATCGTTATCCCAAGGAAAAGGAAAGTTTTTTTTAGTCTGAATGTTGTAATAAGTTACATTCACATTGGCATCTTCAACAAACGGAAGACTGATTTGATCGGCAATTTCTTTTAACTGACCCGGTTGCGAATAATAAATAACTAAAACATTTTTCATAGGTGGTTTGTTTTGATGATCTTGTCATTCCGTAGGAATCTCAAATTATAAAAAAGATTCCTCGTCATTCGGTTCTCGACAAGCTCGAACTGACGGTCGTTCTAATTTATCAAATGAATTTTAATTCTTCCAAAAATCGAAATAATTAAACCACTGATACGGATATTTTTTCAACATCTGCGAAACACTTTCGGTATAACTGTTTAATACTGCCTGTGCATCGCGGTGTTTAAATTCTGGTGCGCGTCGTGTGTATAAATGGTAATGCAAATTCGGTTCTTTCATAACATAGACATAAGCAACCGGCGTTTTTAGGCGCGATGCCAGCATAAAAGTTCCTGCAGGAAAATGTGCTTCTTTCCCCAATAAATCTGACTGCATTGTTTTAGAATGTTCGAAATATCGATCGCCCGTAAAACAAATCAAATGATTTTTAGAAAGTGCATCGTTGATTTCGAAAATATGCGACATATCTTCATTCACATAGATAAACTGCACATTCGGTTTCTCGTCTGTAATGCTTTCTAAATACTGCTTGATTACCGAATGTTCCTGATCTACAGTTACAATATGGATCTGACAATTGAAATCGATA
>JAVXSC010000078.1:0-11370 GCA_036643355.1 Myroides sp.
AGCTTCCGGAGTCAGATTTATGTTCAACTCATCTGTAGATCCCGTTTCATACTGCATTACAAAAGTCTGGTAACCGGTGTACGATGCTTCTATCAAATAAGAACCTTGCTCGCATTCAATCTCAAAATAACCATTTTCGTCGGTTTCTGCACCAAACTCGGTATTCTGTAGCATAATTGTTGCGTATGCCAAAGGTTCGTTGTTGTTAGCTGTATCGTAAATGTGGCCTTTAATCGTTTTAGTATCCTGCGCATAAGTCACCACTCCAAATAATAACGCTGCTGCCAAAAAATTTAATTTCATTTATCGTTTGTGTTATAAATTTTCGTTGCAAAGGAATTACCTAAAAGTTATTGTAAGGTTATACGCGGTTTATGAAAGTGTTGGGTTTTTGTAAATTAATTGTTACTACATTAAATAATTGTTAAGCGGTTGTTTGTTTTTTATTTATCTTTAATTTTACAAGCGAAACAACACAAAACAAATGAAAAATAAGGACATTAAAATCTTGCTGGTTGATGACGATGCGGATATTTTAGAAATTGTAGGATTTAATCTGGAAGCTGAAAATTACCAGGTATTCACCGCAAAAAATGGTAAAGAAGCTTTAACAATTGCTAAAAAGGAAATTCCTAATTTGGTGATTCTTGATGTTATGATGCCCGAAATGGACGGTATTGAAACTTGTGAAAACATGCGCAAACTGCCAGGACTTAACAGTACCATTATTACCTTTTTAACCGCACGTGGCGAAGATTATTCGCAGGTAGCAGGTTTTGATGTGGGTGCCGATGATTACATAACCAAGCCAATTAAGCCAAAATTGCTGGTTAGTAAAGTTAAAGCATTGTTACGCCGAGTTAAAGAAGACATTTCTGTAGAAGATGTTTTAAAAATTGGTAACATTGAAATTAACCGCGAAGAATATAAAATCATTAAAGATAAAGTCGAAATTATTTTACCGCGTAAAGAGTTTGAATTGTTTTACCTTTTAGCATCAAAACCCGGAAAAGTGTTTAAACGCGAAGAAATTTTAGACAAAGTATGGGGCAACGAAGTAATTGTTGGCGGGCGTACCATAGATGTGCACATAAGAAAACTGCGCGAAAAAATTGGCGACGAGTTGTTCAAAACCATAAAAGGCGTGGGTTATAAATTAGAAGTTTAATGGGGGTAAAATACCGTAGGTCTTATAAATTTGCAGTAAAATCTACATTAGTAGTAGTGCTTTTCAGTGTACTTTTGCTAATTGGGTTGCAACATTTATTCTTTCAAATAAACGTATTATTTACAGTAACATTCACGTTACTGTTTTTTGCGTTTAGCTTTTTTGTATTGCAGTACAGGGTAGAACGCTTTATTTACCGTCGCATTCAGAAAATTTATAAAGAAGTAAGTATTTTAGACGAATCGGTTTTGCGAAATCAGCCGGTAACAACCGATATGCAGACGCTGATGTACGAAGTAAACAAATTTGCTACGGACAAAAAAGTTGAAATTGAATCACTTAAAGTACAAGAAGAATACCGTCGTGAATTTATTGGTAACGTAGCACACGAACTTAAAACGCCTTTGTTTACGGTGCAAGGATACGTTTCTACGTTGTTAGACGGTGGTGTGAAAGACAAAGTAATCCGTAAAAAATATCTGGAACGTGCCGATAAAGGTATTGAACGCCTTATTGATATTGTGAACGATTTGGATATGATTACCAAGTTAGAAACAAACGAATTAAAAGTCAACATTCAAACCTTTGATATTATTGAACTTTTTCAGAATGTTTTTGATCTTTTGGAAATGAAAGCCGATAAAAAAGACATCACCTTAATGTTTGATAAAGATCATTACAGATCAATTTTTGTAAACGGTGATCGTGAAAAAATCAATCAGGTGGTTTTAAATTTGGTCGATAATTCCATAAAATACGGAAAAGATAATGGTACAACCGAAGTATCAATAGAAAGTTTAACCGATAAGAAACTCCTTATTCGTATAACCGACAACGGTTACGGAATCGAAAAAAAACATATTTCCCGTTTGTTTGAACGTTTTTACAGAACAGATTCCAGTCGATCTCGCGATATTGGAGGTTCCGGTTTGGGTCTGTCCATTGTAAAGCATATTATAGAAGCCCACAACGAACATATTTATGTTGAAAGTAAAATAGGTGTAGGGTCTGAATTTTCGTTTACCATAGAAAAAGCTGTTAAAAAATAACAGCTTTTTTTGTTTTTGTAAATTTAAACTAACCGCCAATTGTTGTATTTTTACCAAAATTTACAAAAGTGGGAAGTAAGAATAAATTGAGACGCTTCAGAGAAAACGAAACGTTTTCAAATGTGTATCAGCCGAGTAGAGAAGATGTTTTAAACAACACGTTCAGTTTAAAAGGCAACTGGAATAAAGAAGTTTTTAAAAACGATAATCCTATTGTTTTAGAATTAGGCTGTGGTAAAGGCGAATATTCTGTAGAATTGGCACGCCGTTATCCAAATACAAATTTTATTGGGGTTGATATAAAAGGATCTCGTTTTTGGCGTGGTGCTAAAACGGCTGTTGAGGAAAATATTCCTAATGTGGCATTTTTACGCACGCAGATCGAATTGATTGAAAACTGTTTTGGAACAAATGAAGTCGATGAAATCTGGATTACTTTTCCCGATCCGCAAATTAAATACAAACGTACCAAACACCGTTTAACTAACGCCGAGTTTTTGGCTCGATACAAAAACATCTTAAAGCCAGAAGGTATTGTAAACCTTAAAACCGATAGTGAGTTTATGCACGGTTACACTTTAGGATTACTTCACGGTGCAGGTCATAAAGTTTTGTATGCAAACCACAATGTGTACAGAAACGAAGGTGCTCCGGAGGTTGTTACCGCTATTCAAACTTTTTACGAGTCGCAGTATTTAGAGCAGAACAAACCAATAACTTATATCAAATTTCAGATAAAATAATGAGTTATATTCTTCCTTTTTTAACAGGGCTTGGTGCTTCTGTGTTTGGAACTTTATTGCCTGGTATTTTAAATGCTACGGTAGTGAAAATTTCTAAAAAAGAAGGAATGAAAAACGCCTACAGTTTTATGCTGGGCACATTTATTATTATTGCGTTGCAAACGTATCTGGCAGTTTTTTTTGCTAAAATTATCGATCAAAGTGTTTTTATAACAAACATTCTTCGCGAAATTGGTTTTGTTGTTTTTCTGGTGCTAACTATTTATTTTTTTGTTGCGAAACCAAAGAAAAAGAAAGATGTTGAAGTAGAGATTACCCGAAAAAGAAAGCGCTTTACCCAAGGAATATTATTGGCAATTATAAACGTTTTTCCTATATTTTATTATGTGTTTATAACTATTACCGTTTTAAATAATAAGTTGTACACAGTAAACTATATAAGCAATATTTTATTTACGGTTGGTGTTTTAATTGGTGCGTTTTTAGCCTTTATGTTTTACATAAACCTGTTTAAAAACAAAACCGTTAAAGACAATTTTGTCTTAAAGAATATCAATAAAATACTGGGTTGTATCACGGGAGTCATTACACTTATAAATCTTTGTAAACTGTTTTATAAATGATAGAAAAAGATTTTTTTCAGCGAGTTTATGAAGTTGTAAAACAGATTCCCTACGGAAAAATTACAACTTACGGAGCCATTGCAAAAAAGATAGGCGCACCAAAATCTGCTCGAATGGTAGGTTATGCTTTGAATGCTTCTGCTATGCAAGAAGATGTTCCGGCACACAGAGTAGTAAACCGAAAAGGATTGCTAACAGGCAAACATCATTTCCATGGAACCAATTTAATGCAACAGTTGTTGGAGAATGAAGGAGTGAAAATCAAAGAAAATACGGTTCAAAATTTTAATGATCATTTTTGGGAACCATAAAGAAAACGTCCAAAGTTTAAACTTTGGACGTTTTCTGTTTTAATTTTATTTTTTTATAAATTTTGAATGATAATTAATTTCAGTATTTGATTCTAATTTTACTATATAAGAGCCATTTGCAAGATGCGAAACATTTATGCTGTTTTCTGAAACATTTTGTTCTACTATCTTCTTTCCATTAATGTCATAGATGGTGATTTTTTTAATTATGATATCTTTTTCTGACCAAAAAAGTTTATCAGTAGTTGGATTAGGATATAAATTAATACTAATTTCTTTAATATATTCGTTAGTAGAAGCTTTCCCACAATAGTAAACCTCTTTAGGTGTAGTTGCAGGCGAAATTTGAGAAGGTAAATTTGTGTTATTACCAAAATACGATAAAGAATTGTCATTTTTTGTAAGCCAAAATCCTCTAGATACCCCGACTCCTATTGATCCGGAAACGCTTTTCCAATTATTATTAGTACCTATTTTAGTGCGTATGTTTGTATTCATGTAAGTGTATGGTGCTCCAAATATACCAGCACCTGAGTACCACAGTGAACCATCCGTTTGTATTCCTAAAAAATTATTTCCTGTTACACTAATATCTTTCCAAGTTTCCGTGCCTAATTGTATATAGTCAGTAAAATAATCCATTCCGTTTACATTACTACCTGTTCCTAAACCACCAGTATTATACCCATTATAAGATACACCCCACAACGTATTGTCATTTTTTTGTAGTACATAGAAAAAATTAGCTTCATTGCTAATAATTTTTTTCCAATCTGTATCATTACTCAATTTATAAAAACCATTTGGATCAATTTGTGTTCCTTGTGGTAAGCGAATCGATTTATTATTAATGTTGTTAGGTAAGCCTATTCCAACAGAACCTGTACCATACAAAGTTCCGTTGTTTTTTATTGCAAATGTTACGTATGAAGATGCGCTAATATATTTCCAGTCCGTGTCGTTATTTAATTTTATAGGTGTTGTTTGATTCGAGGGTAAATTAAGATGGAATTCTCCTAAAGATCCTGTTATGGTGTTGCCCCAACCCCATAAGGTTCCGTTTGATTTTAAAGCTAAAGAATGCCAATTACCTAAAGCAATCATTACCCAATCGTTGTCCGTGCCTATTTGTGTAGGTGTATAATTGTCTGTTAATGTACCATTCCCTAATCTTCCTGTGTCATTTTGCCCCCAACTCCACAATGTACCATCTTTTTTAATAGCTAAAGTATGAGTTCCACTATAACGTATCATTTCCCAATCTGTATTGTTTTCGATATGAGGAGATAAGAATAAATAGTTATTATTTGTGTTGTCACCTATTTGTCCAAAATTATTGATGCCAAATGAAATTCTTTTATTATCATTTGTAAAAACTGAAACTGTATATGGGCCAACTGTTACTTCCTTAACACAATACTGACAGTGTGCTTTAATGCTTAACAACGTAATAAAAAAGTATAGTAGTTTTTTTTGCATAATTATTTTCTTTAGTTTGCTATAAATATACTTATTTTTTTACACAATAGGATATATGTTTAATAAAAACGCCAAAGTTTTAAACTTTGGCGGTGTTTTTTATCAAAAAAGCAGTTTTTACTTCAATGCGTTAATTGCATGTTTATAATCTGGTTCTTGAGTAATTTCAGGAACTTGTTCGTTGTAAACCACTTTTCCTTCATGGTTAATAACAACTACTGCACGACTCATTAATCCGTTTAAAGGTCCATCAGTCATTTGTACACCGTAAGCATTCGTGAAATCGTTGCTTTTAAAATCCGATAATGTTTCTACGTTCTGTAAACCTTCTGCCGCGCAAAAACGGTTTAATGCAAACGGTAAATCTTTAGAAATACATAAAACAACCGTGTTATCAACAGCCGAAACTTCTTTGTTAAATGTGCGTACCGATTGCGCGCAAACACCTGTGTCAACACTTGGAAAAATGTTTAAAACCACATTTTTTCCTTTGTAATCGCTTAACGATTTTTCAGACAAATCGCTGCTTGTTAATTTAAAATCTGGTGCTGTTGCGCCAATTTCAGGTAAGTTTCCTGCTGTATGAATTTGGTTTCCTTTAAATGTTATCTGTGCCATAATTTTAATTTTTGTTTCTATAAAATTACAGCTATTTTTAAATAAAGACTATACTGCCTGTAAAACTTTTTATTTAATTAACAACGTTCACCTAGCCTGTGGTTACTGAGCCTGTCGAAGTATCAAACATCCAATATAATTTATTAAATCATTAACTTTAAAGTATCATAAATTCGTGTTATCTTTGTAATTTAAAATAATTCTACATAAGTTGTTTACCAACAGGTTTTTAAACAGCTTTATTAAGATACAAAAAATGAAATTAGATAGAAAAGAGATATTAACTGCTTTAGAAACTATTTCTGTTGCAGGCGAAGGTAAAAATATGGTTGAAAGCGGTGCGGTACAAAACGTAATGACTTTTGGCGACGAAGTAGTGGTTGATGTGACTTTACACACACCGGCTTTACATATTAAGAAACGTGCCGAAGTAGATATTATGAAAGTTATTCACGAAAAAATCTACGATAAGGCAAAAGTAAAAGTGAATATTAAGGTTGAAGCTCCGGAGAAACCAGAAATCAAAGGGAAATCAATTCCGGGAATCAGTAATATTATCGCGGTATCTTCAGGTAAAGGCGGTGTAGGTAAATCAACAATAACAGCAAACTTGGCGGTTACTTTAGCCAATATGGGCTTTAAAGTGGGTGTGTTGGATGCTGATATTTACGGACCATCGATGCCGATTATGTTCGATGTGGAGAAATCGAAACCAGTTTCGGTTGATGTGGATGGGAAATCGAAAATGAAACCAATTGTAAGTTACGGAGTTGAATTATTATCGATCGGATTTTTTACAAGTCCAGATCAGGCAGTAATCTGGCGCGGACCAATGGCTTCTAAAGCATTAAACCAAATGATTTTTGATGCAGATTGGGGCGAATTAGACTTTTTACTTTTAGATTTACCACCGGGAACGGGCGATATTCACTTATCATTATTACAGTCGTTGCCAATTACGGGAGCAGTTGTAGTAAGTACACCACAGGCAGTCGCTTTGGCAGATGCAAGAAAAGGAGTATCGATGTTTATGGCAGACAGTATCAATGTGCCGGTTTTGGGTATTATTGAAAACATGGCGTATTTTACTCCGGAAGAATTACCTGAAAACAAATATTATATTTTTGGACAAGAAGGAGCAAAGAATCTTGCTTTAGATTTAGATGTTCCATTTTTGGGCGAAGTACCAATTGTACAAAGCATTCGCGAAGCAGGCGATTACGGTCGTCCGGCAGCATTGCAGGAGAAATCTGTTGTAGCTGATGCTTTCATAGAAATTGCTAAAAATGTAGTATCGCAAACCGTTTTAAGAAACGAATCGCTTCCACCAACCGAAGCAGTTAAAATTACAACAATGGCAGGTTGTTCGCCTGCAAAAAAATAATTACTAAAAATATTGATTGTTTTACATCAATTTTAAAAAATATGGCTTCAGAAACAATAAGACAAAATGTAGAAAAAGCGTTAGAAGAAATCCGACCGTTCTTAAAATCAGACGGTGGTGACATCAGCTTAATTTCTATTGAAGACGACAAATACGTGAAAGTGCGTTTAGAAGGTGCCTGTACATCATGCAAAATCAATCAAATGACGTTGAAAGCGGGTGTGGAAACCACCATTAAAAAATTTGCACCTGAAATAGAAACTGTAGAAAATATTTCGGTGTTTTAATAAACTATAAGCAAATTAGTGATGAATGATATTTATCACTTTTTTTGTGCTTATAGCTCTTTAATTTTATATAAATTTTACTTTTATGATTGAAACTGATATATTAATAATCGGTGCCGGACCAACAGGACTTTTTGCTGTGTTCGAAGCCGGATTATTAAAATTACGCTGTCATATAATTGACGGACTTCCGCAACCCGGCGGACAATTAACAGAGTTATATCCCAAAAAACCAATCTTCGATATTCCGGGCTATCCATCGGTTGGCGCTGCCGAATTGATCGATAATTTAATGGAACAAATTAAGCAGTTTGAACCTGGTTTCACTTTAAACGAAGTTGCCGAAAGTATTGATAAATTAGAAGACGGAACTTTTATCGTAACTACAAATAAAGGAACAAAACATCATGCAAAAGCCGTTGCAATTGCTGGTGGTTTGGGCAGTTTTGAACCAAGAAAACCTATTATTGAAGGATTGAGTTTTTATGAAGATAAAGGTGTAGAATATTTCGTTAAAAATCCGGAACAATTCAGAGATAAAAACATTGTGATAAGCGGTGGTGGTGATTCTGCTTTAGACTGGAGTATCTTTTTAAGCGATGTTGCCAAAAGCGTGACATTGGTTCACAGAAGAAACGAGTTTCGCGGAGCATTAGATTCTGTAGAAAAAGCACAGGAATTAAAACATCAAGGAAAAATCAATTTGATTACGCCTGCCGAAGTTACCGAAATTCACGGAAACGAACATGTAGAAGCTGTAACCTTGTCTTTTGATGGCGGTATATCTACCCGAATTATAAAAACCGATTACTTTATTCCGTTGTTTGGTTTAACTCCAAAATTGGGTCCTATTGCAAACTGGGGGTTAGAGATCGAAAAAAATGCCATTAAAGTTAACAACGCGCTTGATTATCAAACCAATATAGAAGGTATTTATGCTATTGGCGATGTTAACACGTATCCTGGTAAATTGAAATTGATTTTATGCGGATTTCACGAAGCTACTTTAATGTGCCAAAGTGTTTATAACCGAATAAATCCGGGAAAAAAATATGTTTTGAAATACACCACCGTTTCAGGTATCGACGGTTTTGACGGTACACGTAAAGAAGCCGAAAAAGCAGTTGTAAAAGCCATTGATTAATCAATCAATATAAAAAGATAAAAGAGTATGTTCAAAAAGCATACTCTTTTTTTGTAACATTTCGTTAAAAACATTACTTACTAAATAAAAAGCAGTATGACATTTAAACAACTCGCCAATTTAGAATGGAAAGGCATGAAGCGTAAAGGCGGCATGGCACAAAGTATAATAATGGCAATTGGTAAAGGCTATTTCGGGCTTTGCTATTTAATTATAATGACCATAATGACTCCCGGTTTATTTAAATTCTCCGAAGAAGAAGGATTGGATCCGTTTCACGGATTTTTTAAATACGCCATTTATTTATGGTTGGGTGATCTGGTAATTCGTTACTTTTTCCAAAAAATGCCAACCACTTTGGTAAAACCATTGCTAATACAGAACGTTCGCAAAAAAACAATTGTAAACTACTGCTTAACCAAATCGGCATTATCGTTTTTTAACTTTGTGAACCTGTTTATGGGTGTTGCGCTTTTGTTAGTACTGGCTTTAGATTATAAGGTAGGTTTTGGAACTAGTGTTTTGTTTGCGTTAATGTTTACATTGTTTCTGTTGGCAAATAATTTTTTGGTACAGCTTTTAAACCATGTAACTAAATTTGCATTGCCTTTTTTAGTGGTTTTTGCGGCTGTTCTGGCATTAGATTTCTTTAAATACGTAGAAGTTACCGCTTACACCAAATATTTCTTTGAAGCGCTTTACAATTATCCGTTTTTAATAGTTGTTGTAGCAGCTTACCTGATAGCGTTGCTTGTAGCGTGTTACCGTTTTTACTTTAAAAATTTATCGTTAGACAGTGCCGTTGTTGTTAAAAAAGAAACTTACAAATACTACGATTTAAACTTTTTAAACCGTTTTGGAACATTGGCTCCGTTTTTAAAGTTAGATTTAAAACTACTTACGCGTAACAAACGAACCCGTATGGTTTTAATGATGAGCGCAATGTTTTTACTATATGGTTTGATATTCTTTACAGTGGATATGTACAAATCCAACACCTTTTTTACCATAGTGGCAGCCATAATGATTACCGGCGGATTTATGATGCTTTTCGGTCAGTATGTTCCAAGTTGGGACAGTAGTTATTATCCGTTAATGATGACGCAGAATATTCCGTACCGAACGTATTTAGAATCAAAATGGTTGGTTATGGTTTTAGGAACATTGGTTTCAATCATACTGGCAAGTTTTTATCTGTTTTTTGGATTGCAAACCTATTTGATAATTGTGGCAGTCGGCTTTTATAACATCGGTTGGAATTGCTATTTATCATTAATAACAGGAGCGTTTGTTCGTTCAAAAATCGATCTGTCAAGCAATAAAAATGCATTTGGCGATACCAAGGCATTCAACGTTCAAACCTTACTTTTAAGTATTCCAACCATTGCAATTCCTATGTTATTGTATTTTGTTCTAACAAAATTATTACCTTTTAATACTGCAATGATCGTTTTCGTAGCAATTGGTTTAGTAGGAATTTTACTTAAAAAGCCAATGTTCAATTTAATAGAAAATCTATACAAATCACAAAAATATAAAACCATAAAAGCTTACAAATAGTTATGATACAAGTTGAAAATTTAAAGAAGATATACGACGGAAATACTGTTTTAGATATACAGGGATTAGAAATTCCGGTTGGACAAAGTTTTGGTTTGGTAGGTAACAACGGTGCCGGAAAAACCACTTTTTTCAGTCTGTTGTTAGATTTAATTGAACCAACGCAAGGTTTTATTAAAACCAACAACGTTATTGTGAATAAAAACGAAGAGTGGAAAACGTTTACCACTGCTTTTTTAGACGATAGTTTTTTAATTGGATATTTAACCTGCGAAGAATATTTTTACTTTTTAGGCGAATTGCGCAGCCAGACCAAACAGCAGGTTGATGCTTTTTTACTAACGTATGCCGATTTTTTTAACAACGAAATTTTAGGTAAAAACAAATTTATCCGTGATCTTTCAAAAGGAAATCAAAAGAAAGTGGGAATCATTGGAACGTTAATCGGAAATCCTAAAGTGGTGATTTTAGATGAGCCTTTTGCTAATCTGGATCCAACAACGCAAATTCGTTTAAAAAAGATTTTACGTACTATTGCCGATACCAAACAGACAACTTTATTAGTTTCAAGCCACGATTTAAATCATACGTTTGAAATTTCTGACAGAATTGTTTGTTTTGAACGTGGTAGAATTATTAAGGATATCGACACCAAACAATATTCGTTCGAAGAATTAACTTCTTTTTTCGATGTGGTAGTTTAATTTTCCACAGATTCACATATTTATCCTGCAAGGTTTCAATAACTTTTTATTAATTCAAAAAACCGAGTTTTATTTAAAGCTCGGTTTTTTTATGTAGGAACTTAAAACCTTCATCCGCTATCGTTTTAATAATTAGTATCTTTGCAAAAATGCAGATTATGAGCGATATTAAAATAACAATTATAGATAGAGAAGGAGCAGAGCATACGGTTGATGCGCCTACCGATATGAACATGAATGTAATGGAACTGGTGCGTGCTTACGAATTAGCCGAAGAAGGAACCATTGGTATTTGTGGCG
>JAVXSC010000079.1:0-10939 GCA_036643355.1 Myroides sp.
TACATCAACAATTGAACTTCCATTACAGATAAATACTAACGAAACAACTTGGAATCTGGAACTTTTCATTCCAACCGGAACTAATAGCGATACTATTCACAAAACAGATCAGTTGCGATTTACTTATACGCCCGAAGCGCTTTATGTTTCTAAAGCGTGCGGTTACAAAACTATTTTTCACGAATTTAATGCCGTAAAAACAACAAGTGTTTCTGAAGATACATGGATAAGAAGCATGAACAGACTTACAAACGAACTTACAAATACCGACAATGCGCACCTTCAGTTTTATTATTAGTGCATTTTTGGCCTATTCTAACTTGTTTGCACAAGATTCATTACCAAAAGTATATCCCGATGTTTACGGCTTACGCATTGGTATTGATGTGGTTAAGGCTTCGCGCAATTTTTGGGATAAAGATTATAAGGGTTTGGAATTTAATGCCGATTATCGTTACAATAAAAAATGGTATCTGGCTGCCGAAGCTGGTTTTGAAGACCGATTTAAAGAAGACGATCAGCTTTCATACACAACTACCGGAATGTTTTTAAAGTTGGGTGCGGAAAGAAACTTTCATCAAAACTGGTTAGATATGGATAATTTGATCTATGTTGGTGGACGTTACGGTTTAAGTTACCACAACCAAACGCTGCACAGTTACCGCGTAAATACCGGAAATGCTTATTTTGATGAAGAAATGCAGTACCCAGAATTAAAATCGACAGGATTAATGGCACATTGGTTGGAATTGGTCGTGGGAATTAAGGTTGAAGTTGCTAACAATTTATATGTAGGAATGAATGCCCGCTTAAAAGGATTATTCTATCAAACACAACCAGAAGGATTTGAAAACCTTTACTACCCAGGTTTCGGACAGAAATACAGCGGAAATATCGGTGTTGGTTTTGGATATACGCTTAGCTACATGATTCCTTTTAAAAAGAAATTTAATACGGTTAACACAGATCGAACTTTAATAAGAAAGTAAGATTTATAATGATCTTCGTCGGTTCGAGCTTGTCGAGAACTTATCTAGAAAACTTCTCGATACGCTTCACTGCGTTACGCTACTCGAAGTGACGATCTCTTCATATCGATCAAATTTCAAACAATAAATAAAACACAAAACGCCAAGGTTTCTCAAGCCTTGGCGTTTCTTCTTACAAGTAAATTAATTATATGAAAAATTAAAGATTCTCTTTTAATAACAGGTGTTTTTCTCTGTTATGCTGTTGTTTTGTTCTTCCTGAATATTGTTTTTACTTTCTCTTGCTTCTTGTCTTAAACTGAAAAGCTTTTTGTGATTGTATTTTAAAACTGTTAGTTTATAATAATCGTAAAAAATAATAATGGTTAAGAAAAAACAAACAATGTAAAACGTATAGTTTTGAATGGTGTTGTAAAGCACGCCTGTAATTACGCCGCCCAACACATAAAAAAACATAATAGAACTTAAAAGCTGTATTTTTTCTATTACTTTCTCGTCTTTTCTGTAATGCTTTTTGGTCATCATAGAAAGTGCAATAGCCAAATCGGTTGTTAAACCTGTTAAGTGAGTTGTTTTTACTGCCGAATTAGAAATACTTGCGGTTAATCCGTTTTGAAGTCCCATTGCAAACAACAATAATCCTACTAAAAATTCGGTTTCCTGCAAACTTTCGGTGTAAAATCCCTGAAGATAAATTCCAACAACAAGCAAACATATAATTTCCAAAATAATAGGAATGGCGTGCGATAAATATCTGCCAATGTATTTGTTTCCGTGAATAATGACAAAGTTCGATGTAAAACTTCCGAAAAAGAACAGCATAATCCACAAAACAACAACAGCTGCCTGAAACCAGTTGCCTTTAGCAAGTTCCTGTGCAAAAACAGCGTAATGCCCCGTTATGTTCGATGTAAAAGCAAAAAACACAATTACAGATATAACATTGACCATTCCTGCCGAAAAAGCAGTAAGTGCGCCTAATTTTAAATTATCGTCATGCGTTCTGTGTGTACTATATTTTCTGAGCATAATCTTGTTCTTCTACTTTTTTAAAGGTGATTTTAACGCTTCCCCTCATCTGCAAATCAAAATTGTAATAAATAACCATTGTATCTTTGGTTAGTTTATGAACCTGATAACTTTCTACAACATCATCGCCATATCGAAGTTCTAAAATATTACCGCGACCTTTTAAATACCACTTGATCTTTTTCTCTTCAGAATTATCTTTCGGAGTTAAAGTCAGCTTTTTTTTCGGAAAAAACTCCCACTCTTCTCCCTGATGAATAATCATATTGTTGTAGAGTTCGTTTTTCTGGTAAGCTAACAAATTGCCGTTTACCTCTGTAGAATCTACATTAATTCGTTCAAAATTCCAGTCTACTTCTTCCCATTTTCCCACAATTAAATCTTCGGGGCTGTCGCCCTTAATTAATACAGTTCCACAACAAAGCAGTACTATTAAAATTAAACTATATGCAAACGGTGCTGTTTTTCTCATTGTTCTATGCTTGATAAAAAAATATCGGCAAGTTGTTCCGAATGTTCCAACTCTGTTACGACATTCTGTGTGTTTTCAATATTAATTATTTCAACTTTTGTGGCTTTTAAATAAGGTAGTAAATTGAAACTGTCTCTTGATTTAAACTTCATTTTGTAATCGTTACAGCAAACAATAAAATCAATATTATTTGCTTCAACATAATTTCTAACATAGCGTTTGGTGCTGCCGGTTAAAATGCTGAATTTTAATTTTGTAAGTTTAGACTGATACGTGTTTTCAATTAATTTACACGATTCACAAAACTCTTCTGACTGTATTTTTTTAAGAATTTTGTATTCTGAATAAAACAATAAATCTGTTATAGAATAAGACATATCATACCCATGCGCCAAAATAACTTCGAATTGGTCGTTAGGGTTTCTTCTTAAAAATTCTAACAATACATTTAACGATTTAACATTGAAATCGGTAGGAATCAATACTTTTTTTACTGCGCTCATAATTTCACCTAATGTTTGAAACAAAATTACGACCGCAGGTATTAGAAGGGTTTTAGAATGAAATTATAAAGTTATTAGAAAATAAGGCAGTTATTAGAATGTGATTAAAATTACAGTTTATAGTTTCCTGTAGGCAAAATAATTTGTACGGTTGTACCGCTTTTTTCGACAGATTTTATCAATAATTCGCCATTGTGCATTTTAATAATGTTACGGCTTAAAGGCAATCCAATACCGTAACCTTCATAATTAAAGGTGTTTGATGCCCTGAAATAAGGATCGAAAATATACGGCATTTCCGATTCTGGAATACCGATACCTTTATCTTTAATGATTATTACAACCGATTGTTCGGTAGCGCCCAATGCCAAATAAACCTCGTTATTGTCTGAATATTTGCTGGCGTTTGATATAATGTTTGAAATTGCCAAATGAAGCAATTGTTCGTTCCCTTTAATCTTTAATTTCTCGGGACTTTCGGGCAGTAAGCTGAAATCCATTTTAATTTTCAGGTTTTTGTTTACTCTTGAAAGGTTTTGTTGAACTTCCATTAACAATTCATCAACGCGCACTTTATCAAAACGTTTGGTATTTTCGGTATAACCGGTTCGAGCCAGAAAAAGCAGTGCTTTGGTTTTTTCTTCCAATTTTTCGGCTTCCAACAAAATATTTGTCAGTGCCTTTTCATATTCGGGAATCGATCGTTCTTTAGAAAGAATAAGGTCTGCCTCACCTATTATCGATGTCAGCGGCGTATTTAATTCATGTGATGCGTTGCTAATGAAATTCTTCTGGGTTTCAAAAGATGTTTCAATGCGGTTCAACATATCGTTAAAGGTATATTTCAGTTCGCTGATTGGATCTTTATGCTTTGCATCGCCAACTTGCAATCGAAGGTGTAAATTTTCTGATCCAATTCTATTTACATCTTTTATGATCGATTTTACTGGTCGAATCAACGTTCGCAATACAAAATGAGAAATCACAAAAATAAGTAGCAACGAAAACACAAGTGATGTTATCAGTAAGTTTCGAAGGTAAATAATATGATGCGTATAGAAATAATTTTCAGCCGAAACAACCACAACATATTTGTTCTTTTTAGCGTCTTCGTAAATTAATCCGCTGTAAAACAAATCGGCATTATTGTAATTAAAAGCTTTGCTTTTTAAAGTATTTCGAACAACTTTTGAAGGAACTTCTTGTGGAATTTCGCCTACAATCTGATTATTTTCAACAGGAAGAATATAATATTTCTGTTTAGGCAGATTTTCTAAAAAATTCTCGTACGTTTCTTTAACTTTAAATGATTCTTCAGGTTCGCCCAATTGCATGGTTGCTATGGTTCCAGCTCTTAATTCCAGTCGTTTGTAGAAATCTTCAAAAGCAAAATTCGAAAACGAATAATAAATGTATCCTGTAAAAATTAAAGTGTAAACAACAAAAATTAAAACAATGGTTAGTACGGTTTTGCTATAGGTTTTCATGCGTCATTTTTTAGAACATAACCCATACCGGTAACAGTGTGAATTAATTTTTTATCGCCAAATTTATCCAGTTTTTTACGCAGATAATTTACATAAACGTCTACTACATTTGTGCCGTTATCAAAATTAATTCCCCAAACGTTATCTAACAAATCGCCACGGTTTAAAACCTTTGTAGGATTTTTCATAAACTCTAACAACAAGCGATATTCTGTAGATGTTAACGAGATTTCATTATTATTTCGAGTGACTTTTTTGGTGTAATCATTCAATTCTAAATCGGCAAATTTGTATACATCGTTAATCACTGTTCCATTGGCATCGAAAAACTCGCTTCGTCTTAAAAGATTTTTAATTCGGGCTTTCAGTTCAATCAGCTTAAAAGGTTTTGCCAAATAATCATCGGCACCAGTATCAAATCCTAAAACAATATTTTCTGCACTGCCCAAAGCCGTTAAAATCAATACAGGAAGATCGGTATAACCATCGTTACGTATTTGTCTGCAAACTTCCAAACCGTTCATTTTTGGCAGTAAAATATCTAAAATTACCAACTGAATATTTTCTGATTTTATCAATTCAATTCCCTTCAACCCATCAGCAGCATGCAGCACATTATAACCTTCTTCTTCCAAACTCTGCTTAATCAGGTCGGCTACGTGCTGTTCGTCTTCAATTATTAATATTGTACTCATTGTTTTAGCTGTAATTTGCAAAAATAAAATTTACCGAATGAACGGTGATTAAAATCTAATTAGAATTTTGTACGTGCTATAAATATAGCGAAAATTTAAAATAGTGTTACAAAAATGGCGTACAGATAAATAATCATGACAAAAACCATGTAACCGTTGGCAAATTTTAATTCTGCAGGTTTTGTAAGGTTTCGCCACACATACAACTGACTTAAAAACAGTAAAAATGTAATTATAAGTAACGGATTATTACTTTGAAGCACGCCAAAATTCAACCGTTCGGTATTGTTGTTTTTAGAATCGATCAATCGGATATATTCTACATTATTGTTATTTAAAGCAATTTTGTAGGTATCGAATTTTTGTCGATAAACAATTTCGTTAAAATAATTTTCGGAAACATTTACGGGTATTTTATCGTTAAAAACCACAAAATAATCTCTGTGTACACTTCCGTTTGTGTTTGGTCTTGATGTATCAATATAATACGACGTAAGATTTACCGGAATTTCTTGATACGTGCTGGTGCTTTTGAACAATACTAAAATAACTAATAGTAAAAAACTACCCATTGACAGTTTTTGCAGTAATGTTACCTGGTTATTTAGAACTTTAAATCCATTCGCAATCCAATCTTTAAAATTATCGGTGGATTTTTCAGGAATCATTCCAAATTCACTAATTTTCGATTCACTGTCTAAAACAAATAATTTACTGATAATAAATAGATTATAAATTGGAATTAGCAAATACCCTATTTTATACTTGTATTTTTCGGTATCGTGTATGCGTTTGTAACACTGACTAAAAATGATCCAAGACAGTATAAGTAATAAAAAGAAAACGAGTGCTTTAGCAGTTGTTAAAAAGAACAGAACAGTCAATATTAAAAATAATGATCCCAAAAGAATCATTCGGTTTTTAAACTCGTTTTTATTTATACGGGCGTGTAAACCCAAGAACGTTTCCTTTTTAAAATGGATTTCATCGGCATTAGGATATTGAGATTTGATCTTTTGAAAAGCCTTTTTAGCAGGATTTTTATTACTGTACTGTAACTTTATCTGATACTTATATTCTTTATCGTTGAAGCCAACAACCGTCATTAAAACAATGATTTCTTCTGTAAAATGATCAATTTTTAAATAATGTGTTCCCGAAAAAGCAACATCTCCAAAAACATTTATGGTCACAGATTTACATTGAGTCACATTCCACTGCAATAAAATATGATCGTTTAAAACAAAGTGCTTTTTATCGGCAGAAAATAAATGGATAATAGGCTCTACTCCACTTGTATTTTGCTGTTGATTTTGTGTGTATGTTTGTTGATATTTAGTTTGATAATTACTGTTTGTTGCTTTTGAAACTTCATGAATATATAAAAACTGATGCAACAACATACGTTTGTTTTCATCAGTCAAAAAATTATAGGCTTCGCTAATCTTTAAAAAATACGAACTCGCAAACGGATTTTTATTCACATCGGGATGGTACTTTTTAGACAACTTTCTGTATGCCTTTTTTATAACCGCCTGATCTGAAAAATTCGGAATTTCTAAAACAACGTAGTAGTTGATCATTATGTTTTTATGGTTATTTTCATTATTGTATGAAAATAGTAAACTTTAATGTGAGTAACAAAGGTTATCTAAACGAAATATATAAAAGTTATTGATTATTTAGATACAATATCTTACTTCTCTTTCTTTATAAGGGTTTACAAAGGATATGTTGTACAATAGTAGTACATGAAATTAATTGAGAGCTATTTCAAAAAATCTTCAAAATCTTCTTTTATGAAAACCCAATATTTTCCTTTGAAGCAAATAGGATCAAAATCATCATCTGCTAAGTCAAAATTTATGAAGTTATGTTTTATAGTATCGACATCATGCGTATATGGATAACGCATTTCATGTAATGCTAACATATTATTTATATCATATTTTCCAATCAGCTCATGTAGATCCCAAAAATCCTTTTTACGTCCTCCTCGCTGAATGACATCAACTTTCATCGCTATAATTTCTTCAATTGTAGCCATTCTTATCCCATCAATCTCAAGAGTCGGTTCAATAAATGAATCCGTATTAAAAACATCAAGTTTAACACTATCCTCTTTTGAATCACCAATAAAGTATGAGCGACCAAAAGCAGGTGGAATATCTAAAAAATCAACGTAATTAAAGTTTTCTTTTAAATAGGAGTCTATTAATTGAAAATCGATACTTCCATATTCAGAATCAGTAAATAAATCAATATCTACAGATTCTCGATGTCCTATCTGCAAACTTAATGCAGTTCCACCCACTAATCGAAAATCATTGAAAATTGGAGCTTTCATAATAATATGAAGACTCTTTTTAAGAATATCGTTTACTGTGTTATAAAAAAGCATTATGAAGTTTGTTTGTTTCTTCTGTTTATAGTGTAAGGTTGTCTTTTATTATGAGCTAAAACATTACTTATCGTAGATTTTCCATAAAACCTTTCCATTTCATTTTTCTCCATTTCATTTCCTCTCTCAAAAACACGTTGAATAACCGCTTTGTATTGCTTATCCCAATCGATTTTATTAATATCAGTATCCCAAAAAAGAGATTTTCTAATTATCGATAAATTAGGAGTATTAAACAACGAAGCTTTTTGCTTTTCTTCTTCAATATCAAAATAAGTCTGTAAGATAGCAAGGGTTCCTTCTTGTAGTTCCAATTGTTTTTCAATTTTTAAAGCTAAGGCTGTATTTAACTTTCTACGCCCTTTTGTTATTGCATTAATAGTCTGTGGATATTCTCCAATCATTAGAGCAAAAGGTCTTTGAGAAATGTGTTTTTTATCTAATAAACGATTCAAAACAATTCCTGGGTGTATTCCTTTATATTTCTCTATCAATGTATTCATAGTACAAATGTAAACATTTTTGTTTATATGCAATAAGAATTATTCATAATAAAGACTTATTTCTGTTACATTAACCTTATAATTCAATCAATTACAATAAAAAATACTCGCTTGTAAACTTACAATTTTTGGAGTATAAAATTTCTAAATTACTATTCAAAAAACTTCATCATATTCAAAATAGATAGTACTATTAGGGATCGCCGAACGTTTGACGGATTGAATTCCAGAACCGAAATTTAAACCTACTTTTACTTCTTTAACAGCTGTTTTCATTTTCTGTTTCCTAGTTTTCTAGTTGTTTTTTCCTCTGATTTTAGTACTTCATCAATAGATTTAAAATGTTGCTCTTTGGGTTTTAAAGCATCAACTATCTCTTCTAATCCTCCAACAACTGAAAGTATTTTTAAAAATGAATCCAAAGAAATTACTCCCTTTTGTTCAAATTTTCTCAATGTTGATAATGGGACACCAGCTCTTGCCGACAAACCGGCTTATCTCATAAATCCTTTATATTTACTGGTGCTGTAGTGTGTCCGAACATCAATAATACCTGATTAACTTTAGATAAACTTAAATTTTCTTTTCCTTGTTCTATTTTGCGGATAACAGTTAAAGCCACGCCAGCCCGTTCAGCAAATTCTTCTTGAGTAAATCCTGCTTTCTTACGTTGTTCTTTAACAAAATGTGCTAATGATTGTGTCATAATTATATGCAATTACATTGATATTACCCTTTTTTCTTTTTTATATGTAAAAGGATATAAATAAGTAAAAATATATAAAATTATATGTAATAGAATATAAAAAATAAATAATCATTAATAACCAATTTTAGTTGGCGAACATAAAACCTTCGCACTGTAAATAAAGTCTTCATCAAAAAATAATTTGCCAAGAAAAGATTAAAAAATCATATTTAACTACTGATTAACAAGTGATTAAATAAATAGATGATTAAATCTCTGTAAAAAATTTAGTAGATATTTGTTATAAAAGTGAGCTATGTTATCACCTACAAATTTAATCTTCCGCTTCACGTTCATCTGACTTCATATTTTGATTTATATACAAGATAGATTACAAAAAAATGATTGCTACTTAATACAAAACCAATCTTTTTGATAAAGTAGCAATCATCTTATAAATAGTACAATTTGGATTATTCTAAATTTATTATTCTGAAAAATGCCTGCAGGTTTTGCAGCATCTGCCCTTCCAGACGTATATTTTTATCTCGCACTTTATTTTTACCCGCGTCATCATTAAAAAGTAGTGGTTTGATCTTTTGTACTAGTTGTTCAAATTCTTCAGTTGCTTCACCGGTATACCGTACCAACTGCAACAAGGTGTTGATATTTTTAGTGCTTGGTACGTAATCTAAATGATACAGAATATGTACCTGTAGCATGTATATGAAGCACTTACGCAACTGCTTTGACGATGTAACTAAAGGTTCTTTTGCTGAAAGTATCGCTGTATCTACAAAATTTTCAATTTTTTCAGATGAATATTTAACACCAATCATATTCTCATGAAAATCTGGATCCCAAGTGTTCTGCCAATGGATGGCTGGGTGATGTCCCGAAGTATAAATTCGGTTTTGGTCTTTGTACACTTTTTTATAAAAACCTTGTTGAAAATATACTTTGTCCTGTATGTAAAAACGGTTGTGGGCAATTATTGCGAACTGCACCTCAGCATCTGCCGTTTCAGTTTCACATATTATTTCTTTTAATGGTTTTGAAAACTTATCTTTCGTAATCAGCAACAGGTAAAAGCGGCGCACCGTTTTGTTATCCAAATAATTCACTGTTTCGTGGAACAGGAATATTTCTTCGACCTCTTCATTAGACTGCAGCTGTTGTAAACGATCTGAATATTTAAATGGAACTGTATCTTGTTGTTGCAGACTGACTATTTTTTTGTTCTTATCCAATTCATCAAAGATCTGCAATACAATGTTCTTTATCTTTTTCTGTACTTTTTTCAATGCTTTTCCCCAGTCATCATAAATTCCCGCGTCTGAAAGACTTTGCTGCTCAATAAGGTAAAAAGTATCGGTATCTTCTTTAACAAAGACCGTTTTCCATATTGGGCATATTTTTTCCATAATCAGCAGCCTTTCGGTTAAACTGTCTTTCTCATTTATCGTACCCAGAAGTAAAAGTTCTACCGCTCCCAAATCTGTCGCAAAACCTTTAAGATACAGGTAACAGCTTCCTTCTAATTCATCTTTTATAAAATCATCGGTGTACGATTTTAAGAGCTGCTGTCTTTCAATATACCGTTCTTGAAATTTTTTGAAGTATTCCCAGAAGTAATAGTCCGAAGGCATTGCGGTTTCATCGTCACTATACAGTACTTCTGCTTTACTAAGGTTTAAATGTATAAAGGGACTGCTGATCTTTTTATGTTTCGTTACATCGTCTTCATCCAACAATACTATCAGCACTTCTTCATCTGCAAAAAATACTGCCCTGTTTTGATCTGAAAAAACAGCAGCAGCTTCCTTTTTGTTTTTTACATACAGCCACAGTATTTTTATTTTTTCATTGCTTATAGCATGACCATACCATGCGATGCAAAGTAACTTCTGACTAACCAGTGTTGCAAGTCCGTTTTGTAGTTTTTTAGTAAAATCTACCTTTTTGAAAAATTCTTTTTTAGTTTCCATGATTTATATTTTTAAAATTAATAGTCGGTTTATTGATTATAAGGTTTGTTTTAATTATCCCTGAAGTATTCCTTCACAAAATGAATTGCTACGTTGCCGCGTGATTGTACAACTTCTCACAAAGACACAAGGCTTTCGTAAAAACCAACTGATCATGTACCGGCAGTTCACCAACGGGTCTGGG
>JAVXSC010000080.1:0-10897 GCA_036643355.1 Myroides sp.
ACTTACAAAAGACGTAACCTTAATGGTAACCGATTTTGCCGAAGACGACGAAATAAAAGATCAAACGCGATTATGGGATAACCAAATTGCCGATTTAAAAAAAGTGTTAGGGTCTGCATAATTAAAGCCTTATATTTGCTCTGAAAATTTCAGAGCTTTTTTTATGATTAATTTTAACGGGAATTTAGTAGCACAGTCAAACGAAAATATTGAACAAAACAGAGGTTTTTTATATGCCGATGCCGTTTTTGAAACACTAAAGCTTTTAGACGGAAAAGTACTTTTTTTAGAAGATCATTATTTTAGACTAATGGCATCTATGCGTATTTTGCGTATGGAAATTCCGCTTGAATTTACGTTGGAATATCTTGAAAGCGAGATTTTAAAAACCATAAACGCATTAAACTTAAACAATGCGCGCGTTCGGTTAACTGTTTTTAGAAACGGTGAGGGCAGATACCAACCAGAACAAAGAACTGTGAGTTTTGTAATTGTTGCAGAAAGTACGGGTGCTGTATATGTAAATACTATTGGTAAATATGAAGTTGAACTTTTTAAGGACTTTCACGTATCAAAACATTTGTTAAGCACCTTAAAAACCACAAGTTGTTTAATCAATATTACTGCCAGCATTTTTGCGCAGGAAAACGATTACGAAAATTGTTTGCTGATCAACGATGAAAAAAATGTAATAGAAGCCATTAACGGAAATATCTTTGTAATAAAAGACAATGTTATAAGTACACCACCAATCGCGGACGGTTGTAAAAATGGAATAATCAGAAAGAAATTAATTGAAATTATAAATAAAACGGATAATCTAACATTTGAAGAACGTTCAATTTCACCTTTTGAATTACAGAAAGCAGATGAAATTTTTATAACCAATATTGCTGTAGGAATTCAATCGGTTACGCAATATCGCAAGAAAATGTTTGCAAATACAATTGCAAATAGTTTACTGATGAAACTGAACGCTCAAATAAAATTTAATTCATAACGGGATCTTCAGGCGCATTCGCCCAAATAATAAATTCATCCCCAAGATCAATCATCAACTCTTTCCATAATTTGGAAGGAGTTTTTTCTAACAAATGATCTGTAAACTGGTTTTCAATACAAGTCCAGGCTTTTTCGCTGATTTCTTCTAGCAGCTGATTTTCTTCCCAACCGCTGTATCCCAAGAAAAAACGAATGTCTGTCTGTGCAACTTTATTACCTTTTAAAAGATCGAATAAAGCTTCGTAATCGCCACCCCAGAAAATACCGTCTTTAATTTCGATACTGTTCGGAATAAGCGAAGGAATGGTGTGCAGAAAATACAGATTGTCTTGTTCCACCGGGCCTCCGTTGAAAATTCTGAAATTGGTATGCGCTTCGGGAATAATGTCTTGTAACGACAAATTTAAAGGCTTGTTTAAAATAAAACCTACGCTTCCTTTCGCGTTGTGTTCAGCTAATAGTAAAACCGTTCTACTAAAAACTGCGTCTAATAAAATCGAAGAATCAGATATTAATAGCTTTCCTTTAGTGGGTGTTAGCTGTTTCATAAAAATTTTTATTTAAAAATAAATAAAAAAATAAAAAAAACCACGCTTTGCAGGTGGTTTTTCATTATTTGTAAAAGAAAATTATTTTTTCTTTTTAGCTGCAGCTTTAACTGGTGTATTAACAGCACCATCTAAATCAGCACCCGCTTTAAATTTAACTACTTTTTTAGCAGCAATTTTAATAGATTTTCCAGTTTGTGGATTTCTTCCTTCTCTTTCAGCTCTTTCAGAAACTGACCATGAACCAAAACCTACTAAAGAGATTTTTTCACCGTTAGTTAATGTTTGACCTACATTCTTTAAAAATGATTCTAATGCTGATTTAGCAGCAGCTTTAGTGATTCCTGCATCTTCCGCAATTGCGTCGATTAATTGTGTTTTGTTCATAATAATTTTTTTATTTGAGTTAATCTTAACATATACAAATTTAAAAGTTAAATTGATTTACACAACTTTTTTTTATAAAAAAGTGCGAAAAATAACAAAAAAACGCTACTAAAATGGCTAATTACAGCTTGCATTGTCAGAAAATTGCATTCCGTTAAGTAATTCTGCCGTCTTCATTTTCTTTTTTCCTGGGAATTGTAACGACAAAATTTCGATAAAACCATCTTTCGTTGCAATGCGAATGGTCTTTTTTGCAGCGATAAATTTGCCCGGTTTAAAATTATGTTGTTCTATAGTATAAGTAACATCGTGAATTTTAATATTGTATTCGTTACCATTATCGGTTAAAATTGTGTAAGCCGACGGATAAGGATTTAACCCGCGAATTAAATTGTAAACTTCTTTACTTGATTTGTTGAAATCGATTTTACAGTTTTCGCGATTTAATTTATAAGCCGTTTTTGTTTCTTCGGCAGGCTGAATGGTAGTTGTAACCTGATTGTTTTCAAGTAACTTTAGTGTTTCAACAACCGTTTCGGCTCCTAAAAGCATCAAACGGTCGTGTAATTCGCCTGCGGTTTCTTCTTCGGATATATTGGTTTCATTCTTTAAAATCACGGCACCGGTATCAATTTTTTCATCAATAAAAAAGGTCGATACACCTGTTTTTTCTTCTCCGTTAATAATTGCCCAGTTTATTGGTGCCGCACCGCGATAATCGGGTAATAAAGACGCGTGCAGGTTAAACGTACCTAATTTAGGCATTTGCCACACGGCTTTTGGCAACATTCTAAAAGCGACAACAATTTGCAGGTTTGCGTTTAATGTTGCTAATTCTGTTAGAAAATCTTCTGATTTTAAATTAGTAGGTTGTAAAACTTTTAAGTTGTTTTCTTCTGCATAAACTTTAACGGCAGACTGGTTTAATTTTTGTCCGCGACCAGCCGGCTTGTCCGGAGCTGTTATAACCGCAGCAATTTCATAGTTGTTTTTTAAAATAGTATCTAAAATTCCCACCGCAAAATCGGGTGTTCCCATAAAAACAATTCGTAATTTTTCCATTATAATTTTATGTATGTGGCATTTTTGTAAAGATATTCGCCTTCTTCGGTCAACTCTTTTAATGCCTGTGCTAAATAGTTTGATTTGTGAATGAACATCGACTTTAAATCAGCTAGTTCAAAAATATGATCTTTAGGATAATTTTTAAGTTCCGTTTTAATTTCGTCGATTAAAATGCTACTGTTTTTCGAATTTTTATTCTGAATACAAGTAGAGCATTTACCGCAGTCTTCGTTGTAATCTTCGTCGAAATAATTTAAAAGGATTTTATTTTTGCAAACGTTTGTATTCGTAACATATTGCAACATCGCCTTAAACTGCTGATCTTTTATGGCGTTAAATTGTGTAAGGTTTTTTGCAACGCGGTTAATGGTAATATCGTCTTCGCGTATTTCGGTTAAAATAACGTTGGTGTCGTTTGGTGCTTGTGTAAATGTGCAAAATCCTTTTAAAACCCACGATTCTATAGTTTCGATAATCTTTTGATTGGGCATTTTTGTATGTTTCGATAAAACATCGATATCAATTGCTGTTTCACCATCTTGAATGCCGCGGTAATGATGCAGTATGCTTAAAAACAAAATTTCTTCTAACGAATGATTGCTGAAATAAGCAATGGCATCGTTTGAATTTATTAAGAAATGAATGTAGTTTTTGTACTTAAATGCTTGTTCAAAACTTAAAACCGACTGTCGATCTAAAAATTCAAACGCATGAAAAGTTTTGCTTACCGGTAAATTGTATTTCTGACAAAAATCTTTAAAATTAAAACGAATCGTTTCGTTAAAACCTTCGCCATAAGCAATTTGAAAATGATTTACGAAACGTTTGTACACCATTTTTACAAAATCGATTTCCAGATTGTTCAGCTCGTGAAAACCTTTTGCCTGATGAATACTATTAGAACTCAACAATAAGGTTGCAAACGCTTTTTCGCCATCGCGACCTGCACGACCTGCTTCCTGATAATAACTTTCCAAGTTATCGGGAATGTGCAAATGAATTACATTGCGAACATTCGGTTTGTCAATTCCCATTCCAAACGCATTGGTGGCTACCATAACCAGAACGGTTTCGTTTAGCCAGTCGTTCAGTTTTTGTTTTTTCGATTTAAAATCCAACCCGCCGTGAAAAAAATCGGCAGAAATTCCGTACGATTTTAAATTCTGCGCCACTTCAATGGTGGCTTTTCTACTTTTTACATAGATAATTGCTGGTGAAGGATTTTTTTTAAGGATTTGAAACAACAATTCCTCTGAATTTTCCTGCTGATAAACGCCGTAATACAATTCGTTTCGTAAAAAAGTCTTTTTAAATACTTTTGGATTTTTAAGTTGAAGGATATTTATGATATCTTCTTGAACACGATTGTTTGCCGATGCTGTAAGTGCAATAAACGGAATATTTGGCAACCATTCTTTTAACTTGCCGATTTCTAAATAAGCCGGACGAAAATCGTGTCCCCATTGTGATATGCAGTGCGCTTCGTCAATAGCAACTAAATTTATAGGTAACTGAATGATTCGGCTTAAAATCCATTCGTTTTTTAAACGTTCGGGCGCAATGTACAGAAATTTGTAGTTTCCGTATTGGGAATTATCCAACAAATTCGAAATATCTTCCGTTGATAAATTTCCCGAAATCGATAAAGCCTTAATGTTTCGATTTTTTAATTGGTTGATCTGATCTTCAATCAATGCAATTAAAGGCGAAATTACCAAGCAAATTCCATCGGTCATTAAAGCCGGTATCTGAAAGCAAACACTTTTTCCACCGCCGGTTGGCAGCAAAGCAAGGGTATCGTTTCCCTGAAAAACCGATTCTATTATTTCTTCCTGCGGAATTCTAAAAGAATCATAACCCCAATGTTTTTTTAAAATATGTACAGCTTCAAACAAAATGCGGTGTTTTTTCTTTAAAAATAAAGAAAAATTATAAATTATTCAATATAAAAGTAATTCTTGTATCCAAATTGGCTTTTGGTACTTCGGTTAGCTGGTAACCGTAGCTTTCGTAAGTTTCAACCAAATGGTTATGGATCAGTTTTGCCTGTTCAAAATTTTCGTATCGCTCGTTATCGCTTACATAAATATCTTCCCAAGGCGGTAGTATAAAAATTTTGGTGTAGCGGTGATTTTTGCAGGCATCATCAAAAAAAGCAGGGTAGGCGTCGCCAATGTAATGCATATACGCCAATACATCGGGAATGCCACGGTCTATAAAAACACAAGTTGTATCTTCTTTTACCGCATTATTAAACTGATCTATACGACCTTTTAAAAGTAATTCGCTAAACAAAAGCGGTTCTTTTAAAAACAATTGGTCAATACCAGTTTTTTGGGCTTCTAAAGTAACCTGACGTGAAATTTCGGGATAACAAACGTATCCTTTTTCTGTAAGTGTGTTAATAATTGATGTTTTCCCTGAACCGGGACCGCCAATAAGTAAAATAGTTTTAGTATCCACCTTAAAAAATCAAAGGGCAAATTTACACAGAAAAATTAAATTGTATGTTCAATTAAAACGGATATTAGTATATTTACCTTAATCTAATGTATATTTGTAGATAATTTTATTTTATGGACAAGAAAACCGAAGAATTCTACGTACGCCTTAAAACCGAGTTAGATAATACAACCGAAAAGTGGCCTGCAGAATACCTATATAAATTTATTGTTCCTGCCAGCGAAGAGAAAATTGCTTTGATTGAAAAAGCTTTTAATGATATGGGAGCAGTGATTACAACAAACAAATCTAAAAACGGAAACTATTCAAGTGTGTCAATAAATGTGGTGATGCCAAATGCCGATGCCATTATTGATAAATACAAAGAAGTTTCAACTATAGAAGGAATTATTTCCTTATAATTTTTTATGAAATTTAAGCCAACCGAAGCAATAAATCATTTAGAATACAATACCGATCGTAAAGATTTGGTGTTGCCGGAATATGGTCGTCATTTGCAAAAACTGATCGATCAGGTTATTTTAATTGAAGACAGTGCCGAACGCAACAAAGCGGCTCGTGCAGTAATTGATATCATGGGAACTATAAACCCGCATTTGCGCGATGTTTTAGATTTTCAGCATAAACTGTGGGATCAGCTTTTTAAAATGTCACGTTTTCAGTTAGATGTTGATTCGCCTTACGAAAAACCAAGAGCAACTACCAATTTTAACGAACCAATTTTAATTGAATATCCAAGAAACAATCATAGATATCGTTTTTACGGATCTAATATTGTTGATATGATCAACGAAGCAATTAGTTGGGAAGAAGGTGAACGCAAAGAAGCGCTGATTATGGTGATAGCCAACCACATGAAAAAAAGTTATGTGAATTGGAATAACGAATCTATTGATGATGCCGTTATTTTTCAGCATTTAAAAGATTTATCGAATGGAAAGATCGATCTAACAGCAAGTTTGGACGATAACAACAATACGGTTAATTTAATGAAACCGAATGTTCGCAGCAATCAGTTTCAAAATCGAAACACATCTACAACGAACACAAATAATAGAAATAATTCGTTTCAAAACCGAAGCAATTCAGGAAATAATAATCCAAACCAGCAGCGAAACAATCCAAACAATAAGCAGGCAAATACGCCGAATGCCAATAACAGGTTTGTAAAAAAAGCGAATCCAAATAATAACAACATGAATAGTAACAATTCATCTAAAAATACAAATAGAAATACAAATTAATGGGAACTTTTAAAATTGAAGGCGGACATACTTTAAACGGTGTTGTACAACCACAAGGAGCTAAAAATGAAGCACTACAGATTTTATGCGCAGTTTTATTAACCGATGAAAAAATTACAATTTCTAATATTCCCGATATTATAGATGTTAACAAACTTATTGTTTTGTTGCAGAATTTAGGGGTTGCTGTTGAAAAATTAAATCGAAATACTTATACTTTTCAGGCAGATAAGGTTGATTTAGGATATTTAGAATCTGATAAATTCCGTGAGGAAGGAAAATCGCTTCGAGGTTCTATTATGATTGTAGGTCCGTTATTAGCACGTTTTGGTAAGGGATTTATTCCAAAACCGGGTGGTGATAAAATTGGTCGTCGCAGATTAGATACCCACTTTGAAGGATTTATAAATTTAGGAGCTAAATTTAGATACAACCGCGAAGAATATTTTTATGGTGTAGAAGCTCCAAACGGTTTAACCGGCGCTTACATGTTGTTAGACGAAGCTTCGGTAACCGGAACAGCCAACATATTAATGGCAGCTGTTTTGGCGAAGGGAACCACTACAATTTACAACGCGGCTTGCGAACCTTATTTACAGCAACTTTGCAGAATGTTAAATTCTATGGGAGCTAAAATTACAGGTGTAGGTTCTAATTTGATTTCTATTGAAGGTGTTGAGAAATTAGGCGGCTGTACGCACCAGATTTTACCTGATATGATTGAAATTGGATCTTGGATAGGTTTGGCAGCAATGACACGTAGCGAGGTTACCATAAAGAATGTAAGCTGGGAAAATTTAGGTGTAATACCAACCGCTTTCAGAAAATTAGGAATTACCATTGAAAAAGTAAACGAAGACGATATCTTTATTCCTGCACATACCAACGGATATGAAATTAAAGGCGATATTGACGGATCTATTTTAACGATAGCCGATGCGCCTTGGCCAGGTTTAACACCCGATTTGTTGAGTATTTTTCTTGTTGTGGCAACACAGGCAAGGGGAGAGGTATTGATACATCAAAAAATGTTCGAATCGCGTTTATTCTTCGTGGATAAATTAATTGATATGGGCGCAAAGATTATTCTGTGCGATCCGCACCGTGCCGTAATCATTGGTCATGATTTTAAATCGCAGTTAAAAGCAACCAAAATGTCATCGCCAGATATTCGCGCGGGTATCTCGTTGTTAATTGCCGCATTATCTGCAAAAGGAACAAGTGTTATTCAAAACATAGATCAAATAGATCGCGGATATGAAAATATCGATGAGCGTTTATTAGCTTTAGGAGCAAAAATTGAACGTTTAGATTAATTATAAGTTTTAAGCAATAAGCTAAAAGCAAAAACTCCGATGAAGTTTCAAACTTCATCGGAGTTTTTTAATGGTAATAATTGTATATAATTATCGGTTTTTTGTCTTTGTAAATACTACCGTTTTTGATTTTGTAATTTGCTTTTTGTCTTTTTTTTGTTTTGAAACGATTGTATCTGCTGAATAGCTTCTTTTTTATTTGTAGTTCATTGTAACTAATAAAAATCCATTTATTATCATTTTTCTTTTCTATGATACTTATGCTATTTTCCCTTTCAGTTTCTGGCATCCACGGATAACGGCTACTTCTATTATTGGTAAAAAGATTTTCGCGTATTATATCAGTATGGTACTTTATAAAAGATAATTTTCCCTTTTCATCAAACAAAAATGTTCCTGTTTGTGGAAATTTAAAAGTACCCATTCTATCAATAGGGCGAGGATAATCTGATATATATTGCGGATAGCCAAGATTGTAAGAAATGTAATTTGCGCCAAAATCTATATAATTTGCCTGTGTGTGATAAAGATTTTCATAATATTCCCTATTACTTTTTCCGTTGCTAATAGTTTTATATCCTGTTGAAAATGTTTTAAGAGCTAAGTTTCTACGTAAAAGATTTACCAATGTTTCTTCTTTATTTAAATAAACACTATCATTCTTGAATTTATATTTTTTGCCAATTCTTGTAGAAATATAATATTTGATTTTATCTATAGGTTTAAGCGTATCATAAGATATGGTTATTTCCTGTCTTCGCCAATTGCTATTATCTTCCACTCCTGTTAAATCTTTTTGGTTTTTATCATAAGTATATTTAATAAAATCTTTGTTATCATTATTGTATCTGATTTCTAACAAATTTTCTGTTTTTAGATCGTAAATATACTGAATGGTGTTTGTAGAAAACTCACGTGCAAAGTAGTTGTTTTTAATACTAATGGTTAAATGCAAACTATCGGTTTTGTAACTATAAAAATGAGTGGATTTCATCTTATGGTTTCTTTCTAAATATATCGAACGCTCTAAAAAACCAGTATCTTTATTGTAATAATAGATTTTTTTTTCTCCATTCAGCATTCGATCTCTACTTCTGTAAAAATCATTCCAATCATAAAAACTTTCATATTGTTTAATACTTTTTACGCCTTTTGGTGCTTTAAAATTATCTAAAGACCAATAATCTCCCAAGGTTAAATTTCCGTAATATTTTAATGCGTAATCATACGTAAATGTTGGTTCTAAAGGATGTATCTCACGTTGTGCGTGGCTTTTAGTTATACTGCAAAAAAAGCAAAATAATAAAATAAAAAAAGGGCGTAGTTTTATCCTCATAGTGTTAAAGTTAGTTTTGTATTTTATCAAATACCATACCTTATTATTTTAGAATTGAAATAATTAAGAGATTTATATGGTTGAATTTAAGTATTAAAATAATAAATATTCTATTTGTTTTGAAATTTTGGTTTGTGAATTCAAAATTTATGTTGATATTTGCACTCGCTAACAAAAAGCATAATCGTTCATAGAATCAGCTGGAAAAAAGTAACAAAATAATTTGTAGGTTTTAAAAATATTAATACTTTTGCAACCGCAAATACAAAATAATGGCCCGTTCGTCTATCGGTTAGGACGCCAGGTTTTCATCCTGGTAAGGGGGGTTCGATTCCCCCACGGGCTACAGTTAGTTGTAAATAAGTTTTGTAAAATACTAGTCAGTGTCTCGATTATTATTTTATTAGTTAAAACCAAAGTGTTCGCCCAGGTGAATGTGGGAGGTTTTTCTTTTTTAACTAAAAGTTTTAAAAATAATTAATTACAATTAAAAAGATTAAAAAATGGCAAATCACAAGTCAGCTTTAAAAAGAATTAGAAGCAACGAAAAAAAGAGAGTATTAAACAAGTATCAGCACAAAACAACTCGTAATGCAATTAAAGCTTTACGTTTAGTTGGAGAGAAAGCAGAAGCTGCTGAAAAATTAGTTGTTGTTACTTCTATGATCGATAAATTAGCTAAAAAGAATATTATTCACGCTAACAAAGCAGCTAACTTAAAATCTAAATTAACAAAACACGTTAACGCACTTTAATTAGTTAATGTTTTTGAGATATATAACACTTAAGCTCTCCTTAACCGAGGGCTTTTTGTTGTTAAATGGCATCTGCAAAATAAGAGAAACTTTAGTTTTATGACCCAAATAAGAAATATCGCAATTATTGCACACGTTGACCACGGTAAAACTACATTGGTTGATAAAATTATGTACCACTGTCAACTTTTTCGTGATAACGAAAATACAGGAGACCTTATCCTTGACAATAACGATTTAGAACGTGAAAGAGGTATTACCATTACTTCTAAAAACGTTTCGGTTCAGTACAAAGGAACAAAAATTAACATTATCGATACTCCTGGTCACGCGGATTTCGGTGGTGAAGTAGAACGTGTATTGAATATGGCCGATGGTGTTTGCCTTTTGGTAGATGCCTTTGAAGGACCAATGCCACAAACTCGTTTCGTTTTGCAAAAAGCGATCGATTTAGGATTGAAGCCTTGCGTTGTAATCAATAAAGTTGATAAAGAAAACTGTACTCCGGAAGAAGTGCACGAAAAAGTTTTCGACTTGATGTTTGAACTTGGAGCAACTGAGGATCAATTAGATTTCCCAGCGGTTTACGGTTCTGCAAAAAACAACTGGATGTCTGACGATTGGAGAAACCAAACTGAAAACATTGAACCATTATTAGACATGGTTATCGAGCATGTACCAGCTCCAAAAGTTTCAGAAGGAAATCCTCAAATGTTGATTACATCTTTAGATTTCTCAGCTTTTACAGGTCGTATCGCTATCGGTCGTCTTGAAAGAGGTG
>JAVXSC010000081.1:0-10748 GCA_036643355.1 Myroides sp.
TTTGTGTCAAGACAAATCGAAGATTCACAGCTTCCAATACTTAAAATAGTTCGTTGATGTAAAAATGAACAATAGAAATTAAGAAGCGAAATGCCTAATTGTAAACAGGAATTGTAAAATAAAAACAAATCGAAAAACATAAGCCAAAGCTCTTTTTGGGCTTTATGAAATAGCCCCATTTAAGCTTTAGGTTCATTAAATTCTCAATCAAAATCAAACTGAATAGTAACCAGAATCAAAAATCGACATTATAAAAAAACAGTAACCTCCTTTAAGTATAGATGATTCTACCTTCAAACGGTATCGTATTCACATGAATTTCAACAGTATGCTCTTTTGCGGTAATAATTACCGGTGCCTCCAAATAAGATCCATCTGCCTGCAGCGCTTCAACAGCAAATTTACGGTCTTCTGCACCCTCACATTCTGCCGTAAATATAAAACCGTCAAATGTTTCTTTAAAGTCGTTGGTTGTAAATTTTATAATATTCATACGTAATTTATTTATAATTTATTTTAAACAGGTATTTATGCAATATAAAGTTAATAACCTCCTGCATACAGCATTATAGATATACCGCCAAGAATGATTAACACAATTGCAAGTGTAGTAATACTTATTTTTCTTTCTCTTCTCATGGTGATCGGTGTTTAATTTGTAAATAGTTCTTTATGGTTTTCTATAAAACTGTAACAGCTGTAGATTGTACTTCAACTATTGTGCTTTTTTTATTTCACGCTGCAGATTCTCTTAATTTTTAAGTATAAAGATCCAGCGGTTATTGTTCGAACTGTCAATGGTTGGCTTATATAAAAATACCTGAACCTGCTGGTTTGGGTTACTTTGTAAATACTCGCGAACCTTTACAAGGCTTTGTACTTTTGACCACATGTTTGCAAAATGAACTTCGGGTAATAAATCTTCTGACATTTCCTTATAACCATTC
Source organism: Myroides sp. (assembly GCA_036643355.1). Classification (GTDB taxonomy): domain Bacteria; phylum Bacteroidota; class Bacteroidia; order Flavobacteriales; family Flavobacteriaceae; genus Flavobacterium. Next base: position 948 of record JAVXSC010000081.1, read on the forward strand.
GCGGGTGTTACAAAATCGTTTGTTGTTACCCTTTCAAAATGTTCTGCCGGTTTAAAATCTTCCGGAATTAAAATATCACCTTCTAAAGGAGCATGCTTTGCAGTTGCTTTTAACAGTAATGCATTTTCTTCTTCATAAAAAATACTGATAACAGTTCCTTCAGCACTCATTTCTTTGTTAGCTTTTAAAGTAAATGTTTCGGGATGATCGTAGTATTTATACTCTCGTCCCTCTGTAAAGTTTGCTCTTTCTTGGTCAAACTTTAAAAGCAGTACCTTATTGTTCGCAATCTTTTCTTCGTCCTGATCCCAGTGACAGCCGCTTGTTAAAAGGAAAGTCAGAAAAAATCCAGCAATTAGTAAATAGGCCTTAGATTGTTTAAAATAGAAGGTAATAGTTTTGTTCATAAAATTATTTATTAGGTTTTCTCATCTATCTGACATTGGTTAATCACATAAAAAAATCATGCCGTAGTTGTGATTCTAAAAAAATTGTACCGATCTAATAGTTTAAATCGGTACAAAAAATGTAAAATGAATAATTGGGTGTAACCAAAGGTTGTCGTATATATTTTACAGGTTGTCCGATGACGAATTTACACTGTTAACAGTATCATTCATGTCATCTGATTGAGTTGCTGTACGTCCCTGATGATTATCAATAGTTCCACCTGATGCATCTCTTTCATTTAACGGGTCGGGATCATTATGTAATCTTTCCTGTTCAGGTATCGAGTCGTATCGGTTAACTTCATCCGTATTTTTATTTTCTCTGCACGCAATTGTTGTACTAACCATTAAAACGAATGCGCTTACACATAATGTTTTGAATAAATTCTTTTTCATGGCAATATTGTTTTAGTGACACTTTCTTCTAAACGAAGGTTTATATAAACGTCAGTTGTTGTATATAGCAAAATGAAATAAGATATTCCGTAATTAAGTAAGATGTTTAAGTAAAAGCAAAAAGCATTCCCTTAAAAATATTGGCTGTTTTATTCCTTCTAAAATTAACAATCATCATCACTTTGTGTATTAATGGTACATATAATGTACTTTTTTTACAGTTATGATAATTTATTAATATTTAAAATAAGACACCTTTCGCAAAATTATTCGGTATCTTAAATTTAATTTATTTTAGCAATGTGTTTAAATATATAATATATATAATGTTAATTATTGTTTATATAATCTAAATATTAATAAAAATAATGACTATAAGCTTTATTTTATTGATCTGTTTATAGTAATTTCTTGTTTTACTAAACTAAACAGCTTTCTTTAACAAATGTTAAAACTTGTATTGCGCTATTTTGGTAAGTTTTTTTGATTTCGCTATCGGGCATTAAACGCTTAATAAAAATTATAAAACTCAGGTTTATAATTAGTTGGATCGTTTATTGAAGTATACTAATTGGGAAACACCCAGGTAGATGAAATAAAATTTACAGATGTATTTAAGTAAGATTCGATACAAATTATTAAACAACCTAATCAATTATAATCATGGAAAATAACAAAAACAACCCAGGACAAGACGGAATGAACAACCAAAACAATCCGCAAAATCAAAATCAAAATCAAAAAAATCAGAACGATCCTTCTTTTGATAAAAATCAGACTAATGATCCTCGCAATGATCAAAACCAAAATCCGGACAGAGGTCAGGAAAATTCAATGGAACAAGGTGCTGGCAGAAATAATAATTCTGAAGAACACCGTACCAACCAGGATCAGAAAAGATACGATGGATCTAAAAATCCCGACGGTATGGATACCAATGTAAAAAATGGCGACAGAGATTTTAACGAGGACATTGTGAACGATGATGATCGTACAAACAACAAAAACTTTGAAGATTAAATTTGCAGTTTACTTAATTAAAATACCCTCTCCTAAAAATTTAAGAGAGGGTATTTTTTTTAAATTTCATCCTCTTTTGTTAAATGCGCAGTAATTATATCTGCTACTTTTTTAATGGTGCTGTGCACTATTTGATTGGAATTCCCAGCAAAAACTTCTTTCACCTGGAAGTGGTAATCCGGAAAGATAAAATCAATAAACATGGTGCCGACCGGTTTATCGTCGGTCTCGCTGCCTCCTGCTTTGGTAAGACCAGTTACAGCAACAAGAATATCTGCTTTGTTAAACATTTGTTTTGCGTTTAAGGCCATGCACGTTGTTACTTCGCTTGATTCGGGTGTATGTTGGTCTATTAGTTCCTGTGGAACTTTAAGTATATTAACCTTCTCATCAGCATCGTAACAAACAATGCTTCCAAGCATAATAGCACCTGAATAAGGGGTAAGTGCAAATGCAACAGAGAGCGCTCCTGCTGTGGCACTTTCTGTAAAAGCAATTTTAAGTTTTCTTTCGGCTAACAAAGCGCAACAGTTTAAAACGCTTATTTCTGTCATATTTTTTAATTGGTTAAGTGTTAGTAGGCAATTTTTCCTCCCGTTGCAGGGATAGTGATACCACCTATGTACGAGGCTTCCTGCGATGCAAGAAAAACATAAATGGGCGCAATTTCAACGGGCTGTCCCGGTCTTTTAAGGGCAGTATCCTTTCCAAAATCTTTATAATCAATTATGGTACTCGGAATTAAAGGTGTCCAAACGGGTCCCGGAGCCACTGCATTTACACGGATATCTTTTTGCTGCTCTATAAGCATCTGGTTTAAATTAGCCGTGTAATTCTGTATCGCCGCCTTGGTTGCTGCATAAGGCAGAAGCGTGGGGTTGGGCTGGTAGGCGTTTACCGAGGTTGTATTAATGATGCTGCTGCCTTTTGGCATAAACGGTATGCTTAACTTACACAAATGAAACATAGCCAGTACGTTGGTATCAAAAGTTAGTTCCCATTCTTCGGTGCTTATCTCGTCGATTGTTTCCCTGCCCATCTGGTAAGCGGCATTGTTGATTAACACGTCTATTTTTTTAAACTTCTTAACGGTGGTTTCAATTAACGCCTGGCATATTGTCTTATCATTAATATCACCCTTAAATAGCAGTGCTTCCCTGCCGGCTTTGCGTACCCACTCTGCTGTATCCTTGGCATCTTCATCTTCCACATCGTTTAAGTAGGATATGACAATATCGGCTCCTTCGCGCGCAAACGCAATGGCAATGGCTTTTCCAATGCCCGAATCACCTCCGGTAACCAGTACGCATTTATCGGTCATGCGACTGTAACCTTTGTAAGATTCCTCACCGTGATCGGGTTTTAATTCCATCTGATCTTCTGATGCAGGCGGATTCTGTCTTGGTTCGTGAAAGGGTGGGCTGGGATATTGACGGATGTTGTTTTCTTTTTCTTTTTTCATAACGATGATTTTTAGTATTTGTAAATTTTTCCTCCGGCATCTAAAGTTTCACCGGCGATAGATTTTGATTCTTGTGAAGCAATAAACACATAAAGCGGAGCAACTTCATAAGGATGCATCGGTGCAGCCGAGTTTATGTTTGTTGGCAGACTGCTGTAATGTGGTAATTCATCGGGTAATGAATCAGACCATATAAAACCTGTGGTGATGCCGTTAATGCGAAGGCTTTTTTTTGTTAAAGCCAGCATTTTGTTCATTTCGTATGTATAGGTTTTAACGGCGGCCTTTAAGGCGGCGTAAAATATAAGCTGGTCGGGTTGCGCATACGCACAAAGTGTTGCCGAATTGATGATGATGCCGTTAGGTGCAAGATAGTCGGGCGCAAGCCGGCCTAATGTGAATAGCGACTGTATTTTTAAACTGTCGTTTTTACGAAGCAGGTAATGTCCGGTTTGTGTTTCTTGTTTGTTTGATATGGAAAAAGTATTTACCAGTATATCAATTTTGGGCACTTTCTTTAAAATGTTTTCAAAAAGCCGTTTGCACTTAAACTCGTCAAAGGTAGACGATTTAAACAGCCATACTTTCCTACCGAGTTTTTCAATTAATTTAACCGTTTTTTTGACGTCTTTTTCATAAGTTAAATGGTTGTAAACCATAATAATGTCAGCACCTTCTTTGGCAAAAGCAATAGATACGGCTTTGCCAACCCCGTTATCGCTGGCGGTTACAACAACACTTTTATCCAGCAGCTTTTCAGACCCTTTATACTCGTCTGTTGTATACTGCGGGGTAATTTTCATAAAGGAACTTATTTCATTTTCTGAAAAAGCACTGGGCGGACTTTCAAATTGTAAATTTTTTTTCATAGTGAGATATTTTGACTTGTAATGTATAAGCAGTAACAAATTCTGTACTTAAATAACATGTTTATGCTAGCTGCGATCTTGTAATTTTGCTTTATATGGAGCTAAAAGCCTGGAATAATGGAGTGTCATGAATTAGCCGCTGATAATTTAGGAACCTTTAATTCCTATTTTAAGTTCATGCTCTTTAAAAAAGAATTAAACTAAACCGACTTTAACCTTATTCCTAACTGTGGAAAAATCCCTCTTTTTGGGTAGAAAGGCTCGTGATTTTAGTTCGTAACGTACTAATAAATAAGGTTCTATAATAAATATTCTGACAGTAAAATAATTTAATATTGACAATATTTTATATAAATTATTAATTATAAATACATGTTGTAGTTAATATTTTAATCATAATATTATATTTTAATTATTAATTATATAAAAAGTTTACTTTATGATATTTTGGGAACATTAATTTTTTTTCTTATGAGTGATCACATACAGTCACCATGAAATGTTTCAAAATGTTAAATAGTAAGTAGGTATCCTGAAAACACAATCAAATAGGCTGGTTGCCCGGTTAAAAAGCATGTGGCTGTTCTTTTAAGGTGAAGATACATGAATAATATTAAGGAATGTATATTGTGTTCCTACAAATACAGGAAGCTGGCAACTTGTAAAAATATTAACTTAATAAACCAACCTATTATGAATTCAAGAAACAACAACAGAGGAGGATCTAACTCAAGAAACTCTAGAAACAATTCTCATGATGATATGAGAGATTTGCATGAAGAAATTTACCAGTTAGGGTATGAGCACGGATATGAAGACGGGTCTGAAGACGAAGAGTACGATGATGACTTCTCTGAATTCGAAGACGATTTCCAGGCACATTCCGATAACGAAGATGATTGGGATGATGAAGACGAAGATGAATGGGATGATGAAGACGACATGGACGACGACATTGACTACGACGACATGGATGACGACGACATAGATGACGACGATGATATGGAAGATGATGACGATGATGATGACGACTTTGAAAGAGATTCTCAAGGAAGATTTACTTCAAGAGGACGTTCAGGACGTAGTGGATCTTCATCAGGTTCAGGACGTAGATCAAACTCATCAGGACGTAGTGGATCTTCATCAGGTTCAGGACGTAGATCAAACTCAGGCTCTAGCCGTAGTGGATCTTCATCAGGTTCAGGTCGTGGGTCAAACGGATCATCAGGACGTAGTGCATCTTCATCAGGTTCTGGTCGTGGATCAAACGCATCATCAGGACGTGGATCAAGTTCGTCTTCAGGTCGTAGCGGATCTTCATCAAGCTCGTCTTCAGGTCGTAGCGGGTCTTCATCAGGTTCAGGACGTGGATCTAACTCGTCTTCAGGTCGTAGCGGGTCTTCATCAGGTTCAGGACGTGGATCTAACTCATCTTCAGGTCGTAGCGGGTCTTCATCAGGTTCTGGTCGTGGATCAAACTCTTCTTCAGGTCGTAGCGGGTCTTCATCAGGTTCAGGACGTGGATCAAACTCGTCTTCAGGACGTAGTGGATCTTCATCTGGATCAGGTCGTGGATCAGGCTCTTCTTCAGGTCGTAGCGGATCAAATTCATCGTCTGGCGATACATCAAACCGCGGATTCGCTTCTATGAGTAAGGCTAAAAGAACAAAGATTGCCCGTATGGGGGGTCTGGCTTCTGGCAAAACTCGTTCTGGCTTTGGCGGACGCAGAAATAATTAGGAAAAGGAGGGAGATTTTCCCTCTTTTTTAATCTTTAAAATGGTAAACTATGGATCAAAAAGATAAAACACCGGAAAAAAATGCTCCTTCTAAAAGTGAAGAGTCAACTGTAATTCCAATGGAAGATAATAAAGCAGATAAGAATAAAATTAAAAAAGAAGCTGTAAAGACAGCTGGGTCTGATACAGAAAAAGAAGAGAACAACTCGAAGCAGCAAAATATGAAAAGTAAAAATAATCAGACAGATTTAGGCAAATTCTTTTTAGATGCTTTACAGGATATTTATTATGCGGAGGCTAAAATAGAAGAATCTCTTGCAAAAATAAAACACAAGGCAACTTCAGAAGAACTTCAGGAGGCGTTGGAAGATCATGAACTGGTTACTAAAAAGCAGATTTTGCGATTGGAAAAAATTTTCAAACATCTGGGTGAAGAAGCTAAAAAGAAAAAATGTGATGCCATCGACGGAATTCTGAAGGAAGTAGATGAAATGGTTAAAAATACCGAAGACGGTTCAATGACACGTGATGTTGCCATTATCATCGGATCGCAAAAAGTAGAGCATTATGAAATTGCTACCTACGGCGGACTGGTACAGATTGCAATAACTTTGGGACACGAAAAAGTAGCAGATTTATTGGAAACAACCTTGGACGAAGAGGAAGAAACAGATTTTCTGCTAACTGAAATAGGGGAAGAGCATGTAAATTTTGACGCCGCAGAGGAATAATTTTTATTAATTTAGCTGTACTACAAAAAAGTTAAAAAATAAGCTGGTAGCCACATATAGGGTTACCAGCTTATTTATGTAAATGAATACATGGTTTTGTATTGTTTATTTAGAGCATCGGGCAAGCATTATAAACACTATAATGTTGTAACCTAGCTGGGTAGGTATGTATTTCAGCCAATACGCTTTGCGCTTTCAGATGCCTAAGTATATTCAATTTTGAATAAAACGCATTTATTACTCTTGTGGTTTTCTTAATTTAAGCAACGTTTTATTTGTGGATATCTGCTCGGTTTTTTTATCTGTTGAGCCGGCATCATCAACCGTGATATTTGGCTCGTAAAACAGATCAAACGAATAAATACCGGCAGCTAAAGGATCTTCATGCGGCTCATACGAAACTTCACAGTCTTGTTTTAGCGAATTCAAGTTACTGAATATAATTCCTCTTTGTATGTTGTTTTCTTCTACGGCAGAAAGTTCAACATAAACGTCCGATTGTGGATCTGCTGTATGTTCATTGGTATGATTCATAATTTATTTCTTTTGAAGTGGCTAAAATTGTTTCATAAAATACAAGCAAAATACAGACCATTATTACCGATTCAACTTGAAATTGATCACTTCTTGTCTGTATCGATATCGTCAAGTGAAGTGCGCGCACTTAAAACGTCAGATTTTTTTACGACAGTCATTTCACCGTTAAGTTCCATTACAACGGCTCGCACGTCGGCTATACGTTCAATTCGGTATTGCCTTATCTCTGCGTAGATCTCTTCTTCTGTAATCAGTTCTTTTTCCATGTTACTGTTTATAAATTCACCATTGTAAAATAAAAGGGTGGGCGTACTGTTGATGGCTTTCTCCATGGTTTTTGACTTTTTTGCGAAATATGCCAGTAGGTATTGCAGGGCAATAATTACGATTAGTGCGGTTAATCCTTCGGATACGGTTACCTTTAACAGAATCATTGACGATAAAGTGGAACCAAGCGTAACAGCCACCACAAAATCAAAAGCGTTTAACTTTGCTAGTGTGCGCTTGCCCGAAATTCGAATAAACAGGAATAAGGTGATATACGATACTGTTGCGCAGACCACAATGTGGTAAAGGCTTTCCCAGTCTTTAAAAAATAAGTCTTTCATAATATGCTGTTTATGTTTTGATGTTACTGTTTGATTAGTAGGCTCTATACAACAAAATAAGCACCCGCAGGTGCTTATTAATTATCGTTGAACTATAATGTTTGTATTGTTACTTTGCCTGCCGTTTAAATAATGAATGGTTGCTACAATAAGTAACGGACTAAGTATTGAAATCACTGCAATAGCTAAAACGGTATTCTTTTTCATGATTAGTCAGCATTTGGGTTAAACAGGTGGTATTACCTTGAAAGGATTGAACGCATTTATGCCTTCAAGTAATTTTTCACGGTCGTTACAATCGTACCATCTTTTGGTATTTCTGTCAAAAAAAGACAGAACAGTCATGTAAACATTGTTTATTTTCCAGTTTACTACATACAGCCCGGATTCTTCGGGCTGGCTTTCCGGGAATTTTATCCATCGTGCAATCTTCATAACTTCCTACCTTATGTTACTTTACAGTTGTGAAGCATCCATATTTACGCAACCGGTTGCTACGTCGGTTAAAATTTTATCAGCTTCACATTCTTCTGCCAGTGTCTGTTGCAGTAGTTTCGCTGCATCGTTCTCACCCAAAACTTTGGCAAAGGCGAAAAGGGTGCCGTAAGTAGCTACTTCGTAATGTTCTATTTTTTGTGAAGCGGCAATGATGGCAGCATCGCGCACCGGACCGTAAACGGTCTCTTCCAGCATATGGTCGCCTTCTTTCAAAAGTCCGGCAAGTGCTTCGCATTTGATACCTTCTGCTTTTTCACCTAATATATTAAACACTTCTTCAAGGCGTACTACTTGATTTTCTGTTACGGCAATATGATCCTTAATGCTCGATTTAAGGCTGGGTGCCGAAGCATTCGCTGCCATTTTTGGTAAGGCTTTTACAAGTGCCTGTTCAGCCCAATAGATATCTTTTAGACCGTCTATAAATAACATTCTTAATGATGTCGCAGCATCTTTGCCAGCTTCTACAATATCCGCATTACTACTTTTTGCAGTAGTATCTGTATTTTTTTGTCGTTCGTTATTTTTCATGATTTCCTTGATTATTTGTTGGTACCTAATAGTTCTTCGCGTTTCCAGAATCGGTGCGTTTTAACGGCATCGATAAAGGCTGTGGCAAATGGTTCGTTGTTTGTATGGTTGCTGGTAATAATTCCATCATCTTTTAAATCATCACCTTTTGCCATGAAATGCGGAGCCGAAAGCAGATCGATGCCGTCCCCGTCTGTTCCGATGATTTTACAGTGTCTGTAGGCATCGTTTAAAAATTCCATCACGTCTGGATCTGATGCCAGTGCTGCCTGATTTGTTCCGTCCGGAATATAAACGGCATCAAAAAGAACTGATGAAGACGTGAAAAAACTGAATTTTACAGCGATTTCCCCACCTTCTGCAGTTGATACAAACCCAAGGTTCGGAGCAATGATACATGCTTCGGCATCTTCTGCCACCAATGCTTTCTTCATTTTCATAACCGATGCTTCACTAACACCATGGTTGCAGATAAATGCAATTTTGCGCGAGGCAATGGTTGGTTTTACCGTAGGGTTTTTAATCATGCTTAAAGCATCTGAGGTTACGATGTTTTTAGAAATTTCTGTCGGTTCGTTACCGCCAACGTTATCTGCGCCAACACCGTGGTTCATTGGTTGCTCTGGCTGTGCAGGAACTTTTGCTCCTAAACCTTCTGCGACCTTTTCTGCCAATTCGCTGTTTATTTTAGACAATAACCCCAGCATGCGCACGCGGATCGCGGTTGTTTCAACTTTTCCCAGTTCAAAACGCAATGCTTTCACCATGTGCTGTTGTTCTGTAGGTGTCTGACTTTCGTAAAACATACGTGCCTGACTGAAATGGTCGTTAAAGCTGTTGCTTCTTGCACGTACCTTATGGGCATCAACTCGTTCGTTAAAGCTGCTGAATCCGCCCTCTGCAATCATTGCCTGATACGGACAGCCGCCACCTAATGAATTTGGATGATAACTTACACGAC
>JAVXSC010000082.1:0-10742 GCA_036643355.1 Myroides sp.
TTAGGTGGTCACTTTCATCCGAAACTGGTGGTCACTTTGCACTGGAATTAGGTGGTCACTTTGACCGTTTTTTCCACCTAAGGCGGCTAGATTAGCTATAAGACTTGAAACCGTTCATTTACATTTCTTTCTGCGTTAACCGATACTACAATACTATCTGAAAACACTGTAGCTTCTGTTATGTCAGATATATTAAAGTTTTCAACCCCTTTATATTGAGCTGACTCTTCTATTTCTACTAATTCAAGCCCCCAAGCATCTGGAAGTTCCCATGTTTTTAAATAATGTAGAACTTTTAATAATTCATTTAGCCTATCTGAATTTCTATCGGTTTCATTTACCAATTCTTTAAAACCGAGAATATCTATAAAAGCTACCAAATGTGGTTGGTATTCAAATTCTTCCATACTATTTCCTTACAACTATTTTATTTTTACTATCGTATTTGTATTCCGATATTTTCTCGCTAACAATTAAATCAACAACTTGTTCAACTACATCAAGTGGCACACTAAACCATTCTTTAGGTTTGTGAACAATTCCGTTGTTATCATGCACTTCCATCTCAATGCAAACTTCACTAAAAAAAGTATGAATGATTTGTTCAAACTTATGTGGATTCAAATTATAACTAGCTACTTGTAGCACTAGATGAACATCATCCATTAAGTATGTTGGTTCTTTTTTGGCGTTCTGAATTCGTTTTTTTACATCTGTTGTAGAAAAACCAATTTTTACCAAATTAGGTATTTTACGAATTTGGGGGTTTAAACTTTTTGATTGCAAAACATAAATTACACCTGTTGCAATATCTTCTTCATTCACTAAGTGGGCATTTTCTAACAACTCATCATTTGACTTTTCTGCCAAATGTGTAATAGCACGACCTTCATCATAAAGCATTTTCTCTACAGATCTCCAAAGTAAATTGGATTCCGTGCCATTTTCGAAAATACAACGTGTTCTCCCATCAAAACGCACACGAGTACCATCATCTTTATAAGAATCCTCGCGAGTTTTTTCAAAGCTTTCTAATAAGAAAATCACTCCTTTATGTACATAAAATGCACCTGGCTGTTGTGTTCCAGCTTTAAAATCGACCATTTTTCGGTTGCCTAATCTTAAATCTTCATGAACTTGTTTAAAAATAGATTCATATTTTTCAAAATCCTTACAAGGACGGCGCTTTGCTACAAAATCTGTCTTACCACGATCACGATGCTCACGCAAAGTGTCGCTTAATTCAAAAAGACCTAATTGATCTTCGGTTTCAGTATTTAATAAATTAAAAAAATCGGTAGCCAAAATATCATCAAATGAATTCACTTCAACAACTTTAGGTGCTTCAACTTTAGTGGCATTTTCTTCATTAAGTTGATCCAAAAGCTCTGGAAGTAATCCAAACTCATCAAAAGAAGACAACTTCTTCTGATGTTCAACATTTGTTCTGAACCCTTCTAATCTAGAATATAGCATTCGCTCTTTAAAGTCTTTTACTTTATTTGGCTCTCTATTATTTGTCCTAATAAAGTCATTGATTTCTTGAAAAGAGTTTATCAGCCTTTCATCTTCCGTAAGAGCAATTGTTTTAGCTTTTACTTCTAAAAGATTAAAAACATCATCTGCAAAAATTTCTTCAAAAGACGTATACTTTTTCTTATCCATTTTGCATTGCTTTTCGTTTCTTATCTCTAATATAAACTAACACTTCAGCCAAACGAACCTCTAGAGGATTTACAGCATTTACATTTGGCTCTCTTTTATGTTCTTCGACAAATGCAATGATTTTCGGCCAAGTTAACAAAGCTTCTTCCTCAGAAATTTTAATTTTAGATGCAAGTAAAACATCTTGAATAGCTTTTAAAACTGGTGCTGTAACTGATTTTGATAATATTTCATACGCTTTTTGGAACGGATTGATACTATCGATTAAATCGATACTTATCTCATCTATATTTATAAATTGATTTGATAAAACAATGAATTTTTTATCTCCAATTTCTTGAACTTCTCCAGATTTCACAACAGAATCTGACACCACATATTGTCGTACAGCTTCCAATTCATCAATATCTAATTCAGGATATCTTGTTTTAATTACTTTTGGAATTAAAACTTGATTGATAATTTCAGGATCTATACTTCCTGTAATTGCTTTGGTTATGTCTTTATCTTGAAGAATAGCTGCTTTTAGATCATTCAAATCTTCTTCAACAATCGATTTTACTTTTGCAGTAGTTACACCTTTGAACCCTTTGATTTTAATAGTACCTGGTTCTGCAAGATCCTTTTCGTCACGTTTTGGTTTAAAATCGAAATTTGGAGCTAATACCTGTTCCATCAGTAAAGATGCTGTAATTGCTTTCAACATATTATTTACAGCTACTACAACATTATCGTCTTGAGCATCAGGTTGAGCTAATAAATTAGTGAACTGTGCATGTGTTTTATTATTACTATCTCGAGTAGCACGACCAATAATCTGAATAATTTCGGTTAGCGATCCTCTATAACCAACCGTAAGAGCATGTTCGCAATAAGGCCAGTCAAAACCTTCTTTTGCCATGCCTAATGCAATGATTAAATCCATATCGTCCTCACTTTTGATATTTCGTAAGTACGATACTATTTTCTCTCGCTTTTTAGAATCGTCATCGACTAAATCAGCTACTTTAAGTAACTTTCCATCTTTATGCCTTTTAACCGTAATTACAGCCGTATCTTGATCAATATGAATGATTTCTCCAATAATATCTATGATACGATCTACTTCCTGGTATTTTTCTCGAGTAGATTCATTGGAATTTACATTTGGAATATGTAATATGGTTTTCTTATCTGTATCTAGTATTTCATCAATAGCCGTGTAATATCTTCCTTGATAAAAATGATACCCAATACCTAACGATTTTAAATGTTTATATCCATTAAGTTGTTGATAATAATTATACGTTACTTTGGTGAATTTTGCTTCATCTTCTGGCAGAAGCACAGGTAAAGAATCGCCTCTGAAATACGATCCTGTCATGGCTACAATGTGAGCTGTAGAATTACGAATTAAAGAACGTAACAAGCTTCCTAATATATTTTCTTCAGAAGCCGATACGTGATGAAATTCGTCAATTGCTAACAAACAGTTATTAAAATCTTCATCTTGAAGTTGCTCATAAGCAAAACGTAATGTAGCGTGTGTACAGATCAAAATCTTTTCATCGCTTTTCATAAACTCCACAAAAGCATCCACTTTACTTTTGCTATTATCCATACCAGGTGTACACAAATTATATTTATCGTTTGGCTCCCAATTCGCATAAAAACCATGCGACATTAAATCTGTATAAGCAAAAGAAGAACCAATTGAACGCTCTGGAACAGCTACAATAACTTTTCTAATACCTTGATTGATTAATTTATCTAACGCAATAAACATCAATGCACGGGATTTACCCGATGCTGGTGGCGCTTTTAATAATAACAATTGACTAAGACGAGCTTGATATGCTTTTTGTTGCATTTCTCGCATACCCATGGTGTTTGCAATGGTAGATTGCCCTGTTTGCCCGTAGGTAACTTGTATGATGTTTTCCATAATTAAATATTTCTTTTTTCAACCTGTTCGAAATATATCCTTTTCAAAAGTCTATCTAGATTGATTTTTACAATTTCACCAGTCTCAGTAGATTGAATATTCCCTCTAATAAATATTCCTTTACAAGAATTACCAGAGCGAACACAATCTATTGTAATTCCCAGTGATTCTATTGTTTCCGTACCTTGAGAATCACCATAATTATCATTACGAGCAAAATCATTAATTAAAAATGGTAAGAATGCACCTAAAAAGAAATCTTCCTCATTATTATTCAAACTGAATTTTGAAGAAATGTAATATCCCCTCTTATTTTTATCAACAATATCGCCATTAGGTAATAGGTTAATCTTCTCAGTCAAAACACTACTGCTTCCAAATAAGTCTCTAAGAATATTAAATATAACAATTCCCCGTACAGTCATGCCTTCAAAATCGCTACCTTTTTTACTATCACCTTTTACCTTTAAACTTGGTAATTGCTTTAAAGATCTCAAATTTATTAATTTGTAATTGAGTAATATTTTTATAGTTGCAACTAAAGTAGGTTCAAACCAACCAGCTGTCATACAATCTTGACTAACATTGACTACATGACAACCTTTAATAATTTTACTTATTTCATTACTTAAATGCTCTTTATGGTCAAATTCAAAAGGTTTTAATGAATAGAACTTATCCATATAACCAGCAAAGTCGACACCTTTACCGTACTTATGCGCATATATTTTGCGTATATTTTCTATATCACAAACAAATACTACTTTATCAAATCCAAACTTATTTTCCTCTGTAATAGGATGAGTATGTGCCGAAAATATATTGAACAATCTAAAAATATGATCAGGATCTAAACGATCTAAATCATCGATAACTAATACAGTTTGATTCTCTCTTTTTTTATCTTCATCATTTACTACCTCTTGATTTGGTAACTCATCACCCTTTAATCTATCTACTAAATCATAAATGAACTGAGAGGTTGCATCCATTTCATACTGGTTTCCTTTTTTATTTTCAAACGATTCTAAAAAAGTTGAAATATCAGCTAATTCATCTATTTTAATTTGATCACTATATTCTTTAAATCCTTTATTAAGAGGTTTTAGTATTTTCTCAAAAGCACCAATAAAAACTGCTGCACTTTTGCCAATTTTCTCGTGTTGAGATAAAACAAATAAGAATAAAGGCATTAAATCTGCCTTGTTTTGCATAAACATAGACATGCGTAACCAAAAGTCGAAATCTTTTTCTTGTAAATTAATTTCTGCTTGATGATGAGCCATTAACTCATATAGAATGTCAAACTTGATTAATTCAAAAACATCTTCATTAGCTGATACTGCATAATTCACAGGATACAACCTGATAAAACGGTATTCTTTATTATGTTCTTCTTCAAAATCGTTAATAAAAGTTGATTTACCAGCTCCGAAAGGAGCGGTAAACAAGATGCGTTGGTTTAAATCTAAATCAAGATGTTCTTTAAAATCTTCAATTACAGAATTATTAGGTATTTTTATAGCGTTCATAAGGTTTTTAGTGGTTTTATTTTGATTTTTGCTCTTCTTTAATCATTTTTTCATACAATTTAAACAAATGCTCTAATCGTTCTTCATCAGAAGTAAACGGCTTTTCACGATAACATGATTCTACAGCCAAATCATTTAAACGATGTGCTTCTTTTAAATCGGAGGGCATTTTATTAGGATCGTATAATTGTGCCAAAGTTTTTTCAGGATAGCGTTCTCTAACTTCTAAAATATGATACGCACGTTCTTCTAGTTCTTCTTCTTTTAATTTCGAAATTTTAGGGAATGGATAGGAATTAAAACATAATTGATTGGAATATACAATATCTGTTTTCATTCCACCTGCTACCGCTTTAACCATTAATTAATATTCCATATAGATTTAGATATGTTCATGAATCAAAAACGGACTTCATAATTCTTCCTAAAGTGACATCTGTAACTAGAAAATATCTTCCCGTTTCTATAGTTGAAAAAGATAGTATTGCATTACAAACTTTACAAGTTATTTATAATTTGAATGAATCATTGTTTTCGATTTTAAGTAGTAATATTCATATGCTAATGATTTAGCTACTTGTCCTCCATTTTTTCTAAAATCCAGTACATTTTGTACTC
The DNA here is from genome assembly GCA_036643355.1 of Myroides sp. Taxonomy (GTDB): domain Bacteria; phylum Bacteroidota; class Bacteroidia; order Flavobacteriales; family Flavobacteriaceae; genus Flavobacterium. Next base: position 5,740 of record JAVXSC010000082.1, read on the forward strand.
TTTTATATATAAAAGGTATTTCTAAGGCTTCTTCTGAATTTTCTTCATCAATCCATAAACAAAATCTTTCTATTTTATTTATATAATCATTTCCACCCTACAAACGTTTTATAAATTTAACGGAATCAGGACTTTCCGATAATAATTGTTGTTTTTCATCTAAAGTAAGTTCTAAAAATCCATTATCAATAGCTTGATTTCCATAAACCAATCTATCACTAATTAAAAATGGTTTACTTTTTTTTTCGATAATTAAATTTGAATTTTCTGTCAAATATGGGCCAATATTGCTTACAATCTTTACATTATCTTTTGAAAATATTTTTTTCTTGGTTTCTAAAGAAATATTCTTAATTGAAACTATAATAACAGCAACAACTGCATTTTTTTTAGCATTATTACCCCAAGGAAAAGCTGAATAAGCATAGTTTATTTCAAGATCATTATTAAATATAACAGGCCAAAAAAGGCCAACTTGTTCTCCTTGACAGATTGAATTAGTTGGTACAAATGAGCAAACCGAATTATTGATACCTTTTATATAAATAGCAGCTTTGTAAAACCAAGCTAAGATATAGTCTAAGGAATTGAAATTTAATTTCGAATTTCCAAAAACATGTTTCATATCTTGTTTCTGCTCTTCTGATTGTTTTCTTGCCCCTAAAAAAGGAGGATTTCCGAAAATATAAGTTTCATCGTCTTTCATTTTAGGGCAAACTTCTTCCCAATCTACTCGGCAGGCATTTGCATGAACAATGTGTCCTGCATCTTTTAAAGGTAAACTTGGCTTAGAAAAGCCAAATTCTAAATAGAAATATTGATTCATTTGATGTTCTGCCAACCATAAAGATAAACGAGCTATTTCATGTGCAAAATCGTCAATTTCAATTCCGTAGAAGTTATTTAAACTAATTACTGAAGTAAATTCGTTCCCTAAATCAAAAGTACCTGTTCCTGCTTTTCCTGTAACTTTTGCAAGTTCTCTTAGAATGTCAATTTCTAATAAGCGAAGTTCTTTGTAAGTAATAATTAAAAAGTTACCACTACCACAAGCAGGGTCAAATATTTTAATCTTTTTTAAGCGATCTAGTAAAGCGTTTAAGTCTTTTTTACTTCCTTTTGCTTTTTCAAAAATTTCTTTTAAATCATCTAAAAACAAAGGATTAATCACCTTCATAATGTTAGGCACACTTGTATAGTGCATTCCTAAACCACCACGTTTATCTGTAGTTACAACAGCCTGAATCATCGATCCAAAAATATCGGGATTGATGGCTTTCCAGTCTAACCGACCACAATCTAAAATCAATGTTCGCGCTTTTACCGAAATTTTAGGTATCTCTAGAACATCTTTAAACAAGCCTCCGTTAACGTATGGAAATTGTTGTAAATATGTTTTATTAGTAGCTCTTTGAGAACTAGGTAAGTTTAATATGGCGAAAAGATCTTTTAAATATTCTTGAATATCAGAAGCATCCTTATTGGTAGAACTTTCAACGCCATGTGTAAATTGTTGATCGGTAAAAATACCCGTATCTTCTGCAAAAAAACAGAATAATAAACGAGATAAAAACACATTCAGACTGTGTATTTCTTCTTCGGTTTGGAAATTATTATCCGTATTTATTTGATCGTACAATTTTGCCATGCGTTCCGCTGCCTTTACATCAGCAGGATTTTCGGCTAAATATTGTGCCTTTTCTATACCTGCCAAAGGTAAAAAGAAAGCAAAATTTTTATTTAACTCGTCAAATGAACAGTCTAAGGTATCGGCTGTTTTCATATCAACAGCTACCCATTGTTTATAATTGGTAAGTATCACAAAACGATATTCACCTTTTTTAATTCGTTCTTCTTTTTTTAAATCATCAATCAACTCGTACAAAGAATCATCAATGTTTAATTCTTTGAAAAAAACTTTCTTTTTCCAAGCTAATTCTCCTGCATTGTCGGCCAAATTTAATTTACCTGACTTTAATCTTTTTATGGTAGCTTGCGGAATACCAAAGCTTAAAATAAACTCATAGATAAAATCTTCTTTATTAAAGTTTGTGAAAACCTTTTCAAGGTTATTTTCAATTTCAGCAATGGATAAGCTCATGTTTGTTTCGATAAATAGTGTTTGCCGTAAATATAACAAATGTTAAATAGTAAAAGAAACAAATACAAAGTAAAATATACGCATCGTTATCTAACGGATAAGGTATTTGCCTTTTTTCTGAAATGCACTAAATTACGCCAGCGAACGCAAAATAAATTTTTAAAGGAATTAATTTTTGTGCATTGTTAAAGCTACTTAGCGAGTAGGCAAAGGTTATTTCATGAGTAATAACTGACTGTCATCTAATCCTTTTACCCAATGTTTGATGTTTGGTTCAATTGTTTGAAAATTTCCAGGTTCTAAAACCGTTTGATAACCGCTTTCATCTTCATAGGTCACTTTACCTGTTACACATACTAAAATTGCAGGTATAGAGGTGGTGTGCTCTGGTAACAATCCATCTTTTTTAATATGCAGACTGCGGGTTACACCTTCTTCGCCTTTAAATAATACCTTTACACTTAAAGGTTTATCGGCTCTATGTAATGCGTTTAAATGTGTTATTTCTGTCATAATTTGAGTATTTGGATTTTTTGTATTTTGTTCTTGTGCAAAACAATTAAAATTCAGGCACAAAAAAACAATAAAGCTGTTACATAACTGATTCGATGTTTTCATTTTTATACTGCTTTTTTACAAATATAACGAATAATTGAGTCATTTAATTTATAACGATTTTTAATTCTATAATATATATACAGCTTATTCTCCGTAGTGAGAATTTTATCAATACAAAAACAAAAAAGCCTTGAAAAACCAAGGCTTTTGAATATGTTAAATAGGGAAGATTGTTACTTCCCGTTCTGGTAACTTTTGAAGAAGTGAAAAAATGGTATAGTTTTTTTGACTATTTCGGTTTAAAGCGTAAAGAAGGGCATTTAAATAGATTGGAAAGAAAAACTATACATAAATAATTTACCTTTTAATTTAATTGTGTTCGATACTTCCCCAATCAGTACGATAGTTTAAAGAGGTTTTAAATATTGATTAAATTTACAAAAATGTACATTTCAATTTATATTTGTGTACATTCCATTTTTGCGATTATAAAATATTCCTGATATTTATAAATACTACCAAAAGGAATTGCTTGAAATTTTAGACCGAAAGGTAATACCGTATTTTAAATAACTATTGGATGTCAGAATCCTCCTCCTCATCCAAAAAATCAAGTTCATTGTCTTGTTGCTTATAATCATGTGCAACGCCGGGCGGGTTGAACAAACCCCACGTATCGGTAATAAAGTGTTTGTTGTTGAACGCAGCAACCCAATCTACAAACAACAGTCGGAACTCTTCGATCTGCGTGCGAATGATTTTGTAATATTCAACCTCTTCAAAACCAAGCATTTTCAGGGTGTGATACGAAACCATTAAATCGCGTGCTGCCTTACGGATTAATGTCGCATTTTCCATTTTTATATCGTAGAGTTTTACTGCAAAAGCTCCGGCTAACTTCGCTTGAATAAGCATGGCATCGCCCAGCAACTGACCTTTTAAATCGGATAAAATAGGATCATCCTCTGGAAATAAACCGGTGATTGCTTTTAGGGTTTCAAAAATTTCTTCGGACTTTTTATAAATGGGTGTTTGCAAGTAATTTTTCATCTGTAACCGTTTGTATAAACATACAAAATTTTCTTGAATTGTAGTGGCTGTTAATGTTTTGCTGAGGTTGATAGGTTTTAAATTTGCAACTTCTCGATACAAAATTTCCTGCATTTTGTTAATGGAATTTCACTCGAAGTGTCGGTTGAAAGATTCAGATTTCAAAAAAAACTTCTCGATACAAAATTTCCTGCGCTTTGTTACTTAAATTTCACTCGAAGTGACGGTCTATATATTGAAAAAAGTGGCTTACGTTATTTCTGATGCAGTTCTATTAAACCTTCTAACGGTTTTTGGTAAAACACACCTGCAATCAGGTTGTTGTTTTTAAGGATCAATTTAAACTCATCTTGTAACAAAAACGCTGTCGATCCTATAAAATGAACAGGAATTTCAGCATAATTTTTATATTGCTTGATATAATGATCAATAAAAAACTGAAAACTATCGGCAATCATCTCTTGTAAAAAAGCATGGTCTTTATTGGCGATTAAAAAAGGAAGAAACGATGCCAGATACGCATTTGGGTTAGGTTCTTTATAAAAATTCTTTTTAATGAAATCGGCATTTAAATTGTAAGCTGTTTCAAATTTTTGTTTTAAATCTAAAGGCATGGTATTAAAATAATGTGCACGAATCAAACGTCGACCAAAATCAACACCCGAACAATCGTCCATTGCCAGATATCCCAACGAATTCACCGCCTGCTCTACTTCTTTACCATTGAAAAAACTACAGTTTGATCCGGTGCCGTTAATACAGACAATTCCCGGTTGCAAATCGTGACAGGTTGCGTAAACAGCCGCATAGGTGTCTTCCAGAATTTCGAAAAAACCGGCATTTTCAAATACTTTTTCCAAAGCATCGCGCATTACTTTTTTAGAATGAACGGTACTGCAACCCGATCCGTAAAAGTAAATTTCTTTAATAGCCGTTCGCAAATTCGCAATTTCTTCGTTCTGCAAGATTCGTTCAACCAACACATCGGTATTCAATACCTCCGGATTTAACCCTAACGTATTGTACACGCCTAAATACTGCTTGTTGTTAAATAACAACCAATCTGCTTTGGTAGAACCACTGTCAACTACAAATTTCATAAAAAATGTCCGAATTAAATTCGGACACAAAATACGTTATTTTATGTAATAATACCTAAAGAGATGGAAGAAAAATGGATGTTAGGTGTTGGATGCTGGATGACGAATCGTTGATTTAGCTTCGCTCCGTTCGGACTCCGTCCTCGGGTGTTGAATCGGTTATTCGTTTAATCGATAAACTGTTGAACATAAAA
>JAVXSC010000083.1:0-1174 GCA_036643355.1 Myroides sp.
TTATATGGTCATTTTGAATTGGAATTGGGTGCTCACTTTGAATTGGAATTAGGTGGTCAATATCACTGGAATTTGCACTTATATTAATAGTTTACGTATACAACAAGCCGTTACAGATTTAAAAACAGATAAAGAATTACGAAAAAAAACCATTAAAGAATTGGCAGTAATCTATGGTGATTTGCATCCCAAAACATTTGCTAGTTTGTTTAAGGTGATCACAGGTGAAACTCCTGCTTTGTTTATTGAAAATTTAGATAAAGAAGAGGAATAGTTTTATTTGCTGTCTGGAACTTTGTGCCAAAAACATTGATAAATTACAATATTGAATTAAATTTCGCTCTTATACTGCGTGTCATTTCGTGCTTTACACGGAATCGCATCATCATCTAATCTTGTGAGATGCTGACCCGAGCTTGCGAATAGAACGAAGTTAAACAAGTTCAGCATGACGCCGGATGTGAAGTAAGTTCACAGCTGCTCAAAGTTTCCTGACTTTGAGCAAATTATTTAATTATTATAATTCCAAAATTCACTTTCTTTATGCTCCGAAGTTGTAAACTTCGGAGAGCGGGATACATAGCTATGTAGTTTCGCCGTTGGCGGAAACTATGTAAAACCTTAAATATATATTATTATATTGTACCTATGTGGTAAAAAGTAAGAAAGTGTCATTTTGAGCGAAATGAAGTGAAATCGAAAAATCTTATAGTATTAGAGATTTCTCCTTCGTCGAAATGACAACTAAACTCAATTTTCCTTAATTGCATTTACGAAAAATCTACTCAAAGTGACGGTAAACTAAAAATCAGCTTTTAAAGCTGATTTTTAGTTTTTAGTACCTGTCCAGGTTCCATCTAAATCCTGAACCGGACTGTTCCAAGTTCCCGATCCCGTTTTTTCGGTTAAAGTTCCTGTCATTGTTCCTACTTCTTCACCACTGTAAGAATATGAAACATTTATTGTTCCGTTTTCTGTAACATCGCCTGTTAACACAAAGTTTACTGATGCTACGCTGTTTGAAGATACTGTTCCTGTTGCTTTTCCTTGAGCATCAATTGTTGCTGTCCAATTTCCGGTGTCTCCGCCAGAGAACGTTCCAACCCATGTTCCTTTAAATTTTTCCAATTTGTTTTCTTGGTGAACGTGATTGTCATCGCTAGAACAAGAAATA
>JAVXSC010000083.1:1184-1452 GCA_036643355.1 Myroides sp.
TGCGCTAAAAATGCAGATTGTTAGAAAATGTTTTTTCATATAAAATGTTTGTTTAAAGTATAGACGTAAATGTAAACAAAAAGGTTGTAAACGATTGTGATTTTTTTCTCCGGAAGATCTATTCAGAAAACAATTATTTATTGAAACTGATGTTCCTTTATGGTTTTAGGGATTTTAATTTCACTTTTAATAAACGATTTCGACATGATTACCAACCCGAAAACTACTAAAAGCACACAGCTTATTTTTTTTACCTTTAAAATGTTTT
>JAVXSC010000083.1:1462-7985 GCA_036643355.1 Myroides sp.
GGTGTAAGTTTACTTTGTAATTGTTTGGCTAAAAGCATTTTAAAAATATCGGTCAATAAATAAGCTCCAATGACGAAAGCGAAGAAATTGATCATTCTGCCGTGATTCATTTCTAACTGCGGACCAATGGTTATGATAATTGTAAGCCAAAATCCTAAAACGCCAACATTAATAAAGTTCAGTAAAAATCCTTTAGCAAATAACGAAAAGTAGTTGTTTTTGTAAGAAGTAGCTTCAATATGAATTTCGGCTTTCTTTAATTTTTGAAGCCTAACAAACGAAATGGCTCCGTAGGTAATCATGATCATTCCGCCAAAAAGAAAAAGCGCAGGATCGTCTTTAATTCTGTTTATCAGCTGAAAACTACTGAAATAAGCTATTAAAATAAAACAGATATCGGCAATAATAACACCGGCATCAAAAGTTAATGCGGCTTTGAATCCTTTAGTAATGCTGGTTTCTATCAATATAAAAAAGACAGGCCCAATCATGAAACTGAGAAAAAAACCAAGCAATATTCCTGTTAAAAATAAATCCATACAGTATAAAAAAAATGCCAATTTTAGTTGGCATTTTAATTTAATGTTACCACAAATTTACGATAAAATTATTTAATATATTCTATTGTGCCGCCCAAGGTTATTTTTTCTTTAACATCTTTGGGTTTTCCGTGAATTTTAATGCTTCCGCCAGCCAATACCTGTGCTTCCAGATAATCGGTTGCTGTTGCTTTAACAACGCTTCCTGAATTTACCTTAATAATATTGCGCAAAGTAGTTAGTTCGTTGGCAGTAATTTGTCCGCCTGATGAAGCCGAAAGCTTAACCGATTTTGAAGCCGATCCGTTTAAATACAGCTTTGCGCCGGTGTTTGAATTGGCTGTCAACGTTTCTGTTTTAAGGTTCAGTTTTATGGTAGAACCTAAATTGGCGTTTAATTCTATTTTGGTTTGATCTATAACGGCATCGCTAAAAATATACGAACCGCCTTGCGCATCGATTTCTTTTAAATTGTTGAAATGAACCTGAATGGTAACCGAATATTCACTTTCTGAAACCAGTTCTTTCAACGTGTTTTTTAAAACCAACCGACCGTTTTTATTGATGATATTTACCGCATCTGCCTGACTTTCCTTTACAACAATCTTATTTTCTGTTGATGGAATCAGTTCAATTTTAATACGGTTGCTTGCTTTTAACGATGTAAAATCGCCCACGTATTTATCAACCTGGGCATTTGCTATTGTTTGTAATCCTATGAATAGGGCTGTTGTAAAAAAACACTTCCTCATTATTCATTTACTTTTTTAATAAACGTAAAATCTAATTGTTTTTTAACCAAATCGGCATTTTTAACCTTCACGATAATTTCATCGCCCAACTGCAACAGGTTTTTAGTAACCTCGCCCACTAAAGCGTACTGTTTTTCGTCGAACGTGTAATAATCGTCTTTAATTTCGCGGATACGCACCATTCCTTCACATTTGTTTTCAACAATTTCCACGTAAATTCCCCATTCGGTAACACCTGAAATTACACCCACAAACTCTTCATCTTTATGATCTTGCATAAATTTAACCTGCATGTATTTTATACTGTCACGTTCTGCATTTGCGGCTAAATTTTCCATTTGCGAGGTATGCACACATTTAGCTTCGTACACTTCTTCGTCTGCCGATTTTGCTCCGTCTAAATAACTTTGCAATAACCTATGAACCATGACATCAGGGTAACGACGAATTGGTGAAGTAAAGTGCGAATAATAATCAAACGCCAAACCGTAATGACCAATGTTTTGGGTAGAATACGCTGCTTTGCTCATACTGCGAATCGCTAGTGTATCAACCAGATTCTGTTCTTTCTTTCCTTGAACATCACTTAACAATTTATTAAGTGATTTAGAAATATCACCTTTTGATTTAAAATTTAAACCGTAACCAAATTTTGAAATAACCGTTTGCAGATTGAATAATTTATCTTGATCTGGCTCATCGTGTATACGGTAAATAAAGGTTTTTTTCTGTTTACCAATAAATTCTGAAACCTTACGGTTTGCCAACAACATGAATTCTTCAATTAAATGATTGGCATCTTTTGAAACCTTGAAATAAACGCCTGTTGGTTCATCGTTTTCATCCAAATGGAATTTTACTTCTACTTTATCAAATGAAATCGCACCATTTGCCATACGTTTTGCACGCATTTTTTTAGCCAGATCGTCCATCGTTAAAATAGCATTAACAATTGGTTCTTCTATGGTTTGCTCTTCGTTGGTTAACGATATTTCGGCAGGAATTTTATTTCCTTTTGTTTCAATAATAACTTGGGCTTCTTCGTAAGCAAAACGCTTGTCTGAGTACGTAACGGTTCTGCCAAACCAAGAATTCACGATTTCGGCTTTTTTGTTCAGTTCGAAAACGGCAGAAAACGTATATTTTTCTTCGTTTGGTCGTAACGAACACGCAAAGTTCGATAATACTTCAGGAAGCATTGGTACCACACGATCAACCAGATAAATAGATGTTGCGCGGTTGTACGCTTCTTTGTCTAAAACGGTTCCTTCTTGTAAGTAATGAGAAACATCGGCAATGTGAATACCAATTTCGTAATTTCCGTTTTCTAAAACCTGAAATGATAAGGCATCATCAAAATCTTTTGCATCGCGTGGATCAATCGTAAACGTTAATACATCACGCATATCTCGGCGGTTTGCAATTTCTTCTTCGGTGATCGATGTATCTAATTTCTGCGCGAAAGCTTCAACTTCAACCGGAAAATCAGTCGGTAAACCGTATTCAGCCAAAATAGCGTGCATTTCGGTATTGTGCTCGCCAGGTTTTCCTAAAACCTTGATAACCTGACCGTACGGATTGTTTGCCTTTTCGGGCCAATCGGTCATTTTAACCAAAACAACATCGCCGTTTTCGGCATCACCAAATTTTTCCTTCGGAATAAACAAATCCACATACATTTTTGGGTTTGCTGTAACAACAAAAGCAAATGTGCCGTTAATCTGAATTACGCCGACAAATTCATCGCGTTTGCGTTCTAAAATCTCGATAACTTCGGCTTCGGGCTTTTTGCCTTTACGCTTGTTATAAACGTAGGCTTTAACCTTATCGCCATGAAGCGCTTTGTTTAAATTGTTGGTTGGAATAAACGGATCTTCGTCGAATTCAGGACTAATAAAATAGGCTGCTTTGCGGGCTGTCATGTCAATTGTTCCTTCAAAATAGCTCGATTGTTCCAAAATACGGAACTTTCCGCGATCTACTTCTTCAATTTTTTGGGTAGAAACCAGGTATTTTAATTCTTTAATAATTTCGTTTCTTCCTTTGGTATCGGTAACTTCTAAAACAGCGGCTATTTGCTTATAGTTAAAATCTTTAGAGCTATTTTGTGAAAGTAATTTTAAAATTTGTCCGGAATAATCTTTGCCCGGTTTTTTATTGAATTTTCTTATTTTCTTTGTCATATATAAATTTGTTTAAGCATAAAGCCCAAATACGTATTAAAGATAAGAAAATATTAAAGTGTAAATGTAAATTTTGTCTTAAATAATAATTTTGGTTAAGCGGTATCTATCCATTTATGTTCGTGGGTTGTAGCGTCAACTACTTGAATATTTAAATAATTGGCAATTTGTTTGGAACAGAATAACGCATGACTTAAATAGTTGAAATCTATTTGAAACAACATGTAGTGTTGGTTGTTTTCATCAAATAAATTTATTTCATAAATGTAAAAGTACGAATAGTTGTAATTGACACCCATTGGTGCTTCACGTGTTTTCTTGGCTTTATAAAGAGAAATGTATTGAGTGTTTGGTAACAGATACCATTTTTTTGTGTTGAACTTTAAACCAAATATTGAGTTATAAAAGCGAATTTATTTTGAAGTTTATCAATCTCAATACCTTTTTCAATTAGTAAAAATGGTAAATTAACCAAAATTGATATTCCTATGACTAAACATAATGAGTTTTTATTATATAACCCGTAAGTTATTAAAATGATAATTAAAAGACATAAAGCACTAAAAAAAGTTAGTACCTCTTTAGAGTTTTTGTCATAAATTACGTTAAGCATTTCAAATAGTGTTTTGTCAAATATAATATTAAATCCATAAATTTTTAAATCTTTCAATAATTCAAAATAATTACCTTTGTACAAACAATACAGCAAAACAATATGAAAATAGCAATAGGAAACGATCACGCAGGTCCGGAATACAAAAAAGCCATTGTACAAATGCTTCAGGATAAAGGAATTGAAGTAGTAAATTACGGAACAGATACTTTTGATTCTGTTGATTATCCAGATTTCGGACACAAAGTAGCACAAGATGTAGAAGACAATGCGGTTGATTTTGGAATTGTAATCTGCGGTTCGGGTAACGGAATTGCCATGAGTGCAAACAAACATCAAGGTGTTCGTTGTGCTTTGTGTTGGACAAAAGAAATTGCCGTTTTGGCACGCCAGCATAATAACGCAAACGTAATTTCTATTCCTGCGCGCTTTACGGCTATTCCGCAAGTTTTAGAAATGGTTGATGCTTTTTTAACTACCGAATTTGAAGGCGGACGTCACGAAACTCGTGTAAATAAAATTGCTTGTAGTTAATGAAAAATTGTATTGTATTAATTTTCTTGTTTTGTTCTTTTTCAGGTTTCTGTCAGAAATTTTCTGAAAGTGAAAGATCATATCTTACTAAATTAGAAAAAATATTAAAAGTTGATACAATACCATTTTTAGATAAGGAAATCCGTGTTTACAAAAAACATGAGATTTCTACAGGTTTAGAATTGTTCAGAATTTATTATGATGAACAGAAGAAAGATTATAAAGCTGATTTTTATTATACGGTCGCTAAAAAAACTTCAAATGAGTCCCATGAAATTATAATCAAACATTTCGAATTAAAATCGTTCTACAATACAGAATATATTGCTTTGCAGTTGTTGACTTCAAATATTAAATATTTGCCAAGTGACGAAGCAATTCGTTATAAAATGAAGCCCAAGCCTAAAATTACTTTGGATATTGGTGGTTATTTTTCATATCCAAATACATATGGAATGACTGTTGTAGATGGTGTTGGATACTACGTGCAAGTAAAAGATGGTAAAGATTTTAATGAAATACATTATAGTAATCCAGAAAGTTATTTAGAACATTATCCTACTATTGATGAATATATATCGATTAATGAATTTCTGGACATAATTAAAAAAAGCTTCAATATTTTTGAAGATTATAAAAAACTCCATCCTTAAAATCAAATAAAAAACCTCTTCTTATAAAAAGCAAAAAAGAAGATAATCTGTAAAATTAAAATACCGTAAAACCATAGTTTAAAAGACACTTTTTTGGTTTTATGTCTATACTTCTGCATTCCAATATAAGCACCTAAAGTTCCACCAAAAGCAGCAATGGTTAACAGGTTTTTTTCCGAAATACGCTGTTTGCCCTTAATTGCCCGCTGTTTATCTAAATGGTACAGGCTAAAGGCAATGTAATTAACAATAATTAAGTATACAAATACAAATTTCATACGGTAGTAATTGGTGCAAAGGTAGTATTTTTGCAGTTCAAAATTCATGCAATGAACACTATTCAATATATAAAGGAAAAAGTTGCCGTTTCCGATAAATCCATACAAAGCACTTTAGAATTATTAGCGCAAGACTGTACCATTCCGTTTATTGCGCGGTATAGAAAAGATGCTACGGGGAATTTAGATGAAGTTCAAATCGAACAAATTGCCAAACTTTCCAATCAGTTTGATACGCTTGTTAAACGAAAGGAATCTGTTTTGGCATCGATAGAAGAACAAGGTTTACTGACCGATTTCTTAAAAGATAAAATTCAGAATTCTTTTGATTTGGTCGAAATTGAAGATTTGTATCTTCCCTTTAAAAAGAAAAGAAAAACCAAAGCCGATACTGCACGTGAAGCCGGATTAGAACCCTTGGCAAAAATGATCATGTCGCAAAATGTCGATGATTTGGAATACACTGCCGAAAGATATTTGAATAGTAAAGTTTTTTCAGGTGAAGATGCTTTACAAGGCGCTCGCGATATTATTGCCGAATGGATCAACGAAAATATTTTTGTTCGAAAAGCACTTCGACGCAAGTTTCACCGCAATGCAGAAATTTCGACTAAAGTTGTAAAAGCAAAAAAGGATGAAGATGCTGCAAAGAAATTCGAACAGTATTTCGATTGGAACGAACCGTTGTTTAAAGCACCTGCACACCGATTATTGGCAATGTTGCGTGCCCACAACGAAGGTTTTGTAAAGTTAGACGTGAGCATTGATAAAACCGAAGCAATTACATTTATAGAAGATACGGTAATTAAAAATAAAAATCACGAAACAGCTGTCGAAATTTCCAAAGCGGTAGCCGATTCGTACAAGCGTTTGTTAGAACCGGCGTTGTCTAACGAAGTATTGCAGGAATACAAACTAAAAGCCGATTTACAATCGATCGGAGTTTTTTCAGAGAATTTATTGCAGTTGTT
>JAVXSC010000083.1:7995-10683 GCA_036643355.1 Myroides sp.
GTGTGTATCGATGAAAACGGAAATCTGTTGTACAACGAAACTATTTTTCCGCACGCACCACAAAAAGATATTGCCATGGCTACCAAGAAAGTACGTTCTATGGCGAATTCGTATAAAATTGATGCCATTGCCATTGGTAACGGAACGGCAAGTCGCGAAACCGAATTTTTCATAAAAAAAGTCGCTTTTGATAAGCCTTTGCAGGTTTTTGTGGTAAGCGAAGCAGGCGCATCGGTTTATTCGGCATCGAAAATTGCGCGTGACGAATTTGCAAATTATGATGTTACCGTTCGTGGTGCCGTTTCAATTGGTCGAAGATTACAAGATCCGTTGGCGGAATTGGTTAAGATCGATCCAAAATCAATTGGAGTTGGTCAGTATCAGCACGATGTGGATCAAACATTGTTGAAAGAAGAATTAGATCAGGTGGTAATTCGTAGCGTAAATAAAATCGGCATCAACTTAAATACTGCAAGTAAATCGCTGTTGAGTTATGTTTCTGGAATCGGCGAAAAACTAGCTGAAAAAATCGTAACATATCGTGCAGAAAACGGAGCTTTTACCAATAGAAAAGAACTGAAAAACGTACCACGTTTAGGCGAAAAAGCGTATCAGCAGGCAGCAGCTTTTGTTAGAATTGTAAATGGCGATTTTGTGTTAGATAATTCTGCGGTGCATCCGGAAGCTTATGTTTTGGTCGAAAAAATGGCGAAAGATTTAAAAATCAGTACTAATGAATTGATCGGAAATAAATCAGCAATCGAAAAAATAGATCCTTCTAAATATATTTCAGAACAATTTGGAATACATTATATAACCGATTTGTTGAAAGAATTGGAAAAACCGGGATTAGATCCGCGTAAAAAAGCAAAAGTGTTGGAATTTGATGCTTCTTTAAAATCAATAAATGATGTTGAGGTAGGTAAAGTTTACAACGGCATCATTAACAATATTACCAATTTCGGCTGTTTTGTAGATATCGGCATTAAAGAAAGTGGCTTGGTTCATATATCGCAATTAAAGGCAGGTTTTGTTGCCGATGTGAACGAAGTGGTTAAACTGCACGAACATGTTCAGGTAAAAGTGTTAGAAGTAGATCAACAGAAAAAGCGATTGCAGCTAACCATGATTTTAGATAATTAGCAATTACACACTAAAATAGTGGAAATAATACTCAATTCGGGTACGTTTTCACGGTGTAAATTGAGTAATTGGCAAATTGATTTTTTATTGATTAAAATGAATTATTGTTCAAAGTGTTGATTTACGTGGGTTTGTGAGAAATCTGCAGAAAATAATATATAGTTTCCGTTTTTTGGTCTTTCATTTGCTTTATATAATATGAAAAAGAAAATTACAAAAAAGAAATTGTTATGAAAAAGACCAATCATTTAAATTTTAAATGAGCGGAATTAAAAAAAAGTAGTGTTTTTATTATGTTTTATAAGGGATGCCCGCTTGATACTTTTCAAGCGGGCATTTAATTTTCGTTTATTTATAATTTTAATGATTTAGACTTTCGTCAGTTCGAGCGGAGTCGAGAACTTATTAAATAAAAAAAAGATGCATTTAGCATCTTTTAAGTTTTATTCAGATTTCGAATCTGTATTGTTTTTATTCGGATTTGAAGTTGCTCCACTGTTATCCTTCGTAGCATCTTTAAATTCTTTAATACCAGAACCTAATCCTTTCATTAATTCAGGTATTTTTTTTCCACCAAATAACAATAGTAAAACTACTACTATTACCAATATCTCGGGCATTCCAATTCTTCCCATTTTATTTAATTATTTTTTAGATTGATCTTTGTTTTCATCATCTTTCGTAGCATCTTTAAACTCTTTAATGCCAGAGCCTAATCCGCGCATTAGTTCAGGAATCTTCTTACCACCAAACATCAGCAAAATCACTGCAATAATTAAAATTATCTGCCATGCACTCGGCATTCCTAAAAATACTACTATAGAATTCATTATATTTAATTATAAAATATCAAGCAAAGATATAACATTTTAAAGCTATCTTATTTTTTTATTTTGTAATTTTTAACAGTAGAAAGTGTTAATATTAAAATAATTAAACTTTTTGGCGCTTTGTTATTTTATTAAAATTAGATGTTCGATTTTTGTATAATTAAATCTAAAGTATGTCTTTAAAGTCGTTTTTTGCAAAAATATTCGCCAATGTTGTTGTAATGCAGCAACAAAAATGGATGATAAAACCCGTTGTAACGCAGCAAAATTTGTTTTATTCGTTAATTCAACAGGCAAAACAAACGCAGTTTGGTAAAGATCATTTGTTTTTGGCGATAAAATCGCATGCCGATTTTGTAAAATATGTTCCCGTTCGCGATTACGAAGCTTTAAAGCCTTATGTAGATAAAGTGGTTGCCGGCGAAAAAGATATTTTATGGAAAGGCAAACCACTGTATTTTGCAAAAACGTCGGGCACTACATCGGGCGCAAAATATATTCCTATTACAAAAGAATCCATGCCTTATCACGTACAAGGTGCGCGAAATGCCATTTTGTTTTACATTCAGGAAACAGGCAACGCCGATTTTGTTGATGGAAAAATGATCTTTTTACAGGGAAGCCCCGAAATGACGGGGAAAAACGGAGTAAAAGTCGGCAGGTTATCGGGAATCGCTGCACATTATGTTCCTAAATATCTTCAAAAAAACCGTTT
>JAVXSC010000084.1:0-10612 GCA_036643355.1 Myroides sp.
AAAAATCACACAGATTTACGAAGGAACTTCAGAAATCCAAAAAATTGTAATTTCAAGAGGAATTGCTAAATAATAGCATCTTTATAAATATCAAAACATAAAAGGCTATCGTTTTCGGTAGTCTTTTTTTATTTTAGTAAAAAATTTGATTATGACAACCGAGCAGAATTTAAAAGTAAAACTAACCCTAGGATATATATTTTTAATTGGCATTTTTACCTTATCGATTCTTTATATATTGCGTGAAGTTAAAAATCTGAATGTTTCTAAAGACGATCTTTTAACCGAAAACACCAAGGTTATTGAGTTGGGAAATATTGTGAGCGATTTGTATGCAACCGAAAATTCGGGTCGGTTGGCGTTACTTTCTTACGACAAAAAAGCCGCAAAGGTTTATCACGATCAGTTAGATTCGTTAGTTTCTAGGATTGATGTTTTAAAAGAAGATAATATTCAAAACGAAAGCCTTAAAAACAAGTTAGATACCATTACCAATATTATAAATCTGAAAAGTTTAACGTTTGATCAGGTTTTAGATGTCCAATCAAAATACATCAATTTCGATCTTTACAGTGAAACACAATCCCGCATAAAAGAGATTCAAAGCACTGGAGAAACTCAAAAAGTTGCTATTGATACAGTTGTTGAACAATCAAGTTGGTGGGGAAAAGTGAAGAATAAATTTAAAGATAACGAAGTACTGCTACAAGAAAAATTAATTCAAGAAAATAATAGAATTGCTCAACAACAAGAAAAAATAAAGAAAGAAAATCAAGAAAATCAGCAAAAAATAAACGAGGCAACAGAAAATATTTTTTCGGCAGCCAAAAAAAATGAATTAAAATTACTGAAAAGGTATTACGATAAAGAAGCTTTGTTGATTAAAAGAAATCAGGAATTAAGCATTCGTTTGCGTGATTTATTGTCCGAAGTTGAGAAAATTGTTGTAGAATCATCGAACACCAAATACGAATCAAGTAAAAATGTAATAGACAAGGTTAGTAATAATATTGCTAAAATCGGGATCATTATTTCGGTTATTGCCTTGTTTTTTGGTTTTATCATTCTACGCGATCTGAATAAATCGGCTTTAAACAAACAAAAGCTCGAAAAATTAAATTTTGAGATGCAGGATTTAATGAAGCAAAAAAGTTTTTTCATGGCAACTATTTCGCACGATATGGTTTCGCCAATAAATTCGTTGTTGGGTTTTTCTGCACTTTTACAGAACACCCTTAAAACGGCAAAGCAGAAAGAATTCCTTAAAAACATTATTCAATCAACAAAATACATAAAGAAAATGGTTGACGATCTTTCGTTGTTTTCGAACCTGGAATACAACAAAATTAAAATCAAAACCGGCAAATTCAACTTTAACGATTTGCTTCAAAACATATCAAACAACCTTAAAAACAGCGCAGATAAAAAGCAGATAGATTTAGTTTTTAATATAGATGAAAAACTGAATGCAGATTTTAATTCTGATTCGTTCAGAATTCAGCAGATTTTAACCAACGTAATTTCGAACGCCATAAAATTCACACATAAAGGCGAAGTGCGTATTGATGCCAATTTAGATAACAATTTGGCAATTATTAAAATTACCGACACCGGAATTGGTATTAAAATTGAAAATAAAGAAGATTTGTTTGTGGAGTTTGTACAAGCTCATAACAACAACGAAAGCTACGGCGGATCTGGTTTAGGACTGAATATTACCAAACGTTTGGTTGGGCTGTTAGGTGGTTCCATTCATTTTGAAAGTGAACATAACAAGGGAACCATTTTTTACATTACTATTCCGTTGAAAGATTTTGAAGAAGATTCAGAAATCGAAAAAGAAGCTGATTACGAATATGATAACGCCAAGAAATTAGAAAACAAAAAGATTTTGGTTATTGATGATGATCAGCTGCAACTTAAATTAATCGAAGAAATTTTTGGCAATAAAGTTAAAAAACTCACCACTTTAGAAAATGGCGCACTTGCAAAGGAAATCCTTCAGAAAGAACAATATCAGTTGATTATTACCGATATGCAGATGCCTTTTTACAGCGGATTGAAAGTGATAGAAGATATTCGATCGTTAGAAAATTACCAAGATACACCTGTGATTGCGTTAACCGGAAAAATCGATTTTGACGAACACGAATACAAAAAGCTGGGTTTTAATCATTATATGAGAAAACCACTGAATATAAACACTTTATATAATACTATTTACAAAATTCTGCGTATTAAAACCAAGGAAACTGTAACGGTACCAACTCAAAATATTCCAACAATGAAATTGATTTATAACGATTTTGATTTAACCGATTTATTTAATTTGCTGGAAAATGATAAAGAGGCGGTTAAGCTTATTGTAGAATCGTTTTTTACAAGTTCTAAAACCGATATCGAAGTTTTAAACAACGCGTTCACGAATAATGATGTTGAAACGGTAAAACAAACCGCACATAAAATGTTGCCAATGTTCCGTCAGTTAAAAATAAATGAAATTGTAGGTAAATTGATACTTTTAGAACAAAAAACAACAGATTTATCTGCAGAAGAAATGCAGGATACTATTACAGCCATTACCGAGAAAACACCATTAATAATAAAAGAAATAGAAAAAGTAATCGCTTAAGAAACCAACAAAAACACGCACTTTATTTTTATGGATAATAATTGGAAAAGAAAATTCACCATTCTGTGGATTGGTCAGTTTATTTCTTTGATAAGTAGTTCTGCGGTAAATTTCGCCATAATTATTTGGTTGAGTTTAAAAACCGAATCTGCCGAAGTTTTGGCTTTTGCAGCTATTGCAGCACTTTTACCACAAGCGTTGATCGGTCCTTTTGCAGGAGTTTACATTGACCGTTGGGACAGAAAAAAGACTATGATTTTTGCCGATGGTTTTGTTGCTTTGTGCACTTTATTCATGTCGATAAGTTTTTATTTCGGATACGAAAGTTTACCGCTTATTTATGTAATGTTAGGTTTACGATCGGTAGGATCTGCCTTTCACATGCCCGCTATGCAGGCTTCTATTCCGTTATTGGCTCCACAGTCCGAATTATTGCGTATCGCAGGTATCAACCAGATTATTCAATCGGTTTCAGGAATTGCAGGTCCGGCTTTAGGAGCTTTTGCAATTGGTATGTTATCAATAGGAAACGTATTGCTTTTAGATATTTTCGGAGCTGCCTTTGCGATAATTTCGCTCTTGTTTATTTACATTCCCAACACCATTCCCGACGAAAAAACGGCTGCTAGCTTTAACAATATTTGGAACGATATGAAAACAGCTTTTTATGAAATAACCCGTAATAAAGGTTTGTGGTATCTGTTTTTATATTCTATTGTCGGTTTATTCTGTATTATGCCGGTTGCAGTGCTTTTTCCATTGTTAACGATCAATCATTTTAAAGGCGCTAAATTCGAAATAAGTATTATTGAAGTTATTTGGGGTGTGGGAATGTTAGTGGGTGGTGGCTTACTGGGTATTTGGAAACCAACAATAAGCAAAGTAATTATTATCAATTTAATGCATATATTGATCGGAATCACATTTGCTTGGTCTGGTTGGTTATCAGCAGGTCAGTTTGTGTTTTTTGTAATCTTAACAGCAATCGGCGGAATTTCGGCATCACTGTACAACGCCAGTTTTACAACGATAATTCAAGAGGAAATTCAACACAATATGTTAGGTCGTGTTTTTTCGCTGTATTATAGTTTTTCGGTACTTCCATCAATCATCGGATTACTTTTTACAGGTTTTATTGCCGATTTTATAGGAATTAACTACACCTTTATTATTCTTGGATTGGTAATTATTGTAATAGGGATCTGTTCGTTTTTTACACCTGCATTAATGAACTTATCAAAAAAGAAAAATTTGTAAAAGCTGTTTTAAAATATATTACATTTGTTTTACAAAATTAAGTATTATGCAATATGTATATTTAGCAATGGCTGCTATTGTTTTGGCTTTATTTGGCTATAAAAAATTTACTGCTTCAAAGAAAACCAACGAATATCTTCCTAAAAACGAGAAGAAATAAAAAAAGGGATTGTTTAAAACAATCCCTTTTTTATGCTTTATTATTACTTTTTAAACTTGTACTGAACGCCCAATCCAACATTGAAATAACTTCCAGACCCTTGTTTTATTGCTGTACCATTAAAACCGTAATCTTGACTAAATTGGTTTACAAAAGTTCCGTCGATAAAAACAGAAAACTGTGAAGTAAAGTTGTATTTTGGCATGATACCAATTTGTGCAACACCTGCTATATCATTGCCACTCAAAGATTCACTATTACCAGACGCCAAACCAAAACCTGCATGTGCTGTAACATCAAATGGTTGCATCATTCCGTTTATTCCTGCAAAAATATTATAGGTCGCTTCCAACATTAATTTGTTGTACTTTACGCCGTGATCTTTTACATCTTTATGCTTAAAGTTTGAACTTGCAAATGTTCCGCGAACTCCCCAAACATCATCAATATGATAATTAAGACCTAACTGAAAAAAATTAAATCCGCTGTAATCGCTTGTTGTAATTCCTTCGTTCGGACTTAATGCAGAGTTTAACCCGTATTGAGCTTCAACACTTAAATTATCGAACACACTTCCAGATGTTTGTGCTTGAGCTTGCACATTTGTAGCAGCTAAAGCAATACAAGCTAAAGCTAAAAGACCTTTAAAATTTCTTTTCATGAATTTTTGTTTTTGATTAAATCATTTAAACGCACAATTTACAATTTTTAGTATTTAAAATGCAAGTTATTTGTATTTATCGCAAAGATTAACAAATCAACATAAAAAAAACCTTGACAATCAAGGTTTTTACTTTAACGGATTATAACCTGCCGGTTTCCAATCTTCACTTAATAAGTTTATAAAGGAATAATGAACGGCATCTTTAGAATCGAACTCACCATTTTTGTTGATGTCTTCTATCGATCTGAAATACAATTTCTCATCAATCACCTGCCAATCTAACAACTCGTGCAAATCGGGCGTAAGTTTTGTGAATTTTGTTCCGTTGATTTTAGATATGTACAACGTTTTAATATCGTTATCGTCATATCTTCCGTCTTTATTTGTATCAACATCTACCAACGTGTACACCAAAAACTGCTTGTTTGTTTTTAATGCCAATTCGTCTAAATAATTAATCGACAAAATTTCCATTCTGTTGGCTGTCAATGGCTTTAAATCTAACGAATCTTTATGCTGAAACATTACATTTGTTATAAAACCGGTAATTTCAGGAGTAGAATAATTAGAGATTTTATAACTAACCTGATTGTTAATTTTTGAGCTTCCCGAACGTGAAGATCCCGTATTATACACGCGAACATTACCAATTGGGTGCAATAAATAATTAGTACCGCTGAATTTTATAGGTAAATCGGCAATTTTAATTTCAGTAGAATCTATTTTCTGATAATTAACTTCGGCAGTGTTTTTTTCGTTTTCATAAATTACTTTTGGCGTTTCGGTTTCCTTTTTACAAGAAACAACGGCAACCAAACTAACTGCTAAAAGGGCTATGTACGATTTCATAAGCTTTTAAATCTTCATTCAAATATAACGAAATTTCACGTTTACCAACGCATATTTAGTTTTAAATTAAAGGTACGCATCGTCATTCGGTTTGGAATGGCGTACATAGTTTTTGAATATACGTCGCGAACCCAGGTATTTGTAATGGCATTTTCGTTGTTAAACAGGTTGTAA
The DNA here is from genome assembly GCA_036643355.1 of Myroides sp. Lineage (GTDB taxonomy): Bacteria > Bacteroidota > Bacteroidia > Flavobacteriales > Flavobacteriaceae > Flavobacterium. Next base: position 5,737 of record JAVXSC010000084.1, read on the forward strand.
ATTTCAAAACCTACAGCAACTTCTTCAAAAGGCTGCAACCATTTTTTTTCTGATTTAAACGTTTGATCCTTAAAAATGTAAGAGAAACCAGCATCTGTTCTCATGTAATTTTTCAATCGCAACTGATAATCATACGGATCAACATACGACGGCGAACCGCCCGGTAACGGCGTATTGTAAACCTGATTCAGATACAATTTTAAATTAGGAATTGTTGGCATGTAATCTTGAAACATCAACCCTAATTTTAAACGCTGATCGGTTGGGCGGGCAATAAATCCTTTGTTATTATAATTTTCTTCGGTTTTTAAATATCCTACAGAAAACCACGATTCAATTCCCGGAACAATTTCTCCGTTCACACGCAAATCTGCACCATAAACATACGCTTCGGCATTATTATCGGCTCTGTATCTTATTCGAACATTCTCCAACGTATAGGTATTTACGTTTGATAAATCTTTATAATACAATTCGGTAAACAACTTAAATGGTGTGTTTTTTATTTTGAAACTGTAATCATTCGATAAAACGATATGGATTGATTGCTGTGCTTTTACGTTTGGATTTATCGATCCGTCCATGGCACGTAATTCGCGGTAACTTGGCGGCTGATGATACAATCCACCTGACAAACGGAAAACCATATCGGTATTTTCCCAATTGGGTTTTATGGCAAATTGCGCTCGCGGACTGATTGTAAATTGTGCGTTCGATGTTTCGTATCCTTCCGCATCAACATTCCAATAATGCGCTCTGGCTCCGATATTTACAAACGTTTCATGTTCACCGATTGATCCACGTCTGCTCCACTGTGCAAATCCGTTTAAACGATTAATCTTTACAAAATTTGTTGCACGCACATTCTGGTAAGGCAATAATTCGCCCTGATAAGGTTCGTAAGGCTGATTGTTTGGTGTTGAAAAATACGGATGTGCCAAAGAAAATCCTGCTGAATCTACCACTTCCCATTCAACCAAACGGTCGCGAATATCTTCGGAAACGTAACGTACACCCCACTCAATTTCGTTTTCATCTAATTTATGCTGACCTTTAACTTCTGCGCTCACAATTAAGGCATCATAATTATTTCTACCGTGATTTAACTGCGAACCCAAACCAACCGTATATTCTACTTCGCCTGCATTTCCGCCTAAATCGCCACTTACATTTCCTAAATTATACTGCCCCAAAATATCGTAATACTCTTCTTCTTTTGTATGATACGCCGATGCAATTACTTTATAACTGTTTTCTAAATTGGGTTTAAAAATACCTTTAAATGCTCCGAAATAAGTTTGGTATTTATCTATTTCTGAACCTTCGTAATAAACCGACATTTCTTTTGAATCGCCAATGGTTCCGAATTTTGTGCGTTTAACTTGTGGCGTATATTCATACACATTAGATGATGCATTTAAAAGCAAACTCCACTCCCATTTTGCCGACGGTTGAAAAGTTATTAACGATTGTGCATCTAAATAACGTGGTTTGTAATCTACTTCAACATCTTGCGAATTTACCAATAAAGCATTATTTCGGTATCTGAAACCGGTAATTGCTGTCCATTTTTCATCTTTCGAAGCTAAATCAACCGTAACACCACCACCTAAAATACTGGCGTCTAACTGACCGCCGAATTGTTTTGGTTTGCGATAGGTAATATCTAAAACAGACGACATTTTATCGCCGTATTTTGCTTGAAATCCACCTGAAGAAAAATCGACTTTATCGGTCATTGAAGTGTTTGTAAAACTTAAACCTTCCTGTTGACCAGATCGAATTAAAAATGGTCGATACACTTCTATTTCATTAACATAAATAAGGTTTTCATCGTAATTTCCGCCACGAACGGCATATTGGGTTGAAAGTTCATTATTTGAATAAACCCCTGGAAGTGTTTTCAATATATTTTCTACACCTGCGTTTGCACCGGGAATTCTGCGGATAACATCTGGTGAAATAATGGTTGTTCCTTCAAAACGCTGCTGTAAATTTTTATCGATAACCAATTCTTTTAATTCTTCAGAATGATCGCTTAAACGGATATTCAGCTCAAAAGACTCATTTTCTTTTAACGATTCAGTATAAGTAACCGTTTGATAAGCATCGGCTTGAAATTTTATGGTAATTTGATCTGACGGAGAAACTTCTAAAAAATAAAATCCGTTGGCATTTGTATAAACCTGCCTGTCTTGTGCCTGTACCAGCACATTTTGTACTGGAGAATCTTGTTCGTTTAATACAACGCCCTTAATTTGAGCCGTTTGCGCAAACCCAAATGCAGAGATTATAGAAGCCGAAAAAACATATATGCTTTTGTTCAAAATATTTTATTTAGTTAACAACTATAGTTTGTTCAAATTTAGTATTATTTCCAACACGGTCGGTAACTTCTAATCGTAAAGTATTGGTACCGGCTGTAAATTTTTTATCGCTTAATTTATGAATTAATTTCTTTGTTTTGTAATCGTAATCAAATAAAATCCACTCGTTATTTAAATATCCGTTATAGGTATCAATTCCCGAAAGTTTGTCTTCAATTTCAAAAACCAAAACATCGTCTGCCGTAAATTCACTTTGACTGCTTGTAAAACTAACAATCGGATCTTCTGTATCTTGTACCAATTTATATGTTCCGAGTTCTTTTGTACGAATTCTGAAATCGTTATCGCGTTTCCAAGTATCAAAAAATTTGATTTTTTTGCCGTCGGTTTTTCCTATAAACGTTTTGTCTTTTTTGGGATAATCATCTGGAACAATTATTTTTATGCTGATATTTTTCTGAACCGGATATTCATCTTTATGCAAAACAATTGTATTATCTGCAAAATCCATCTTTAAATAAACATCTTCAAAAAAAGTGCGCGCATCCCATTCAACCGAAACATTCTTTTCTTCAAACGCATAATCCTTTAAATAATCAATGTATTTACCTGCTGGTTTTGGTTTCTCTATGGGTTGATAATCGTAATATTTAATAGGAATTTGTATGGTTTGTTTATTATCGTGCGCATCAAAAACCTCTATTTTAAAATTGAAATCTGCATCGTTCTTAACATTTATCTGTCCGTTGTTCTTTTTTGTTTTGATTAAACTTAAAGGCAAATCGTTAATAATAAACAGTTTTTGAATTCGGTTTTCTGTCAGCTGATAATATTTATAATCGATATACTGATTCAGGTATTTAGATTCATCGAACGAAAATTCATCAAAAACCACTTCAAAATACTTCGATCCATTCAAATAAGTAACAATTTTATATATTCCGTTTTTACCGCGACTTCCATTTTGCGTATCGTGCGTGTTAATTCCGAAACCAATTGTTCCTTTTGCCTGAATTGTTTCACTTATATACGTATTATTTGCCTTGTTTAAAGCTACTTCGAAAAACGAATTTTCGTTATTAATTATTGTTTCATCTGTTAACGGATACACGTAAACACCGTTAATAATTGCCTGTTCGGTATCGGTAATTTTATCTTTTAAAGAAACTGCAATCGGGTTTAAAATGTGTTCGGTTTGGGTATCTCGAATTTCATAATGAAGATGCGGTCCGCCAGATCCACCGGTGTTACCAATGTAACCAATAACATCGCCTTTTTTAACAGGAAGTTCGTTTGCAAGCGGAAATAATTCCATTTCGAACTTTTTATTTTCGTAATGTTTCTCGTTCACATACTCAGCAATTTTATCGCCATAAGCACTTAAATGCCCGTAAACCGTTGTGTAGCCGTTTGTATGTTTTACATAAAGTGCTTTTCCGTAGCCAAAACTGCTTACTTTTAAGCGGTTCACAACACCATCGGCAGGTGCGTAAATAGGATCGCCAATTTTGTAATTAGCTGTAAAATCTACTCCGGCATGAAAATGATTGGGACGCAATTCGCCAAAACTGCCCGCAACCAACAGTGGAATTTTAATGGGAACATCGAACTCCGGAATATTTTTTTGCTGTGCAAAGCAATTTGAACCAATCAACAACAAACAAATTAATCTGTAAATCATACTTAATTTTTTAATAAAGAAGAAGATAACAAAATTTTAATTATCTAATTTAAAAATACAGAATTAAATTAAAACAAATAAAGCGCGGATATTTCATTTTTTTTTTTTATTTTCGGTGAAAGAATAGTAAATTTGTATAATTATTTAAGTGCTGAATAATGGAAAAACTAAGTGATATCACTTTATCGATTGAAACGAAGTTGAATAAATTGATACAGCATTTGGAAAAAGTTGTTAAAGAAAACGAACAATTAAGGAACGAGCTTTTACAACACCAAACACAGCAAACCAATTTGCAACAAAAACATTTTGAATTACAAAAACAATATGATAATTTAAAAATTGCAAACGGGTTATTGGGCAGTGAAGATTTTAAGAAAGAAACAAAACTAAAGATAAATTCATTAGTTCGGGAAATAGATCATTGCATATCACAATTAACAAAAATAGATTAATTGTTTATGGAAAAATTAAAGATAAAAGTTTCTATTGCAGACAGAGTGTATCCGTTAACCGTTAATCCGGATCAAGAAGAAGGAATACGCGCTGCAGTAAAAAAAATAGAAACGATGACCTTACAGCTCGAAGAAAATTTTGAAATGCGCGACAAGCAAGATGTTTTAGCCTTTTGTGCTTTACAGTTTGCATCGCAAGTAGAACAAAACAGAATACAAAACGAAGAAGGTTTAGATAATTCTAAAGAAAAACTAATTGAATTTAACAAAGGTTTAGATCAAATTTTATTAAAATATCATATAAAATAACAGCTTTAATTTTAAGGCTGGAAAATACTGCTCACATTAGCTTCTGTTTGATAAACTCAACACTAACAAATTAAAATGGGTGAACCATTGCCACTAAAGCAAGC
>JAVXSC010000085.1:0-10608 GCA_036643355.1 Myroides sp.
TTTATTATTTGTATTTTGTATATTGTGCTAAATTAATATATTTATGCTAAAATAATATATATGAAACAAAGTTCATGTCCAAATTGCGGTTCAAATACCTTTGTAAAGGCAGGTATTGTTAACGAACGTCAGCGTTTTAAGTGTAAAAAGTGCAACTACTTTTTTACGGTAAACAAGCTGGGAAAACAGATTGACGACTATTATGTGAATAAATCATTGCAGTTGTATTTAGAGGGTTTAACGTACCGTGAAATAGAACGTATTTTAGGTATTTCGCACGTTACAATCATGAACTGGGTAAAGAAATACAACATAAAACGACCTTATAATTCAGAGTATCATCCAACCTATAAAATACTTAACGCCAGTGAATTGAGTAAGTACTTCAGTGATCCTAAAAACGTGAAGGGATCTGGTGTCATCGTTACTGAATTGGGTGATAAGTTTATGCTGATAAAATGGGAGCGTTTTAAGGATTAATATATAAATTTAACAGATATATATACTATTTTTTATCATAACTAAAAAAAATAAGAAGTTCGTACTGCACACAAATCAAACTTAAAACAGTATAAACTTTTTATTATGAAAAGAAAGATTTTATTAGGAATTGCCCTAGCGCTGTTTTCTTCTCAAATGTATTCACAAACGGCTCCAGATTATAACGGCGGTTTAAAAGTGAAACTTAATGAGGAAGGAAGTAGTTATTTCAGGCTGCTAACTTGGGCGCAGGTTCAAGCATCGCATAATAACAGTGTTGCCGAAGATCAAAGCAAAACAAACTTTAATTTGCGCAGAGCCAGGCTTATTTTATACGCTCAAATTAGCGACGATTTTTTAATTCTTACACATTTGGGTTTAAACAGTTTAAACGCCAGTAATCTTACTCCGACAGGAACGGGTGAAGCTTCTCAATTCTTTTTACACGATGTAACCGCACAATACAAAATCGCTAAAACACATCATTTAGGTGGCGGATTGCATTACTACAATGGAATTTCGCGCTTAAACAATCAGGGAACTTTAAACTTTTTGACGATGGATAACAACCGACAGTCATGGGCTACCCTTGGATTATCTGATCAGTTTGCACGTCATTTGGGTTTTTATGCAAAGGGTGAATTTGGTAAATTTCATTACCGAGTTTCTGTTAATGATGCTATTACGAATAGTTTAGATGCCCGAGAAGCTGTTGCAAATCAAGCAGTTTATGGTGGAAGAAAGTTATTGGGATCTAAAGATGCAGGTAAAACATACGCAGGTTATTTGAATATAATTTCTTGGATATGGAATCGAACTTTTTGCCTTATAAAGTTGGAACATATCTTGGGGCGAAAAAAGTATTCAATGTAGGTGCCGGATTTTTTACACATCCTTCTGGAGCTGTAATTCTTGAAAATAATGAGGTCAAAGGTGAAAACGTAAACATATTTGCTGTTGATGCTTTTTATGATGCTCCGATAGGCGAAAACGGTGCTGCTTTAACGGCATATGCAACCTATCAGAATAATGATTACGGAACTAATTATCTGTACAACGCTTACGGAACGGGCAGTATGACGTATGGTCATGTTGGATATTTAATTCCGGCAACCATCGGTAAAAAAACAAAACTGCAGCCATACACATCGGTTTCTTTAAATAGTTACGATGCTATAGATGATAATAGAAATATTTTTAATGTTGGAACAAACATCTACTTAAACGGCAACAATTCAAAACTTACTTTAGAATATTCGCACGAAGACTTTGGTGCAGTAAAAAGAGACATTGTAACACTTCAGGCAATGATCTACCTATAAAAATCAACAAACTAAAACTATTAAATATGAATAATACCGAAACTAAAAAAAGTAGTATTTGGAGCGTAATTATGGCTTCATCTATGGGGACATTAATAGAATGGTACGACTTTTACATCTTTGGAAGTTTGGCAATTGTGTTGTCAACAAAATTCTTTCCATCAGAAAATCCTACAGCGGCATTTTTATCAACATTGGCAACTTTTGCAGCAGGATTCGTAGTACGTCCGTTCGGTGCCTTGTTTTTTGGGCGATTGGGTGATTTGATCGGAAGAAAATATACCTTCATGGTTACTTTAATGCTAATGGGCGGTGCAACATTTGTAATTGGTTGTGTACCAAGTTATGAATCTATCGGTTTTATTGCACCAGTTATTGTTTTGATTATGCGTTTGTTACAAGGTTTAGCACTTGGTGGCGAATACGGCGGTGCAGCAACTTATGTGGCAGAACACGCACCAAAAGGGCAACGTGGTTTTTGGACATCATGGATCCAAACTACAGCAACGGTGGGTTTATTTATTTCGTTAATCGTAATTTTAATCACTCGTTCGTTGATGAGCGAAGAACAATTTGATCTTTGGGGATGGCGCGTACCTTTCTGGTTATCAATCGTAATGGTTTATGTTTCGTATTTGATCCGTAAAAACATGAGCGAATCTCCAGAATTTGCAAAAGCGAAGAAAGAAGGAAAAACAAGTACCAATCCGTTAAAAGAAAGTTTTGGAAATCGTTACAACTTAAAATTTGTATTATTGGCACTTTTCGGGGCAACAATGGGTCAGGGTGTAATTTGGTACACGGGTCAGTTTTACGCCATGAGTTACATAAAAACGGTGATGTTTGTCGATTCTAATCAGGTGGATGGATTGCTCGGTATCGCACTGCTCTTGGGAACACCTTTCTTTGTTTTCTTTGGATGGTTGAGTGATAAAATTGGACGAAAACCTATATTGCTGGCTGGTATGTTGATCGCAATTTTATCGTACCGACCAATTTATCGAGCAATGTATGCAAGTACCGATACCAATATTAAAACCGAAATGGTTGATAAACGAATTGCATCGGCAGAAATTAAAACTACAAACGCCGTTTCTGATTCGATCTATAAAGTGAAAAAGTTTTATACCGACGGAACGGAATACAGCGAAACTACAACCGTTCATTTAAAAGATGGTGTAGCAAAACTTACAGAAAGTGGTGATGTTGACAAACAGGTTAAAAAATCGGTTTTAATTACAAGTTCAATCAAATGGAAACTAGTATTTTTGGTATTCATTCAAGTGTTCTTTGTAACAATGGTTTACGGTCCAATTGCAGCATTTTTAGTTGAAATGTTCCCGGTTAAAATTCGATACACATCCATGTCATTACCTTATCACATCGGAAACGGAATTTTCGGAGGATTATTACCGGCAATATCAACCTATTTCGTAGCAAATGCGCAAAAAACAGGTAATGCGGAATTTTTCCTCGAAGGATTATGGTATCCGATAATTGTTGGAGCGATAAGTTTCGTCATCGGATTCATCTATATCAATAAAAAAGTTACTAAATACACTGATAAATAGAATATTATGGAAGCAATAAAAAGAATATTAGGAATTGTCTGGATATTATTAGGCGTTGTAACAGCGTATCTTATGATTCAGTTTGGTTATCCGCGTTTAATGTCGGGCACGCAAGACGGAGTTGTTTTTGGAATCATCATTCTGTTCGTGTTAATGCCCTTAATTACCATAGGTTTAATTATTTTTGGATATTATGCCTTGTGCAACGAATACAGCGATAAAAAGCTGTAAACGTTATTATTTATTTTAATTTTTTGGATAAGAAGAACAGTGCATTTGTACTGTTCTTTCTTTATGTTTATAAAATAACCGTATCTGTTAGAATTGAATTGTAAATTGTTTTATATTTAGTTCCATGAAAAAAAGACACAAACAAAAATTCCTTTTAATTTCACTGATTTTTATGTTTAATCACAAAGCAGTCGTTTTAGGAATTCCGGTCTTTTATTTAGCCATTTTTGTTATTTGGTTATTGGTAATTGTATGGTCTTATTACACGCTAAAAAAATATTATGAGTAACTATTTACTGGTCATAATCATATTGGTTTATTTTGGCGTTTTATTTTTAATTGCCTTATGGTCCGATAAAAACGTTAACAGCAAATGGGTAAACAACCCGTATGTTTACAGTCTTTCTTTAGGCGTTTATTGTTCAGCCTGGACGTATTACGGAAGCGTGGGTATTGCAGCAACAAGTGGTATTAGTTTTCTTACAACTTATTTAGGACCTGTAATTGCAGCACCTTTGTGGGTTTATGTTTTACGGAAGATTCTGCGAATTGTAAAGTATCAAAAAATATCATCAATAGCTGATTTTATTGCGCTTCGTTACGGAAATCATCGGTTCATTGGCGCATTAGTAACCGTTATTTGTCTGTTAGGAATTATTCCGTACATATCGTTACAGCTAAAAGCGATATCAGAAACCTTTCAGATTATTACGAACGAAACCAATGTTAAACGGATTTTTCTTTTTGAAGATACCACTTTTTACATCGCTGTTTTAATTGCACTTTTCGCTACTTTTTTCGGAACACAAACTACCGATACAACCGTTAAACGCCGTGGAATTGTTTTCATCGTTGCAATAGAATCATTAGTTAAATTATTGATTTTCATTGTAATTGGCGTTTATGTAACCTTTTTCATTTACGATGGAACTACCGATCTGTTTCAGCAGGCAAATGCCTCGTTCGATGTTTATAAACTAAGCACCATAAGCAGTTTAACCGAAGGCGTGAACATGTTTTACATGATCGCTATTTCGTTTATTGCTATTTTTCTGTTACCGCGTCAGTTTCAAATGAGTGTGGTTTCAAACGATAGAGAATATCATCTAAAAACAGCCATTTGGTTGTTTCCGTTATACCTATTGCTCTTTAATTTGTTTGTGATTTATATTGCGTGGGCAGGAAACCTTAACTTCGATTCATCAGCAGTAAACCCTGATTATTATACACTTTTATTACCCTTAAAATACGATTCGTTTTGGTTGGCATTATTGGTTTTCATTGGCGGATTATCGGCAGTAATTTCAATGGTTGTGGTTTCAACCGTGGCGTTATCAAACATGGTGAGTAACTCGCTGATTATTCCTTATGGATTTCTGGAAACATTCAACAAAAACAATCCCGAAGAAAACACAAAATACATCAAAAACATACGTCGGTTTTCAATTTTTACGCTGATTATTCTGGCATATATCTTCTATTTTAATTTTTCAATCGAGATCACTTTATTTTCCATCGGATATATTTCTTTCGTAATAATTGCCCAATTAGCACCTGCATTTTTTATTGGAATGTTCTGGACAAAAGGTAATTCTGTGGGAGCTATTTTAGGAATTTGTTTCGGATTTCTTACTGTAGTTTACACGCTCATTGTTCCGTTTATTTGCGATGCCATTTTTAACAACTATCATTTCACAGAAAACGGTCCGTTTGGTATCGCACTTTTAAAACCTTACAATTTATTCGGATTGAACTTTTTAACGCCCACAACCAATGCTTTTTTCTGGAGTATGACGGTGAATGTGGTAATGTATTTGGTTGGATCTATCTATGTGAAAGGCAGTTACCGCGAACGAAATTATGCCGAACTTTTTGTGTCGAACTCTAACGATTTTGCGTTATTTTCAGAAACGGCTTACGTTTGGAAAGGCGAAGCGTATGTGGCTGATATTCGTAATGTTTTAGAAAAATTTTTAGGAATCGAGAAAACAAATCGAGCCATAAACTTGTTTTTCGCCAAGAATAAAATTCCGAAAAATACCGTAAAGGCAGATGCAAAATTCATCAACTTTTCAGAAAAACTGCTTACAGGGATCATTGGCAGTACATCATCTAAAATATTGATTAGCAATGTAATAAAAGAACAACCTGTAAGTTTAACCGAAATTTTAAAAATTTTAGAAGAAAGTAAAGAAACCATAAGTACCAATAAGTTTTTAAAGGAAAAATCAGATCAGTTAACACAGCTTACACAAGAATTAAAATCGGTTAATGAAGAATTGGTGGTGAAAGATCAACAGAAAGATGATTTCCTTGATACCGTTGCGCACGAATTAAAAACGCCGATTACCGCAATTAAAGCATCGGCAGAAGTATTGATGTTCGATGATGAAATGCCCGCAGATTTAAAACAGAAATTCCTGAACAATATCGTTGACGACACCAACCGACTTACAAAGTTGATAAACAATATTTTAGATCTGGAAAAACTGGCAAATGGTCGCGAAGAGCTTGATCTTTCAAACAACAATATTCTGGAAACCGTTTTAAAAGCCATTCATTTTGTAGATCAGTCGGTAACAGACAAACAAATCACGATAAAAAATAATGTTAAATCTTTGTTTTTTGCTTACGATGACGACCGTATTTTACAAGTTTTTAGTAACTTGCTTACAAATGCAATAAAGTTTGTAGAACCAATTACGGGGCAAATCGAAATCAATTTAACAGAACACGATGATTTTGTTTTAATTTCGGTAGAAGACAACGGAAAAGGTATTCCCGAAGAAGATTTTGAGTTTATCTTTGATAAGTTCTATCAATCGAAAAATCAAACCACAAAAAAGCCGGTTGGCAGTGGTTTCGGACTATCGATCTGCAAACATATTGTAGAAAGTCATAAAGGTTCTATTTGGGCAGAGCAAAAAAGTAAAGGTGTACGTTTCCTTGTAAAATTACCAAAATGAAAAAGATTTTAATTGTTGATGACGAACCAAATATCATAATGTCGTTGGAGTATGCACTGCAAAAAAACGGATTTGAAGTATTTGTAGCCAGAGACGGTCAGGAAGCTTTGGATATTTTAAAAAAGAAAGTTCCCGATTTGGTTTTGTTAGATATTATGATGCCGAATGTTGACGGTTACGAAACGTTGCAAAAAATTAAAGAAAACGAAAAATTAGCATCTGTTAAAGTGCTTTTTCTTTCGGCTAAAAATAAACCCGCAGATATTGAAAAAGGATTACAACTGGGTGCTGTAGGTTATGTAACCAAGCCTTTTTCGCTTAAAAAAATGATTACTGAAATCAATGAATTGCTTAATTAAGTTTGTTTTGTGTGCAAAATAAAACACGTTTAATTAACTAATGATATGATATTCAGATAAAAACTTCTCTTTGTAGTGCTAAAACTCTTTTTAGCATCAGATTTTCTTATCTAAATTTTATCGTTAAATAGTAACTTTTTTACTCTATTTGTATGGAAGTATATCGCGATTTTTATAAAAAAAGTATCGAAAATCCAGAAGCTTTTTGGCAAGAACAAGCGCAGAAAATTTCTTGGCATCAGTTTCCCGAAACTATTTTATCAAACAAGCAGAACTATCCGCAATGGTTTGCAGACGGTAAACTTAATATGAGTTATCTGTGTATTGATAAACACATTAAAGACGGTTACGGTGAAGAGATCGCCGTTATTTACGATTCGCCCGTAACAAACCGTAAACGAGCCATAACGTACAACGAACTGTATTCTGAAGTTTCTCGTTTGGCTGGCGGATTGCACAAAATGGGTGTGCAAAAAGGTGACACCGTATTAATTTACATGCCTATGATTCCGCAAGCAGTTTTTTCAATGCTTGCTTGTGCAAGGTTAGGAGTTACGCACACGGTTGTTTTCGGCGGATTTGCGCCTAACGAGCTGGCTGTGCGTATTGATGATTGCAAACCAAAGGTTATCTTAACGGCATCAAGCGGAGTTGAGGTTGACCGTATTCTTCCTTACAAACCTTTTGTTGACAGTGCCATTGAACTTGCAACGCACAAACCGCAATACGTTATTCTTTTTAAAAGACTTTTAGGCGCTGTTGTGCCTGATAAAGAATACGATATCGATTACAAATCTCTGGTAACTGCTTCCAGTGAAATCGATCCGGTGATTGTAGAGGCGAATCATCCGCTGTATGTTTTGCATACTTCGGGCACTACTGGAAAACCTAAAGGTATTGTGCGCGATACCGGCGGTTATGCGACTGCCTTAAAATTCAGCATGGAATATATTTACAATGTAAAGCCGGGTGAAGTTTTTTGGGCAGCAAGCGATGTTGGCTGGGTTGTTGGACACAGTTTTATTGTTTACGGACCTTTACTTAACAGAAATACGACGGTACTTTTTGAAGGAAAACCCGTTAAAACGCCCGATGCATCTGCTTTTTGGCGAATAATCAGTGAATACAACGTAAAATCTGTTTTTGCTGCACCTACTGCAATTCGGGCAATTCGTAAGGAAGATCCCGAAGGATTGATGTTAAATAACTTTGATCTGTCTTCTTTAAATTATTTCTTTTTGGCCGGCGAACGCAGCGACACCGCTACTGTTGAATGGCTTACGCAAAAAATAAACCGACCGGTTATTGATCATTGGTGGCAAACAGAATCGGGTTGGCCAATGGCATCTATCATGACTAAGATTGATGATGTTAAGATAAAACATGGATCGGTTGCAAAACCTGTCTGCGGATTTGATATTCAGATTGTAGATGAAGAAGGAAACCAGCTTCTTGATGATAAAGAAGGATTTGTAGTAGTAAAATTACCACTGCCACCTGGAACTTTAATGGGAATTTGGAATAATGAAGAACGATTCTTTTCGGGTTATCTGGAACAAATCAACGGATATTATTTTACCGGAGATGGTGGTTTTAAAGATACTGAAGGATACATATACATTACCGGAAGGGTTGACGATGTTATTAATGTAGCGGGGCATCGATTGTCAACAGCAGAAATGGAAGAAGTCATATCATCGCACAATACGGTCGCGGAGTGTGCTGTTTTTGGAATTCATGATGAAATTAAAGGACAAACACCTTTAGCGCTTGTTGTCACAAAAGCGGGTAACGATGTTTCAGAATCGGTTATTGAGCAGGAAGTTATTGCTAAAATAAGATCGAATATTGGAACTATAGCAACATTAAAGCGGGTAATTGTTGTAGATCGATTGCCAAAAACAAGATCGGGAAAAATCCTACGAAAATTATTACGCGATATAGCCGACAAAAAAGAATATACGATACCGTCAACCATCGACGATCCTGAAATCATAAACGAAATTATACAAGTTTACAAACAACATAAAATCTAAATTAATCACATCAAAAAAATTAAATCATGAGTAATTATCATATCAAACACTTCGAAGAGTATTATCATATCTATAGAAAATCAATTAATAATCCGGAAGGTTTTTGGGAAGAATTGGCAGAAGAACATTTTGTATGGCACAAAAAATGGGATAATATTTTAAGTTGGAATTTTGAAACTCCGGAAGTGAAATGGTTTGAAGGCGCAAAACTGAATGTTGCAGAAAACTGTATCGACCGTCATTTAAGAACGCGTGCCAATAAAACGGCAATTTTGTTTGAACCGAACGATCCTAACGAACCGGCTCAACATATTACTTACCAAGAATTATACAACAGGGTTTGTAAAATGGCAAATGTTTTAAAACAGCAAGGCATTAAAAAAGGAGATCGTGTGTGTATTTATCTGCCAATGATTCCTGAACTTGCTGTTTCGTTATTGGCTTGTGCCCGAATTGGTGCGATACATTCTGTGGTATTTGCCGGTTTTTCATCATCGGCTTTAGAAGCTCGTATTAACGATTCTTCTTGTAAAATTGTCATCACTTCAGATAAATCTTATCGCGGTTCAAAAACAATAAATATTAAAGAAATTGTTGATGAAGCTTTGAAAAAATGCGATTCTGTAGAAAAAGTTTTGGTTGTACAAAGAGTCGATGGACAGGTTGAAATGCAACAGGGAAGAGATTTATGGTTACAGCCTTTGTTGGATGAAGCCGAAGCAGATTGCCCAATTGAAATTATGGATGCCGAAGATCCGTTGTTTATTCTGTACACTTCCGGATCAACGGGGAAACCAAAAGGAATGGTGCATACATCGGCAGGTTATATGGTTTATACTGCCTACACGTTTAAAAATATTTTTCAATATAAAGAAAATGATATTTTCTGGTGTACCGCCGATATTGGCTGGATTACCGGACACAGTTACATTGTTTATGGTCCACTGGCAAACGGTGCAACAACGGTTTTGTTTGAAGGTGTGCCGAGTTATCCAGATTTTGGTCGATTTTGGGAAACCATTGAAAAACATAAAGTTTCCATTTTTTACACGGCTCCAACTGCCATTCGTTCATTAGCAAAAGAAAGTTTGGAATATGTTGAAAAGTATGATCTTTCATCATTAAAAGTTTTGGGATCTGTTGGCGAACCTATTAACGAAGAAGCATGGCACTGGTACAATGACAATATCGGTAAAAAACACAGTCCGATTGTTGATACTTGGTGGCAGACAGAAACCGGCGGAATTCTAATTTCTCCAATTCCGTTTGTAACTCCAACCAAACCAACCTACGCAACGTTGCCGTTTATTGGTGTTCAGCCTGCTTTGATGGATGATGAAGGGAATGAGCTTAAAGGAAATCAGGTAGACGGTAAGCTTTGTATTAAATTTCCGTGGCCTGGAATTGCCCGAACTATTTGGGGCGATCATGAGCGTTATAAGGAAACTTATTTTTCTACATACAAAGGGAAATATTTTACTGGAGATGGCGCTTTTAGAGATGAGGTTGGTTATTACCGAATCACGGGTAGGGTTGATGATGTAATTATTGTATCGGGACACAACCTTACTACGGCTCCAATTGAAGATGCGATTAACGAACATCCGGCGGTTGCAGAATCGGCTATTGTTGGTTTTGAACAC
>JAVXSC010000086.1:0-10584 GCA_036643355.1 Myroides sp.
TACTTCCGTCATCAATCGATAAAATCTGTAATTTTTCTGCCGGAAAATCGCTATCTGCCAAACTCAATAAGGTTTCGTAAACCAGTTTTCCTTCGTTATAAGCCGGCACAATTACCGTACATGTAGGCAGTTTATCATTACTCACCGCTTTTACAGGTTTGTATTTTATGTACAGCACAATTAAATACGTTAAAAAGCTTAATTGCAAAACCAGCAAGGTGATGGCAATGTAGTTTATAGATGCACCCCACCACGTACTCATACGTTCAAAGTGGAGCTTTTCCATATCGGGCTGAAAATTAATAAAAGTTGCTATAGAAAGCACCATTAAAATTAGAGTGGCACCAACTACTATATAATCTTTATTTTTTAGGGAGTTTAATGAAAGTTGATCTAGAAATTTTGATCGATCTGCTTTTTGTTTTGAAGTATCGTTTCGAACTACAGACAGTGTACATTTTTGATCTTGGTTAGTTTGTTCTAAAAACGATTCGCTTTTAAAACGTTGAATTGGTGTGGGCATATACTTTTACTTTAGAAATAAATGTTCGATACTTTTGGTTAGATTAAATGATCAAACACCTTTGGTTTTGTCTTAAGAAGTTTTCAAGTACTGTGCCACTAGATTTTTTAACAGAATATAGTTAATTTTTAAGAAAAATCGAGGTTTTATTGTAGAAGCAAATCCCCAACTTGGGTACACCACTACCCTATATCCCATTGTTAATTTGTTGATTTCAAACATTATTCTATCCTATTGATTGTAAAATCGCATTTTTTTCAGTCATTAATTATGATTCTGAAACATGATTAGAAGATGAAAAAGCGATTACATATTTCAGAAAAATATAGATCTTTCAATAAAAAATCCGTTACCAAACGATAACGGATTTTGAGATTATTTTTTAATTCTACTTCAGAATATATGCTCTAATTAATTGTCTTTAGAAAATCGTCACTTCGAGTAGCCTAACGTAGTGAAGCGTATCGAGAAGTTTTCAAAATTATAAGTTCTCGACAAGCTCTAACTGACGAACGGGCAAATTCAATTTAATAAATCTGCATATAATCCTTTACTTTTTATAATTCACAAAGAATTCATGCAGCGTACGGATTCCTGTTCCTGTTCCACCCAAGCCTTTATAATTTTCAGGAGCTTCGGTAAAAGCGGGTCCGGCGATATCGATATGCACAAACGGCGCTTTAGCAAAATGTTCTAAAAATTTTCCGGCAGTAATGGTTCCAGCCATGCGTCCTCCAATATTTTTTAAATCGGCACAGCTCGATTTCAACTGTTCTTTATAATCATCCCACAAAGGCAAATGCACCATACGTTCGTACACTTTTGTACCTGCGCTTAACAACGCATAGTTTATCTCATCGGCTGCATTACTCATCATACAGGCAGCACGCGTACCCGCAGCAATTAAAGCCGCACCTGTTAACGTTGCAGAATTTATAATTAATTCCGGATTGTATTTTGTTGCGTAAGTAATAGCATCAGCCAAAATCATACGTCCTTCAGCATCGGTATTTAAAACCTCAACCGTAGTTCCGTCCATCATCGTAACAATATCGCCCGGAGCATATGCATCGCCACCCGGACGGTTGTCTGTCGCTGGAATCAATCCAATAATATGAATATTTAGTTTGTTTAATGCCGCTGCGTAAACCGTTCCTGCCATCATTGCTGCACCACCCATATCAGATTTCATTAAATCCATTGAGTTTGGCGTTGGTTTTAGCGACAATCCGCCGGTATCGTAAACAACACCTTTTCCAACCAGAACAATTGGTTTATCATTGATAGGATTTGTAGGTTTGTATTCCATTACCGTAAAGGTTGGCGGTTGAATAGAACCTTTATTTACCGCAAGCAATCCGCCCATTTTTAAGGCTTCGATTTCTAATTTACGGAAAACTTCTACATGAAAATGTGCTTCATCGCCAATTTCCTGAATTTCTTTTGCCAACTGATTTGCCGTTAAGAACGAATTTGGTTCGTTAACCATATCGCGAGCCCAGAAAACCGCTTTTATTACATTGTTGATGCGGTTTATTTCTTCGGCAGAAATATCGCCTAACATAAAAATATTCTCTAAAGTATATTCGCGATCGTCGGCATCTTTAAAGTATTTTAAAAACTGATAGTTCGATAGCGCCAAACCTTCAGCCAACGCCAAAGTAGTTTCGCCTGATCCGATGATGGTAATGTCTGTTGCTTTTTTATCTAATTTTTGTCGGATATTAAAACCTGCAACACGCATTTTCTCCAAATCGTTATTTTCTTTTACGAAAAAGTAAAATTGGTTGCCTATTTTAAAAAAATCTTCTTTTGTTTCTGCGGTTTGAAAGGTTTTAAAAGCCTCACTAACGTAATCAGGTGTTTGATTATTTAAAGAAGTTTGCTCGTTTACAACATAAACAAAAGCAGTTCCTTTAATTTCTTGAGTTAATTGTAACATTGTTTGTTTTATTTTGATTTCAAAAGTACGAAAATGAGTGATATTTTCGATTGAATTACGTATTTTTTGATCGATACTGTAATCTTTTAGGTATATAATCGTCCCAAATAATATAAGAGAATAATCCATTCATTAATAAGTAGATATAGACATACACATTGTTTGCTGTGAGTCTATATCTACTATATCCAGTATACTTGGATTCATAATCTTTCATGAAATCGTATCCATAAAAATGATAAAGCAATAAGAATGTGAGTAAAACAACAAAACCAAATATAGAGCTTGCTATTAATTTTCGAGTATTAATTTTAGAATTTAAACCCAAATCCTTTAAATTATAAAAAATAAAATAACCGGCTGCAAGACTAGAAAAAGTGATTCCCATACTTAATACGTACTTCTTGGAATGTAATTTAGGATAGTGACTATTTTCTGGAGTATCTGGAACAGAATAATCATCATTATATTCTTGAAAATCTCTTAAATTATCCTGCTCTTTTTGATTTATTACTTCGTCGATTTTTAGTTTTTCACTTTCAGAAAAAATATATTTTCTTTCTTTTTCCAATATATCAACAGCTAACAATAACGCTTCAATAGTGTATGGCGTATTTGGCTTTAAGTAACCCAAAAGTTCTTTGTCTGATAATTTTCTGACTTTACTAATATCAATACTCATATTGTTTTTTTGTGTTTGCCAAAAATAATATTTTATCTTTGATTGAATCAAAACTACCATCGTAAAAAACACCGTGTAATATGTTTAAAAAGAATTTTACGCTGAAATTTATAATTGTCTCTGTACTGTTCATACTTCCTACTGTTTATATTGTAACCACATACAGCAAATTTAATTCAACATTAATTGGTTCTGCTATTAAAGAAGTCAAAAAAGAATGGGGGACTCCATATTTTCAAAGTACTTCTCAAGGGAAAATACACCTCCATTACAGATCAATGTTTATTTATAAATGTGTTTTTATTTTCAATGAAAACGATAGCATATTAATTAAAAAATGGAAACAGATTGATTAAATACTACGACAATTTCTTTACATAAAATATTAAGTCAGAACTGTTAAAAAAACTTATGTTTTTATTGCATTCTTAAAACTAAATACCATTTGAAAATAATCTTTTATCTTTGATTCCATCTAAATTTCCACCATGCAAAAATCGCTATTTATAAAACTGTTTGTGCTGTTTGTTACAGTAAACATGAGTTGCTTTTCTTTAAATGCACAAAAAAAATCGACTGCAATATCAGCCGAAAATAAGATTACCGAAAAAGTTCTACAGGCAATTTTAGATCAGAACAAACATTTTGCTTTACAAGGAAAAGTTGCCGATTATATTCCCGAATTAGGAAAGATGAGTGCCGAAGCTATTGCTTTTTCTGTGGTTGATACAAACGGAAAAGTTATAAGCGTGGGCGATACAAACAAGAAATTCACCATGCAGAGTATTTCTAAAATTATTGCGTTAATGGTGGCTGTCCAGGAAAATGGCGAAGAAGCTGTTTTTAAAAATATGGGGTACTTTGGATCAGACAAACCTTTTAATCATTTTGGAAGTTTGGAAATCACAGGCAAACCACTAAACCCAATGATGAATGCAGGAGCAATTTTAACAGTTTCGATGATTGAAGGCGATGGCGAAACTGCTTTTCAAAAGGTGTTGAAAATGGTTCGATTTATTTCCAAAAACAACAACATTAATTATAACGAAGCTGTTTATTTGTCTGAAAAAGAAACCGGACACCGTAACCGCGGAATGTTCCATATTATGAAAAACAGCGGACTGATTAACGGAACGGAAGATCAATTAGACAATTATTTTAAACAATGTTCTATTGAAGTTACAGCGGAAGATCTGGCTAAAATTGGATACTTTTTTGCCAATGAATGCGTGCGCTTTGATGGTGATGCTACTTACAAAAATGCCGATTTATCTAAACTGATTCAGTCGCAAATGATGGTTGCCGGTATGTACGAGTTTAGTGGTGAATATGCCCGCAGAATTGGCTTACCAAGTAAATCGGGCGTAGGTGGCGGAATTACGGTAAGTGTTCCATGTAAAATAGGAATTGGTGTTTTTAGTGCGCCTTTAGACAGTCACGGAAATTCGGTTGCTGGTTATCAAATGATTTTAGATTTTTCGAAAAGATTCGGTTTGAATATTTTTGCTCCCTAATAGGTTTACCACAGATTAATTTTTACCACATAGAAACATAGTTTTTATAAGTCTTGTTACACCTCGTCAGTTCGAGCGAAGTCGAGAACCGAAGCTTGTCGAGAACTCATACTTTTAAACTTCTCGATACGCTTCACTACTCGAAGTGAAGGGATTTTTACATTTACAAACATCCCGCATTTAGCATCCAACACCAATCATTTCATCTGCCTAAAAGTCAAACTAATTCTTGGATCGGTTACTTTTTTTGTCGGAGCAATTCTGTGTTGCCAATGTTTTTGGGTTTCGCCTTTCATTTCAATTAACGAACCATTTGGCAGATCGAACTGCTTTTTATCTGCTGATTGTTTGTGTTTAAAATCAAAACGGCGTTGTGCACCTAAGCTCAAACATGCAATAGAACCGTTATCAACCAAATCTTTTTCGCCATCGCTGTGCCATGCCATACCTTCTTCGCCGCTGTGATACAAATTCAACAAGCAAGAATTATACATACTGTCGGTATATAATTCAATCAACTGTTTTAATGTCAGCAATTCTTCAATCCAAGGCGTTGCAATGCGGGTATAACCTGAATAGGTGTAAGAAAAATCTTTAGATCCGTACCAGGCAACTTTTCGTTTGGTAGTGATTTCCTTGCCGTAAATAACCGATTTATCGTGATACCACTCAATTTTCTGCATTAACACATTAAAAAAATGATCGGCTTCATTGGTATCCAACAAAATTCCATGGTAAATAACTTCTCCATCAAAAGGCAATAAATTATCGGTTGCAGCGTTGTTCGTAAATAAATCCATGTTATCAATTTGTTAGGCAAAGATACTTATTTCGATTTTTTGTATATTCATAAAAATTATATCATTAACCAATTCAATTAAAAACTTATGAAAAAACTTATTCTATTATTTGCATTTATTAGTTTGATATCATGCACTAGTGAAGAGAATTTTAAGCGTGCTGATATTTCAGGCGAATGGAAAATGACTGCCTATCTTGGTTTTGTACCCGAATTACCACAGATTGAAAAAGGTTCGGTTGTTTGGAATATTGATGCTACAAACATTTCTATGACCAATAACAGTGAACATGCTTATGTTAGCCAAGAAGGAACTTTCAGTTATCTTTGGTTAAATGCTGAAACTATTTTGGTTAATTATCCTGAATTTCCCGGATATTACAAAGTTGATTTATCAGATAATAAATTGCGATTAACCCAAACGGTTGAGCCAGGCACACCTGAAATTTCTGATCCGCATATTCTTCAATTTGAAAAATAAAAAAAGCAACTCGGTTTGAGTTGCTTTTTTGTTTTAGAATACTTCCATTTGATAATGTTCGGATATAAACGGAATCGATATTAATTCGCTGTCAAAAATCTGCACCAGGCATTCTTCGTCCAAGTTCACAAAAAAATCGATTAACTGTTCGTTTGGTAAATTTTCCTGAAAAAGTTTTCCTTCCGGATTTTCGTCGCAATCAAGCGTATCAACCACCATATCCAAATTAGTAAAAGTGGTTACAAAGGTAAACTTGTTTAAATATTCTTCTTTTGTAAAAACCGATTTCAGATACACTTTTTCATGTGCTTTTACAATGAATAATGCCTTTACGTTTTCGTTTAAAAAAGTAGCGTTTACGGCTTTAAAATAATTGATAAAATTTTGACTTTCGTCTGTTGATTGAAAATAATTTTCGGTCATAATAGTACATTTTGTTTAGTTAATTGTTTAAATATACAGCTTACACTTTATGTACTGTTATTAAAAATGTTAATTTATAAAATTTAACACATCGTAATCATTTAACGACAAACAACGTCATTTCAAATCACGAAATTTGAACAAAAGAAGAAAAAATGATTACATATTACAGACATCAGTATGAATTATTGCAATTGAATTTAAAAATTGTAAACTGCAATTTAGAAAAGCTTACGTGGTTGGAAATTAATGATGAAACAACCATTAAAGTGTATCAGAACCAATTGAACAGTTTGGAATTCGAGAAGGAAAATTATCTGAATAATTTACTGCAAAGTTTATCTAAAACCGAAATAACGCAACAAAACATTGACGAGGTGAAATGTTGCTACGAACTGATTGAAGAGCACAGCAAAAAACATTACAGCCTGCTTTTTAAAACACATTTAAACCGAACTATTGAAAATCATCAGAAAAAATACGGCGACTTTTTATTGAGAAATCAATTGAAAAAGGCGGTTGAAATTGAACAGATTATTACGCATTTAGAACGTGCCGCTTAAACTTTTTTGTTCTTTTGCAACCACTGTTGCATGGTTTCAAAATTGTTTGCAACGTTTTCATCGTTTACTTTTTCAATTGATTTACGCTCGGTACTGTAAACGTACAAACCGTTGTTATCTTTAAAAAAGTGATAGTAATGAACAACAACCGGTATTTGTCCGCGACCGCCATCGCAAGGTGATTGTACATCTACCAAACTGCCTGCAAATGCTATGGAATTAAAATCGGTTGGAGTTGTAATTACTGCATCATCAATAAAAAGTTGATTATTAAAAGCATATCCAACGGAAAGATCTTTGATTTCATTGTTAAGGTCGGCTAACTTTTTTACACTATTTTCACCGTTAAAAACATACAGTCCTTTCTGCATTAAAAAGAAAGGAGATGTTCCGTGCTGATAACTGTTTACACCGTTATAAAATGCGATTGTTCCTTGCTGATAATCAACCGGAACAAATGTATTGCTGTCATAATTAAAGCGGTAATAAACAGATCCGTCGTAATAAATATCATTTGGAAACAATTCCAGTTTATCAAGAAAAGAAGGGTTTGATGTGTTTATTTTACCGGTTTCGTAAACAGCATTCCAACTGTGGTTGTAATACTTTCCGTTAACAACCACAAACATTTTATTATTTGTAAGCTGTGCATTTTCGATCGGGTAAAAATGAGTATCCGAACTATCTTCTAACGAAATTCCTGCTTCAACATAACTCCAAAAAGTATTTTCTTTCACATTATAAAAACCGGTTAAAAATCCGCTGTTGACATGTTCTAAAGTTGTGAAATCGCCTGCAAACCCCAGTTCTTTAAATTCATTCGTAACATCATTATTCAAATCTAAACTACTGCTTGTTAAATAAAAAGTATCATTATCGAACAAAAAATAATTGTCTAAATAATATTCGGGTGCTATAAAACGCGCCTTTTCAGCGTTGATATTCGGCACTTTTAAAACCTCAACATCATTATTTCTAAAAACACAGGTATAAACAGACTGTTTATTCTTAAGCAAATAGCTGTTAGTGGGTGTTTTTGCAAAAAGATCTGCATCGGGAGGAAGGTTTGTAATCTTTTTACGAGTTACTTTCTTTTCAAAATCGTTATAACTTAGATAAATCCATTCATTATTTTTCAGGAACATATTTCCGTTAAACGTTGATGTAATTTCGCTTTTATCGAAAATCTTTAAAGGTTGATTCTGCTCAAAATTATAACTGTCGGCATTTAATATAAAATACGCGTTTTTGTTTGATAGCAATATAAAATCGCCTCCTGTACTTTCTACAACCCAGTCATCTTGCGGAATTAAAGACAATTTCACTTTTTTAGAATCTGAAATACTTACACCGTTTGGATCGATCGTATTACAAACCAGAAAAACACCTTTTTTATCAGTTTCAATTTTATACTGAACCGATGTATGATAATGGTAACATTCGCTTGCAAATGCCGAGAAATTCAGCAATACCAACAGACAGAAAGCTATTTTTTTAAACATAATTTTAAAGTTGAAGTTTTACTTAAAGCTGACATTGCTAAAACTGTTCCATTTTAAATTGTTGAAAGATCCGGTGGTTTCTTTAATTTTATTCAAAATATAGTTTTTACCTCCATCTTTTACAACAATCTCTTTTTCTGAAACAATATAAGTAGTATTTTTATTTTTGAACGTTAACGTTTCATTTACTTTGATATACGTAAAATCTGCATCAATAAATAATTCTACCACATCTTCTGCATTAGTAAAAATATATCCCAAATGTTCATCGCCATAAATGCCCATTAAGTGCATTTTTTTACCATTTTCAAAAACCATTGTAAATTCAGGTTCGTTTCCTTCGGCAAATTTCTGATAACCGCTTGTAACCATTTTACCATTCACACGTTTTTTAACCGAATAGTCAGCAAAAATACCAGAGTACGATTCTTCTATAATTTCTATAGGAACCGCCTGATTATTTTCTACCACATAGGTTGAAAACTGATGCCAGCAACAACCGCTCTTCGTCATGGTTTGCAACTGTTTCTTTTCATCGTCAACTGTAAACATTCCGCAGTAGTTTGATCCTAATTCGGTAAAACTTTCATTGTAAGTAAACCCGTTTTTGTCTGCCAGATAAATCTCGAACGACGGACCACCGTAACAACTGTAATTTCCGGTTCGCAGTGCAATATCTTCTTTTCCGTCGAAATTAAAATCTTCGTAAATTAAAATGCTTTGTTCGCCATAAGGAATTTGTTGAATGTTCGATTTTACTTTAGAATCTTCCATATCATATTCTGAATAGACAGTGCGTTTTGAAAAAACCAATTTCCCATTTTTCTTTTGATAGATATTTAACGTACAATTGGTTTCTAAATCGGAATTTTCCTGATTGTCATCAACAATAATTTTTCCGGAAAAATCATCCGAAAAATCAATTAAATCATACGATTCTTGCGCCGATGCAAAAAATGGCAACAGCATTAAAACAAGCAACAACTTTTTCATGAAATTTTTATAGAAAGTTAAACAAAATAATCAACAAATACCATAAAACAGGAATACTTTCTACCCAGAAAAGCGTATAATATTTTGATCGGTTTGGATTGGCATAATACGTAAACAATGCAATGACAGATACCAAAATCAGGTTGATAATCCATTGGTTTCCGTAATAATTCACTTTTAAAAATTCGAGAAAATAAAACGGAATCAGCAGCAAACCAATCAAGTATTTTGTTTTTAAAACACCAATCGTCTGTGGAACGGTTTTCAGTCGGATATCATCGTACTTTAAATCGTTAATTTCAAAAATTAAAATAAGAATCAGTGTAAGAATGAATCGTTGTAAAAACTTAAAAAGAATATCATTTTCTATACTTTGATCAGCATTTACAATCGGTAGTAAAGTAGTTACACCCGCCCAACACAACGATACAATATAGATTTTTATGCCCGCATAATTTCGCAGATTGGTCTTGGATTTTGCCAGCGGAATTACATACAAAACACACAAGAATCCAAAGAAAACAGTGAGCAGTTGTGCATTTAAATTCAAAAAGAAAAAACTTATTACTGCAATTAAAAAACTTACAACGCTTAATGCTAAAATGCTTTTTAAAAACCGCGTCAGCTCCTTTTTCTTGGCAATAACCTGTGCGTACTTTATAAAGTTGTAGCTAAAAACGGTTCCAAAAAACACCAGGCTGGTAATAGCGGTATTAAAAGGTAAAAAGCAAAAATAAAAAGTCATTTGCACCAATGCCGTTGTAGCCAGCGCCACATGCAGACTTGCGTGCAAATACCAGTCAAAAAAACGCGTTATATTTCTATTACTCTGCTGCTGCATAACTTGTTGCTATTCACAAACTTTATTTTTTATCTCCCGTAAAATTAATCAAATATTAGTTGTATTTTTGCTTTCTTTAAACACAACTATAATTTTATTAATAGCAGATGAAGACAAATGCTTTTGCTTTAAGACATATTGGTCCTAGAGCAACCGACTTACAATATATGTTTGACACTGTAGGTGTGAAAGATATGGATCAATTGTTATACGAAACTTTTCCAGACAAAATCCGTTTAGAGAAAGACATCGTTTTAGATCAGGCACTTACAGAATACGAATATTTGGCACATGCTACGGCATTAGGCGCACAAAACAAGG
>JAVXSC010000087.1:0-10568 GCA_036643355.1 Myroides sp.
GTGATTGCCCCCATACCCGATGCGGTTACGTTTGCCGATTCGGTATTTTCCAACTGTGCCAAAGCTGCACTTAAATATAGGTTTGACGGTGAACTGTGACGGCTGTACAAATAGCATCCATCGGTATTTCCTTCAAAGGTATCGAACATACTTTTGGCAGAAAGAAAGGTATAGGTAGAAGAATCTGAAATGGACGGATTTACTCCACCAAATTCTCCAAAAAATTGTAAGTCCTGAATTTTATCGGCTGGTTTAAACATGTTTTTATAGCATAATTGATTAATAATTAAAAATACATTATGCCTTTCATATCGTCAAAAAAAATATAATATATTAGATAATAAATCTATAAAATAATTATATTTGATTATTATTTAACTGATATTTTTACATATCGACTAAAAAATGAAACATGAAATTAGATCCTACAGACTATAAGATCATTGAGTTGTTGCAACAGAACTGTAAGCAGACAACAAAAGAAATGGCAGACCAGTTAGGCCTATCAACAACAGCGGTTTACGAACGCATAAAAAAATTAGAGAAACAAAACATCATAACCGATTATGTTGCCATTGTTAATAAGGATAAAATAAACCGGAGTTTTATGGCGGTTGCGCACATAAAGATAAAATCGCATTCTAAAGACGCTATTTTAAGGTTCGAAAAAAAGGTGGATCAGATTCCTGAAGTTTTAGAATGTTTTCATGTAAGCGGCGAATACGATTATATTTTAAAAATCGGTGTACAGGATATGGAAGCTTACCGCGAGTTTATGCTATCGAAACTTACCACAATGGAAGAAGTTCAAAGCACACACAGTATGTTTGTAATTAAAGAGGTTAAAAACACGAAAACCTACAGTGTTTTGTAGTAAAATAATACTACTTGTTGCTCCAAGGGTGGAATTTTTCTACTTCTTGTTTTAGTTTCTGTTTATCCAAATGCAGATAAACCTCGGTAGTTGTGATAGATTCGTGTCCCAACATCAACTGAATAGAACGCAGGTCGGCTCCGTTTTCGAGCAAATGTGTGGCAAAGGAATGACGCAAAGTGTGCGGACTTACATTTTTGGTGAGTCCGGCAATTTTGGTAAGATCTTTTAATATAGTAAAAATCATTGCCCGGGTTAATTGCGCCCCTCTGCGATTTAAAAATAAAATATCTTCGGCTTCTGATTTAATTTTTAAATGCGATCGATTTTCAGCTATATAACTGCTGATTTTTTTCACAGCAGAAGAGGCTATGGGAACAAAACGTTGTTTAGATCCTTTGCCAAGAACCTTTATAAAGCCTTCATCAAAATACAGATCAGACAGTTTTAAGCCGATCACTTCTGAAACACGCAAACCACACGAATACATTGTTTCGATAATTGCATCGTTCCGTACACCTTCATCTTTAGTAAAATCGATTAAACTTTGCAGTAAATCAATTTCATCAACCGAAAGAACAACGGGTAATTTCCGGGTTTGCCGGGGTAATTCTATAAATGTAACCGGATTGTTCTGTATTGCATTCTGTAAAATAAGAAAATTATAAAAATGGTTCAAACTTGAAAGTATGCGTGCTTGAGTTGAAGGTGCCAGAAAATCGGCAACAAAATAGATGAAATTTCTAATATCGCTTTCTTCAACATGCAACATATCCAAATCAGATCCGAGAAATTGTTGCAGCTTTTTCAGATCATACAGATAATTTACAAGCGTATTTTCGGCAACCCCGCGCTCTAACTTTAAATAATAGGTAAACTGTTCAATATAATTGTCCATAAAAAAACCACCATTAAATGGTGGTTTAAAAATACTATATTCTATATTACTAATCAAATTTATAACCGATACCAACCTGTATCACATTATTTTTAATGGCATCGCCAGAATTGGTGTTGTTTCTGATGTCAGATAACCCCAGATTGTAGCGCGCATTTACAAAC
The DNA here is from genome assembly GCA_036643355.1 of Myroides sp. Classification (GTDB taxonomy): domain Bacteria; phylum Bacteroidota; class Bacteroidia; order Flavobacteriales; family Flavobacteriaceae; genus Flavobacterium. The sequence goes on from JAVXSC010000087.1 coordinate 1,937, forward strand.
ATACCAACAGGTAAATCGTAAGCTAAACCCAATCCTAAACCAAAATCGGTAGATTTAAAGTCATCTTTGGTATCATCTTTAACCGAACTGTTCCCGCTTTCAATCTTTGCTTCAGATTTCACTAAAAATCCAATTTGTGGACCTGCTTCTACAGAAAAACCATCAACAATATAATACTTTGCCAAAATAGGAATATTAATATAATCATTATTCCAAGTTGTTTCCACCTCACCTAAGACAGGTACTGTGGTCGTATTTTTTGCTCCTTGTGCCGAATAAACAACTTCGGGCTGAATAGAGAACTTTTCGTTGAACTTAATTTCTGCAACCGCACCTACGTGAAAACCCGTTTTCATTTCAGTGTTGTCAACTCCCGATAAATTAGCAAAGTTTACCCCTGCTTTTGGACCAAATTTAAGTTGTTGCTGTGCAAATGCAGCTGTACATGTACCCAATACAAACGCTGCTAAAATTACTTTTTTCATAATACTTTCTATTTTTAAAAAGTATCATACCAAAAGTGTGCCAAATTAAAATTTATATCCTACAGAAAGTTGAACCGATGTATTTGTTAGAGGTGCAAACTTTAAATTGTTGTTCATATAATCTATTTCGCGCTGTAATTCTACACCAGCATCAGGAATACTAAATTTACGGTAGTCGTTATCTTTCTTGTAAATATCTTGTAAGCCCATATAGTAACGGAAGTTTAAAAACACACCGCTTTGCATATAGTACGAAAAACCACCTGTAAGGCCGTAATCTAACTTTTCATAGAAATCAGACGGATCCTTACTGCGATAACCTGCTTCGAACAAAGCCTGATCTAACTCAGAATACGATGCTGTGTAACGTGGGTCTGTAAGGTACAGGTATTCACGCGCAGTGTTGTATTTGTTTGAATCAAACTGTCCTGTAGCATCTAACATATAACCAACCTGTCCACCAAATTCAATTGAAAAATTCTTACTTGCGTAATATTTAAAAGTTATTGGCAAGTACATATAGTGCATGGTAACATCTTCTAATTTCTTAGTTTCAATTGCTTTTCCTGTTACCATATCTATTTGATCGTACTCTGCACCTTTATATCCCTGAAGGGAATATTGTAGTTCTGCCTGAACAGCAAACTTTTTATAGAATGATAAAGGAACTTCAATTGTTCCACCAATCTGAAAACCTGGTTTAAAATCCTGTGTGTTACCGCCTGTTAATCTAGACATGTTTCCACCAACCTTGATTCCGGTTTCGATTAAATTTCTATGATTGCGTTGTGCGAAACTATTTGTTGTTAACAATCCTAAAAAAGCGATTGACAGTAATATTTTCTTCATTCGTTTGGCTTTAAAAATATTTTAAGCCTTAAAGATATAAAAAAAGCCTTTCAAAAATGAAAGGCTCTTAAAATTTTATTAAAATTCTTTTAAATTTCTTACAATTTAAATGTTAAACCGAATGTTGCTGTATCAAAAAAGTTATTAAAGTTGTTGATATTAGCATGGAAATCTGTTGTTGCTTTCGCTCCTGAAACATCCATTTTTTCAGAATTGAATCCTATAAGGTTACTTAAAGCAAAGTTGATTGCAATTTTAGGCGTTACAAAATAATTGAAACCTAAAGTAGCATTAACCCCGAAACGGTTAGTTTTATCTAAATCTGTTGTAATTGTAGTACTTGTAGCATCGTTGTAACGCGTAATTTCGCCACCCATTGAGTTATAACCAATTCCTAACTCTGCATAAGGTTGAAATCTTTGTAAGTCTGCAATATAATAACGTCCAAAAACTTCGAAACCAACATTATTTGATTTTTCAATTCTGCGATCTTCGTTTACATCGGTATAATTTTCTACTTTACCTGAACCAACATTCAAACCTAAACCAACAGCAAATTTATCTGTTACAAAATAACCTGCTTTAGGTGTGAAGTTAAACGTTGAAGTTTTTACCGTTTCTGTTTTATTGTCTTCAGAGTTAGCTCTTAAACTTCCCTCCAACAAAATGTCTCCTTGGTTAAAACCAAATGTTTGCTCTTGTGCTTGTGCAGCAGCTCCCGTTGCCAACACAGCTAATGATAATAAAATCTTTTTCATTTTCTTTTATTTTTTATGAAGCAAATTTACGAAATCAATAATTTACAGACCTATTATTTTAACAATTATTTAAAACAAAGGTGTTAATTTCTTAAAGAATTTAATTATTAATAATTGCAATCAATTACAGATCAAACCTTTATAATGCAACAAATTAAATCAAAACAAACATTTATAGCTATTGATTATTTTTTGATACTTTTACGTTAAAATTTAACATGAACTGCTAATGAAAATAGCAATTATAAACGGACCAAACCTGAATTTATTAGGAAAAAGAGAGCCTGAAGTTTATGGTAACGAAACTTTTGAAGCGTATTTTGAATTGCTAAGAGAAGAATTTAAAACGATCGATCTGATTTACTTTCAAAGCAATCATGAAGGTGACCTTATTGATAAAATTCACGAAGTAGGATTTGATTTTGACGGTATTGTTTTAAATGCAGGTGCTTACACCCATACTTCTATTGCTATTGCAGATGCTGTTAGCGCTGTTGAAACTCCCGTTATAGAAGTACATATAAGTAATGTGTTTAAAAGAGAACAATTCAGGCATCAATCTTATATTTCCCCTGTTGCCAAAGGAACTATCGGCGGTTTCGGTTTACAATCGTATAAATTAGCGATATCTTATTTCAACAAATAGCCCGCTTTTGTTTTTTAACATATTTTTTTATTTTTGCAATTGATTGTTGGAGACCAGAAACCATTAAAAACGGAGCGCTACCGAAAAGCTATATGAGTAGGATACTGAAAAAACATAATAATGGATACACAAAAAGTTGATATGTTCATAATGACTAACAGTAAATTCTTTGAAAGTCATCAACTGGGATATATCAAAGAAGAACTTTTAAAATTAGATGATTCTAAATGGACAATGGTTCAAATGCAACAATTTAAAGATCCAACAACCAGCCTTATTGTTTCATTAGTGGGCGGAGGATCTTTAGGAATTGATAGATTTATGATTGGCGATACTGGTATTGGCGTTGGTAAACTGTTAACTTGCGGTGGTTTTGGCATTTGGACAATAATTGATTTCTTTTTGATTATGGGTGCTACTAGAGAAAAAAACATGGAAAAACTTCAGCAAGTTTTCATGAATGCATATTAAAAAAAATAAGTTTTATTTTTTCTTACTTATAGCCTGCTTTGCGGGCTATATTTGGCTTTTTTACAATATAAACGCAGTTTCAAATACAAATTCGGGTATAGAAATCTGTCCATTTAAAAGGGTAACAACCTTACCTTGCCCCTCCTGCGGGTCAACCAGATCAGTAATTGCTTTAATAAGTGGAGATCTTCAAAAAGCATTATTAATAAATCCGTTAGGGTTTTTAATTGCTGTGGTATTGCTTGTCCTCCCTTTTTGGTTATTCTATGATTTAATCTTAAAGAAAGATACTTTTTTAAAGTTTTATAAAGATGCAGAACGATTTTTAAGAAGACCTAAAATTGCATTCTTATTTGTTTCTTTAGTTTTGATTAATTGGATTTGGAACATTATAAAGGATTTATGATTTTAAGAAAAGAATTCCCCTATACACCCGGTGAACATGAAGCCGAAAAAGCTTCAAACAGTTATTTAATGTCTTTGGTGGCGTTCGTTGCCGGGTTGCCATTCCCTATCATCAATTTAATTGCATCGGTAGTTTTTTATTTCAGCAATAGAAAAGGAACTTATTTTGTTCGTTGGCATTGCATGCAGGCATTGTTTTCGCAACTTGTTGTATTCCTTATTAACAACATAGGTTTTTGGTGGACAATTTCCTTAATCTATAATAAAGCTGGTGTAAATACTTATTTTGCAGTTTACATTTCTTTTGTTTTGATCTTTAACATTATTGAATTTGTTGCTACCATATATTCTGCAATTGAAACCAGAAAAGGAATACATATAGAATGGTGGGGTTACAATAAGTTAACCGATCGATTTTGTAAGCCTTAAATAAAAAAACTCCCAAATAATATTTTATTTGGGAGTTTTACTTTTAATATGCTTTTGCAAACATGACTCTTTTGGTTGAAACTTTGCCTGTAAGTACACACACACCTTCTTCATCTGGCTGATCCATAGGAATACAGCGAATGGTTGCTTTTGTTAAATCTTTAATTTTTTCTTCGGTTTCTGGAGTTCCGTCCCAATGTGCCAATAAAAATCCGCCTTTGGTTTCTAAAACTTCCTTGAATTCTTCGAACGAATTTACTTCTGTAGTATGTTCTGCACGGTGATTAATTGCTTTAGTGAATAAATTTTCCTGAATATCGTTTAATAGATTTTCAATATGATCAATCACAACGCTTTCTGCAACTACTTCTTTCGATAATAAATCGCGACGGGCAACTTCGAACGTTCCGTTTTCTAAATCTTTCGGACCAATAGCAATACGCACCGGCACACCTTTCAATTCCCATTCGGCAAATTTAAAACCAGGTTTCTGCGTATCACGATCGTCGTATTTTACAGAAATTCCTTTCTTTTTAAACTCCGCTATCAACTCATCTGCTTTGTTTCCAATCTGTTGTAACTGCTCTTCATTTTTATAAATAGGAACAATCACTACTTGTATCGGAGCTAATTTTGGAGGAAGAACTAATCCGTTATCATCAGAATGCGTCATGATCAAAGCACCCATTAATCGAGTTGAAACTCCCCATGAGGTAGCCCAAACGTATTCTTGTTTTCCTTCTTTATTGGTAAATTTCACATCGAATGCCTTTGCAAAATTCTGACCTAAAAAGTGGGATGTTCCTGCTTGCAACGCCTTACCATCTTGCATCAATGCTTCAATAGTATAGGTATCATCGGCACCGGCAAAACGCTCGGTTTCGGTTTTATATCCTTTAACAACAGGTATTGCCATGATGTTTTCTACCACATCAACATACACATCTTGCATTTGTTTAGCTTCTGTAATCGCTTCGTCTTTAGTAGCATGCGCCGTGTGGCCTTCCTGCCATAAAAATTCAGCAGTACGCAAGAACAAACGCGTACGCATTTCCCAACGCACCACATTTGCCCATTGGTTAATTAAAATCGGCAGGTCACGGTATGATTGGATCCAACCTTTATAGGTACTCCAGATAATTGCTTCAGATGTTGGACGAACAATTAATTCTTCTTCCAAATTTAGCATCGGGATCAACCATTAATTTTCCCGGATTGTCAGGATCGTTCTTTAAACGGTAATGTGTTACAATGGCACATTCTTTTGCAAAACCTTCGGCATTTTTTTCTTCAGCTTCGAACAAACTTTTCGGTACAAACAAGGGGAAATACGCATTGCTGTGACCTGTTTCTTTAAAACGACGGTCTAATTCTCCCTGTAATTTTTCCCAAATGGCGTATCCGTAAGGTTTGATAACCATACAGCCACGAACTCCTGAATTTTCAGCCAAATCGGCTTTTACAACCAGTTCGTTATACCATTTTGAATAATCTTCCGATCTTGTAGTTAAATTCTTACTCATTTTTAGTATATTGGTATATATTTTGATTAGATAATATTAACACATTATTTTGTACAAATCTACTTAAATTTGTAATGTTCAACAATAAAAACTTTAAATATGCTACCTAATATCTTTAATAGATCGAATTTAATACGTTTTTGCCTTGTAACATCCTCGGGACTGCTTCTTACGGCTTGTTCGGGCTTGAACCAAAAGCCTTACGATGTTGACGGAATTTACAACAACAGCAAGATTGTTGTTGAAGATACACATGAAAAAGGTACTTACTATCAAGAATACTTCAAAGAAAAATCGGAAGAAACTGACGCTTATTTTACCGATGTTGAAAATTATTCATCTAACTACAACGAAGCAAACGGCGGTTGGGGCGATGCTACATCTGAAACACAATTAGTTTACCATTATGACAACTGGGGCTGGGGTAACCCATACTGGGGTTGGAATAATTGGGGCTGGGGAATGGGATTTGGTTACGGCTTCGGTTTTGGCTGGGGCGGCGGCTGGGGCTACCCTTATTATGGCTGGGGTGGCGGCTGGGGTTATCCTTACTACGGCGGTGGCTGGGGTTGGGGTTATAACGGTTACCGAAACATTTCTAGAAGCAACAGTTACCGTTCGTTAACATCGCGACAAATGGCTGGGGCAAACGGAAACCGTATGGTTGCCAACAATACCCGCAGTTTAAGAGGATCATCTTTAAGTAGCAGCAGAAACCTGAATGCTACTAACAGAACTTTTGCCAGAGCAAATACTTCTTTAAACAGAATATCGACAAGTCAAGGAATGATGCGTAACACCAGAACCACCTCTTTTGACGATAACAGAACTATTAGAAACAACCGATTCAACACCAATACACGCACAAATACCAATACACGTATGGAACGAAGCACAAGCAGACCAACCTACACCCCATCATCTAACACCAGAATGAATACAGGTGGCAGCATGGGCGGATCACGCGGTGGCGGAAGTATGGGCGGCGGAATGCGTTCTGGCGGCGGTGGCGGAAGAAGATAATTTACAATGACTATTATTAAGATTTAACGATACAGTATGAAAAAAATATATTTACCACTGCTTGCTGTTTGCGGATTTCTACAAACTCAAGCGCAAGAATTCAATCCTGCGGATGCTATTAGAATTGGTACACAACAGGTAAACGGATCGGCTCGTTTTAACGCAATGGGTGGAGCCTTTGGTGCTTTAGGCGGAGATGTTTCAGCCTTGCAGATCAACCCGGCAGGATCGGCATTGTTCAATTATAACAATTTCAGTTTTACAGGAAATGTTCAGATTCAAAAAAATAATTCGCTTTTTAACGGATCATCATCTACCGCAAAAGAAAGTGATTTGAACCTGTCTAATTTCGGAGCCGTGTTTGTGATCGATTCTAAAAATCAGGATCAGGCACTTAAAAAAGTAACCATTGGTTTAAGTTATAATTCTAATGCTCGTTTTAACGACCGTTATTTCAGCAGCGGAATGAGTAATCAATCGGTTACAAACTACTTTTTAGATCACGCTAATTTTGGAAACAACGGCGGAAGTATTCCTTTAGATTATGTTCAAACCATAGAAGGCGAATCAATTACCGATTTATACGACTATCTGAATACAGTTCAAAACGGTTTTTCGGCACAACAAGCAATGTTGGCGTATCAGGGTTATTTAATAAATGATAACGGTACAAACTACAGTCTTAATGGTGCAGGAAGTAGTTTTTATCAGGAAAACGAAACGTATGTAACCGGATTTAACAACCAGCTTACAGGGAATGTTGGGTTTGATATCAATAAAAAACTGTATTTGGGAGCCAATCTTAATGTTCATTTTGTTGATTATCTAACATCATCGGCAATTTATGAAGAGAATAGATCCGCAGTTGCAGACGGATATCAGAAATTATTGTTCAACAACCAAACATATACTTACGGATCTGGATTTTCGTTCAACATTGGGGGAATTTTTAAGGCTACCGAAGAATTAAGAATCGGAGCATCTTATCAATCGCCTACATGGATGAGTTTACAAGATGAATTTTCGCAAAGTCTGCAAACAAATATTTTAGAAGGTGGCGTGGTTCAAAACTACAACATCAATCCAAATCTTGTAACACTATATAATAAGTATTCGGTTAAAAATCCGGGATCAATCTCTGGAAGTTTAGCTTATGTTTTTGGAACCAAAGGTTTATTAAGTGTTGATTATATCCGTAAAGATTACAGTACTACCGAATATAGCGCAAGTGGTGCCAATTACAACAGTACAAACAAGTATTACCAAGACATGATGAAAGCAACCAATGAATTCAGAGTTGGTGGTGAATACCGCATAGACAGAGTAAGTTTGCGTGCAGGTTACCGTTTTGCCGACAGTCCTTACAAAAATAAACAAACCATTGGTGATTTAACAAGCTACAGTGGCGGTTTAGGGTATAGTTTCGGTGCATCGCGTATTGATCTTGGTTATCAGTTCTGGCAACAAGATTCGCAACAAAATATGATTAGTTCGGGAACAAACGGTGTTGCAGACATTCAGTCTAAAAACCATAACATCAGTTTAACCTATACGGCGAGCTTTTAAAAAGCAGATTTCAATAAAATAAAGTCCTTACTTCCACACAGTAAGGACTTTTTTTATAATATCTTTGCACCAAAATTTAGTAATAATGAAAACGCTGCACAAACTGCTACTTTTAAGCAGTTTAACTTTTATTACCGTGCCTTCTTTCGGGCAGGAAGTTACCACAAACCCTTACACAGCAAACAACAAAGGAAAAATATTTATTTACTGGGGCGGAAACCGTGGTTATTATTCAAATTCTGATATTCATTTTAAAGGAGACGATTTTAATTTTACGGTTAACGATGCTACTGCGCACGACAAACCAAAAGGCTGGCATGTAGATTATATCAACCCTACAAAAATGACCATTCCGCAGACCAATTTGCGTGTAGGATATTTTATTACAGACAATTACAGTGTTTCTATTGGGGTTGATCACATGAAATATGTAATGACACAAAACCAAGAAGCATTCGTTACAGGTACATATCCAAA
>JAVXSC010000088.1:0-10568 GCA_036643355.1 Myroides sp.
TCTCAGTACCAGTGTGGGGGATCTCCCTCTCAGGACCCCTACCCATCATCGTCTTGGTAAGCCGTTACCTTACCAACTAACTAATGGGACGCATGCTCATCTTATACCAATAAATCTTTATAATTAAAAAGATGCCTTTTTTATTATCTATAAGGTATTAATCCAAATTTCTCTGGGCTATCCCTTAGTATAAGGTAGATTGCATACGCGTTACGCACCCGTGCGCCGGTCTCATTGTCCGAAGACAACTACCCCTCGACTTGCATGTGTTAGGCCTGCCGCTAGCGTTCATCCTGAGCCAGGATCAAACTCTTCATCGTATGTTTTTAATATTTTTGATGTTGCGTTTAAGACCTCTTAGTTTCCTAAAAGCTCTTACTCTTTATTTTTCTGTTAATCCAATATGTCTATGAACTTGTCTTCTTTTCTTCGCTTCTATCTCAAAGCGGTTGCAAAATTAAAACTTCTTTTTGATTCTCACAAATTTAATTTTTAAAAAATTTAAACCTGATTTTTAAAGAACTTTTGCTAGTCGTTTCGTTTCTGAAACGGATTGCAAAGCTACAAACTTTTTTACATCAAATCCAAATTTATTTTTTATAAATTTATCTGTGTTTTCTAATCTTTTTAAGAACGTTTCTGTTTTTCAACGGTGCAAATATACCACCCCTTTTTTATGCTATCCTAATTATTTTAAACCTTTTTTTTATTGTTATTTTTTAGTTACTTTATTGTTAAGTGGTTATAAAATAATTTTAACATTTGAAAGAAGTTGTAGTATTTGGAATATATCCTTTATCGTAAAAAACACATTGCAAATTCATTTTAAAAATCGTAACTTGTAAAGAAAAAGAAGATGAAAGATTATACATTAGTTATGGGAGCATCGGAAAATGTGCAACGTTATTCTAACATGGCGGTAAGAAAATTATTAAATTACAATCATAAAGTTAAAGCTTTTGGAAATCGCGAAGGGGAAATTAATGGTGTAGCTATCACAAAAGATTTAGAACCTTATACAGATATTGATACAATAACACTGTATTTGAATCCGACAAACCAAAAACCTTTTTACGATTATATTTTAGGCATAAATCCAAGACGCGTAATTTTTAATCCCGGAACCGAAAACAGAGAACTTCAAGAAAAACTTAAAAATGCAGGCATTGAATATGAAGAAGCCTGCACTTTGGTACTTTTAAGTATTAATAAATATTAAAAAAACCGAACTTAATTAAGTTCGGTTTTTTGTTTAAAACTTATAGACAGTAGTAATATCAAAGTAATTAAGCCGTTTACGATTATTAATTCGTTATCGAAAACGTATCCGCCGAATAAAGTTTTAGAATTGTTACTTATATATAATGTTATAAATGGCGAAACTAAACAGATAAAAGGCACTAATTTATCGTGAACTTTTCGAGCTTTGAAAAACATACCAAAAGTAAATAATCCTAATAACGGTCCGTAAGTGTATGAAGCTATTTTGAAAATCATACTTACTACAGATGCGTCGTTTATTATATTAAAGATTACAATGACCGCGAACATGATCAGACAGAAAATTAAATGGACTATTTTTCGAACCATTACATTTTTTGTTTTTTGAACATTCTCTGGTTTATCCATTCCTAAAAAATCAATACAAAAAGAAGTTGTCAGAGCCGTTAAAGCAGAATCGGTTGTAGCAAAAGTAGCAGCGATCAAACCTAATAAAAAGACAATTGCAGGTACTAATGCTAAATGATGAAAGGCAATTTCAGGAAAAAGCAAATCGGTTCGAGGTTTTCCGGTAATTAAATCGGTAGGAACTGAAACTCCGTTCGCATCGGCATAAATATAAAGCAACGCACCCACTCCCAAGAAAAAGATATTAATCAATACAAAAATCCCTGTAAAAGTGAACATGTTTTTCTGTGCATCTTTAATATTGGCGCAACTTAAATTTTTCTGCATTAAATCTTGATCCAACCCAGTCATTGCAATGGTTACGAACATTCCACCCAAAAACTGCTTAATAAAATGGAAACGGCTATCTACAAAATCTTCCCAAAAGAAAATTTTACTGTAACTACTGTTTTTAACGGTTTCAAAAGCCTCAATCGCATTTAAATCTAAACTGTAACAAATAAAAATAATAGTCAGAATAACCGAACTTATCAAGAAAAAAGTCTGTAAGGTATCGGTAATAATAATTGCTTTTAATCCTGATTTATAGGTATATGCGTAAATTAATGCGAGTGAAATTAATCCGGTTACTGCAAAGGGAATTCCGAAAGCATCGAACACAAATCGCTGAAAAACAATGACAACCAAATACAACCGGAAAGCCGAACCAATGGTTCTACTGATTAAAAATATGGCTGCAGCGGTTTTGTAACTGTAAAATCCCAATCGTTTTTCGAAATATTCGTAGATCGAAACCAAATTCAATCGATAATATAAAGGTAAAAGAACGGTTGCCGTGACAATGAAACCAACTGCATTTCCCAAAACAAACTGAAAATATTTGAATTGTTCACCACTTGGCGCACCAACTTCGCCCGGAACAGAGATAAACGTTACGCCTGAAAGCGCAGTTCCGATCATTCCGAATGCTACCAAATACCATTTTGAGTTTTTATTTGCCGAGAAAAAAGCTGCATTGCTACTGTCTTTACGGCTTACAAAATGCGAAATACCAATTAAGATTCCGAAATAAATGATTAATATGGTTAAAATTACAATGGGAGTCATTTCTTAAAATTTTCTCAAAAATAAATATTTTATTGTAGCCGTATTAAAAAGCAGCATTTAATTTTCAACTAAAATGTATTAATTTTGCAGAATGGATTTTCCTTCGAAATTATTAGAAAACGCAGTGAACGAAATGGCGCAGTTGCCCGGAATTGGTAAACGTACGGCATTACGCCTGGTTTTGCATTTACTACGCCAGCCAATTGAACAAACTACCGGCTTAACAATTGCGTTGGATTTGTTGCGAAACGAAATTAAATACTGTAGGAGCTGTTATGCGATATCGGACACTAATTTGTGCGAAATTTGCGAGAAACCGTCGCGTGATCATTCGATAATTTGTGTGGTGGAAGATGTGCGCGATGTTATGGCATTGGAAAACACTCAGCTTTACAAAGGAATTTACCATGTTTTAGGTGGAAAGATTTCTCCGATTGATGGTGTTGGTCCTAGTCAGCTGAATATTTTACCTTTGATTGATAAAGTAAAAAACGGTGGCGTTACCGAAATTATTTTTGCGTTGAGTTCTACAATGGAAGGCGATACTACCAATTTTTATATTTACAAACAGATTAAAGATTACGAAATTATTACATCGACAATTGCGCGTGGAATTGCCGTTGGCGATGAACTGCAATATGCCGATGAAGTTACTTTAGGCAGAAGCTTGATTCACCGTGTTCCGTTTGAAAGTAGTTTGAAGATTTAATTTTTTCTTGAATTATAAATGTTCAGAATTTTAAATACTTCTTCTTGTGATATTTCGTCAACATTTAATTTTTCGGCTAAATCAGACTCATCAGTTATTAAGGATTGTATCTTCTTAAGACAATCACTATTGATCCACTTTTTATGCTTTATCCATTTTCCATCTTTTTCAATAAAAACTCTGCCGTGTGATGCCGCTACAATATCTTTATTTGAATAAACTAAAAAATAATTTATTTTTCCTTTAGTTTTAATCTCTGCGACATTTTTTTCTTTTAATTCAGGTATGAAGGCGAAATATCTCGACTGACCTTTATTATCGATAAATTCTAAATATTTAATTTCATTTTGCTTACGGGAAATTACTTTCTTATCTTCCTTAAAATAAATTTTACCTTCAGTAAACGACTCATTTACTAATAACTGATAAGGAGCTTTTGAATTATACTTTACTGTAATGTTAGATATTATTGTATCGTTAATACGATCCTTAAGAACAATTTTTACCTCATGCTCTTTAGTTTCAGTAGTAAGTAAAGAAACGAATGAAGTAGAAGACTGCGCAATACAATTTGTAAAAGCACCAAAAAATAGAAGTAAATAAAATAGAATTTTAAATTTCATAAGTATGATTTTAAGTAAATATAAACAAAAAATCAATTTTGTTAGAACGAGATTTTTTACAAATGTGTTTTAAAAAGTAATATATTTAAAATCTAAAATTCTACTTATGAAAAAATATATTTTATTTGCTTGTTTAGCGTTTACATTGACTTCTTGCAAAAAAGCAGAAGAATCAAAAGATGAAGTTTCTGTGACAGAAGTTCAAATGCCCGCAACAGAATCAGATAAAGCAGTTTCTTCTACTGATTCATCGGAATCATCAACTACTTCGGAACAAAAAATAGTTAAAAATGGTAAACTTCGATTCGAAACTACTGATTTTGAAAAAACTGCCGATAAAATTTACACTGCTGTAAAGAAATACAAAGCACAGATTCAGACTGATAACGAAGGAAAAGATTATAATTCAATAACACGAAATATTGTTGTTCGAGTTTCAAATGAAAATTTCGAAAATATTTTAAAAGAGATAACTACCGGAGTGCCGTATTTCGATCAAAAAGAAATTTCTTCAGAAGATGTAACGGAACAGTATATTGATTTGGAAGCGCGATTAAAAGCGAAAAAGGAATTAGAAAGTCGTTATTTGGACCTATTGAAAAAGGCTAATAAAATTTCTGAAATTTTAGAAATTGAAAAAGAATTAGTTCTTATAAGAGAAGAAATAGAATCGAAACAAGGTCAGCTGAATTACTTACAAAACAGAGTGTCTATGAGTACACTTGAAATAACTTTTTATAAACAGACAACTGAAACTGGCGTAACGGTATCGTATGGCTCTAAAATGTGGAATTCGGTAAAAGGTGGTGTAAGCTGGATGCCTGGTTTCTTTTTAGGATTGCTATATATTTGGCCATTATTGCTGATTGCCGCTTTAGCGTTTTACTATCTTCGTAAAAGAAAAAAGAATTTGCAAAACTAAAATAAAAAAGCGAATGAATCTAAACTCATTCGCTTTTTGTTATTATAAAATTCGTTCTGAAACGTAGTCTAATTTTACTGTTGGATATTTACTTTGCGTCATTTGGATAGAAAAATCAGAATCTGCCAAGAAAACCAATTGTCCCGATTTATCTTTTGCCAAGAACTTTTGTTTTACACGTTTAAATTCTGCAAATTCTTCGTTTTTAGGATCTTCTGGACGTACCCAACATGCTTTAAAAGCAGCAAAAGGTTCGTAGTTACATTTTGCGCCGTATTCGTGTTCTAAACGATACTGAATAACTTCGTACTGTAAGGCACCAACGGTCCCAATAACTTTACGTCCGTTTAATTCCAAAGTAAACAACTGCGCCACACCTTCGTCCATTAACTGATCAATTCCTTTTTCCAATTGTTTTGATTTCATTGGATCGGCATTGTTTATGTAACGGAAATGTTCTGGAGAGAATGATGGTATCCCACGGAAATTCATCAATTCGCCTTCTGTTAAGGTATCGCCAATTTTAAAATTTCCGGTATCGTGCAAACCTACAATATCACCGGCATACGAAATATCAACAATTTCTTTCTTTTCGGCAAAAAACGCATTCGGACTAGAAAATTTCAAATTCTTACCTAAACGTACATGTGTATAAGGCTTGTTACGTTCAAAAGTTCCCGAAACTATCTTAATAAACGCCAAACGGTCGCGATGTTTAGGGTCCATATTTGCGTGGATTTTAAACACGAAACCTGCAAATTTGTTTTCATCGGGCTGAACTGTTCTTGTATCAGAATCTTTTGCGCGTGGCGACGGAGCAATTTCAATAAAACAGTCCAACAATTCGCGAACTCCAAAATTGTTTAAGGCAGATCCAAAGAAAACCGGTTGTAAATCGCCATTAATATAGTCTTCACGGTTAAATTCCGGATACACTTCTGCAACCAATTCCAATTCTTCACGCAACTTATTGGCAGGTTTATCGCCCACCAATTTATCTAACGCTTCGTCTTCTAAATTATCAATCGTAATTACATCATCGATATTTTTACGACTGTCTTCAGAAAACAGGTTTATATTTTTTTCCCAAATATTGTAAATTCCTTGAAAATCGTATCCCATACCAATTGGGAAAGATAAAGGTGTAACTTTCAATCCTAATTTCTGCTCTACTTCATCTAACAAATCAAAAGCATCTTTACCTTCACGATCTAACTTGTTAATGAACACAATCATAGGTATGTTGCGCATTCTACAAACTTCAACAAGCTTTTCGGTCTGCTCCTCTACCCCTTTTGCAACGTCGATTACCACAATAACAGAATCAACCGCAGTAAGAGTTCTAAAGGTATCTTCGGCAAAATCTTTATGCCCTGGTGTATCTAAAATATTAACTTTTTTCTCTTTATAATTAAAAGCAAGAACCGAAGTTGCCACCGAAATTCCACGCTGACGTTCAATTTCCATAAAATCGGATGTTGCTCCTTTCTTAATTTTATTGCTTTTTACGGCACCGGCTTCCTGAATTGCACCACCAAACAAAAGCAGTTTTTCTGTTAAGGTTGTTTTACCGGCATCTGGATGCGCAATAACCGCAAAGGTTCTTCTTTTTAATATTTCGTCTTTAAAACTCATTACTGTGTACTTAGGTTTGCAAAAATAGTACATTAAAGTGTATTTTAAAACAAATCGGGTTGCGGTTTTTCTAATCGGTTTATGATCTCTCACAAAAAAGTTTAACTTTGTGAAATCAACCAAAATTGTAATGAAACTTATAAAAGTAACTTTAAATTTTTTACTGCTTAATTTATCAATCACAGCTTTTGCGCAAAAACCAACCGATGTTCTGGTTACCATTAACGACAGTATTTATAATGTTGCCGATTTTGAGCGATTGTACAATAAAAATATCGATATCATTGCCGATGAATCGCAGAAAGATATTGATACTTATTTTAAACTTTATAAGACTTACAAGCTTAAATTGCAGAATGCGTATGCTTTAGGCATTGATAAATCACCGAAAATTGACCAAGAATTTAAGGTTTATAGAAGTGAATTGGCTGAAAAATATTTTATAAACGAAAAAGAATTAGATCGTTTGGTGAACGAGGCGTTGAACCGTGCAGATTACGAAGTAAAAGCATCACATATTTTAATTAATGTTGATGAATTTGCGCAACCTGCCGATACTTTGAAAGCTTACAACAAAGCGATTGATGTTAGAAATGAAATTTTAAAAGGATTAGCTTTTGAAAATGCTGCCGTTAAATATTCCGACGATTTAAGTGCCAAAACCAACAATGGAAATTTAGGTTATTTCAGTGTTTTTAAAATGGTTTATCCGTTTGAAAGTGGTGCTTACAATACAAATATTGGAGAAATATCTATGCCGGTTCGATCTAATTTCGGGTATCATTTGATAAAGGTTTATCACAAAAGACCAACATCGAAAACTAAAAATATTGCCCATATTTTAGTTGAAACCAAAGATAAAAATGACGCCGAAGCTAAAAAGAAAATCAACGATATTTACAAACGTTTAGAGGTTGGCGATACTTTTTACGATGTTGCTTTTCATTTTTCCGAAGATATTCACACGCGTGATAAAGGTGGCGATTTGGGTATTTACAACGAAGGTTCGTTAAATATCGATGGAATTTCTGATGTTTTGTACGATCTTAATTTTAAAGACGCTTACTCAAAACCCTTTTTAAGTCAGTATGGTTGGCACATTTTGACGGTTACAAATATTAAAGACAGGTCTACAAAAGAGGAATTGAAAGATAATTTTCTTCGTAGAATAAAATCAGACAGCCGTTCAAAAATTTTAGAGAAAGATCTGATAGTTCATTTAAAAGAAATGTATCATTTTAAAACCAATGAAAAAAATATTTCAGAAACCGTTGCGTTGCTAAATCGTGAGGAATTAATGAATCAGCCGGCTGTTGAAAGTAATCCAAAAACCGAAATGGTTCTGGCAGAATATTCCGACAAAAAAATAACGGCAAAGAATGTTTTAGATCATGTTTATTCGTTTCCAAAACAATATGCTGCGGTAAAAACCGACGAACTTTTAATAAAAAAGGCTTTTGATTTTTATTCGTTAAGAAAATTAAAGGAAGCTTACAACAATGAATTAGAAACCAATTTTCCTGAATTTGCTCATAACTTACATGAATACAAAGAAGGCTTGATTTTGTTTGATTTATTGGAACAGAACATTTGGAACGAAAGCGCAAAAGACACTATTGCACAACAAAACTATTACGCAAACAATAAGTCTAAATACCTGCAACATGCTAATTTTATTGGTGAAGTGTATGTTTTCAATAATAAATCTGATGCTAAAACGTATCATAAACTACTAAAAAACAATCACAAAGTAAAAGAAGCCGATTTCCCGATGGTTTACAAATACCAAGGTCGATTTTATATGAACGATAAGCGTTTGCCAGAAAATTTAGAATTTGATTCGCTTGGTAAAAACGTGGTTAAGTACAACAATAATTATTACGTTTTTTACATTCGCGATAAAAAAGACGAACATCAGCCAACTTACGATGAAGTAAAAAGTCAGGTTTTATCAGATTATCAAAATCAGTTCGAAAATCAATACAATGAAGAACTGATCAATAAAGCCGAAATAAAAGTAAATCAACAGGTATTAGATCAGCTAAAAACCAAATACAACAAAAAAAGTCTTAATTAAAATTAAAAAAATATAAAAGTTTGCCGTAGCTATGTATCTTTGTTGCGATTTGTAAAATTTAATAAACAAATATGAAATTATTTCTTAAAAATACCTTGCTAACAGTTTTAGCTGTTATTGGTTTTGTGAACGTACACGCACAAGAATCAACAAAAAAACGTATCGACGGTATTGTTGGCGTTGTTGGTAATTATGTGGTGTTAGATTCTGATATCGATAATGCCTTTATTCAGGCTAAAGCAACCGGTTATGACACTTCTAAATATACTCGTTGCGAAATTTTAGGTACTTTATTGGAAAACAGATTATTCTCGCACCAGGCGATACAAGACAGTATTGTTATTTTAGACGAAGAAATAAATTCGAGAATGGATTCGCAAATCGACCGTATGGTTGAACAAGCAGGATCTGTTGATAATGTGGTGAAATACTACAACAAAAAAAGCTACGAAGAGTTCAGAGAATATTTCTTTGATATTATGAAAGAAAATGAGCTGGCTTCGCGTATGCAGGAAAAATTGATTAAAGAAGTAAGTATTACACCAGAAGAAATCCGTCAGTTTTATAACAAAATTCCTAAAGATTCACTTCCAATAGTTGGCGATGAATTGGAATTGGCAGAAATTGTAATGAAACCTCTTATTACAAAAGAAGAACGCCAAGCGGTTATTGACAAGTTGAATGAAATTAGACAAGATGTTTTAGACGGATCTTCGTTTGCAGGTAAAGTATATATGTATTCAGAAGACAAAGCATCTTTACAAACCGGTGGTTTTTACAACGTAGATAAGAAAACACAGTTTGTAAAAGAGTTTAAAGATGTTGCCTTTTCATTAAAAGAAGGTGAAATTTCGAAACCTTTCGAAACCGAATATGGTTACCACATTATACAATTAGAAAAAATTGTAGGTAAAAATCTGGAACTCCGACATATTGTAATGTCTCCAAAACCATCGCAGGAAGCATTAGATAAAGCCAAAAAAGATTTAGACGATTTGCGAATTCGTATTTTAAACAAAGAAATTACTTTTAGCGATGCTGCACGTCAATATTCACAACAAAAAGATACCAAACAAAGTGGTGGTATTTTAACAGATCGTAGTGGAGAAACGCGTTTTGAGTTGAACAAGATGGAAGACAGAGTTTTGTATTCAATGATATCAAACTTAAAAGTGGGCGAAATTTCTACTACAACATTGGTTAACGATGCTTCAAATAAACAGCAATACCAAATTGTACAGGTAACAAATAAAATTCCACAGCATGCTGCCGATTTTTCTAACGATTACATGAAAATACGTGGTGTAGCTTTAAAATCTAAACAAAACGAAGTTATAGGAAAGTGGATTTCTGAAACAGTAGATGATACTTATATATACATCAACGAAGATTTCCAAAAATGTACTTTTAAAAGCAACTGGTTAAAAAATTAAAACATAAAAAGCTCTTCAATTGAAGAGCTTTTTGCTTATTTATCAGTTTTATGGATATAAACATATCTAAATAATAAAAAAAAGATTATTTTTTCAACTATTCACAACACACTTTCTTAATTTGTTGAATTATAAAAGCCAAAATAGAATAATTATAAATAATAATTCCTTTAATTCATCATTTTATTAAAAATTTTAAAATATGAATTCCTTTTTGTAATTTTGCACCAAACTTTAAAGAAAGTTAAAATAACTAAACAGAATTAAGTAAAACGGCAGTATTGATTTTTCAGTATTTGCCTGAAATATTCAAAATAATATTATGAACCTATATCAGGATTACCTAAACGAAATCGAAGAAAGAAAAAGTCAGGGGCTTCATCCAAAACCTATTGACGGCGCTGATTTATTAAGCGAAATTATCACACAAATT
>JAVXSC010000089.1:0-10292 GCA_036643355.1 Myroides sp.
ACACAAAGATACTTGAATATGCTTTCTACAGCGGAACAATATGATAAAATAATTGCCATTTGCCGACAATTATACATTAAAAAATTACAGGATTACGGGTGTGCATGGCGCATTTTAAGGTTGCCGTCGTTAACCGATCAAATTTACATTAAAGCGTGCAGAATTAGATCTTTACAGGAAAATGATGTTCGAAAAATAGATGAAGACGAAAGTTCAGAATTCATTGGAATCATCAATTACAGCATTATGGCGTTGATTCAGCTGGAAAAAGGAGTTTCTAAAGAAGCCGATTTATCTAACCAGGAAGCTATTGATTTGTACGATAAACATTTGGCGATTACCAAGGAATTAATGCTGAATAAAAACCATGATTACGGCGAGGCTTGGCGCGATATGCGCATTTCATCTCACACCGATATTATTCTGCAAAAACTGTTACGTGTTAAGCAAATTGAAGACAATAACGGAAAAACCATTGTTTCTGAAGGGTTAGATGCTAATTATCAAGACATGATTAATTATGCGGTTTTTGCTTTAATTTTAATGGATTTTGCGCAATAACAACCTATTAACAGACGATTAACAACTTACATTTATATCAAATCTTATTTTTGAAAAAAGTAAAAAAATAAAAATGGAAAACTTTAAAAAATATTTACCGTGGACAATTAGAATAATTATTTCGTTTTTATTCTTAATTTCTGCCGTTGCCAAATTATACCCGAGTCCGTATTTTGCAATTTCGACTTTTGAAGTGAAGCAATTGTATCCGCTTGGATTTTCGGAAGATTTTGCCGTGTTTTTCTCTCGAATTTTGATTGGAATAGAATTAGCATTGGGAATTTTATTGTTACAGAATAACTTTTTACGAAGAATTGTAGTTCCATCTACCATATTAATGTTGGTTGTTTTTACGGTTCATTTAACTATTGATACCATACAAACCGGCGGAAATTCTGGTAACTGCGGATGCTTTGGAAGTTTGTTGCCAATGACACCTATCGAAGCGATTATTAAAAACGTTGTAGCCATAATTTTACTGGGAATTTATTTATACATCTTTCCAAAAACAGTAAAAGAAGGAAATAATTTCTGGGTTTTATCAACCATAACTTTTGCATCAATTTTAGCTTTGTTTATGTTGGCTCCTATTCAGCCAAAAGTAGCAGAAGTTGCCACTGAAGAAATTGGAACACCATTAGAAAACACAGAAACTATTGAAACACAACCAACTGAAACTGTTGTTATAACTCCGGCTGAAACCGTTACAGAAGAAGTTCCGACTGAAACAGCTAAACCGGTTGTTGACGAACCTGCAAAAGTAAAATCGGGTTATGCACAGTATTTTTCGAATATCGATCAAGGTAAAAAAATATTGGCATTGTTTGTTCCTGGTTGCGAACATTGTAGAGATGTTGCAAAGGAACTTGCTGAAATGAAGAAAAAAGATAAAAACTTCCCGCAAGTTCAAGTTGTTTTTATGAACGAAGAACCAGAGAAAATTCCTGATTTCTTTTCGTTTGCCGGCGCTACATATCCTTACAAAATTATTGAAGTAATTCCGTTTTGGAAATTATTGGGAAGCGGTAAAGACACGCCGGGAATCATTTATTTTTGGAATGGAAACAAAATTAAAGAATGGGACGGTATTAACGAGAAAAAATTCATTGGATCTGAACTAAAAACCATCTTGAAAAAGAATTATTCCGAAATTAAAAAATAGTGGTTTCGTACTTTCTAAATAAATTAGGCTATTCGTTTTTTACGCTTTTTGGCGTAGTAACTGTCGTGTTTATATTGTTCAACATTTTGCCGGGCGATCCTGCCAGAATGATGTTAGATCAAAACGAAAACTCGGAACAATTGGCTTTAATTAAAAAGAAGTATGGTTTTGATCAACCTGTTTCAACGCAATATTTATATTATTTAAACGATTTATCGCCGATATCGTTTCATAAAACTCAAAACGATCATTATACGTTTTATACCAAAGAAAAATACGGCGGAAGCATTTTATTCGGCACAAAAAAGTACGATGTAGTATTAAAAACGCCTTATCTGCGCGAAAGTTTTCAGAAAAACGGCAAAAAAGTAACCGATATTATTTTACACACCCTGCCAAGTACCGTGGTTTTAGCCGTACTTTCTATAGTAATTGCACTGCTTATTGGTGTGGTTCTGGGCGTTTTATCGGCTTTGAATGCCAACAGTTTTTTCGATCGATTGATTGCGTTAATCAGTACGTTGGGTATGAGCGTGCCATCGTTTTTCAGTGCCATTTTATTCGCATGGATTTTTGGCTACGTGCTGCACAATTACACCGGTTTAAAAATGACCGGCAGTTTGTACGAAGTAGACGATTTTGGCGAAGGAACACATTTAGCATTGAAAAATGCGATCCTTCCCGCAGTGGTTTTAGGAATTCGTCCGTTGGGTGTTGTGATACAGTTAATGCGAAATTCGCTGTTAGAAGTCTTGAATCAGGAATACATTCGTACGGCAAGAGCCAAAGGATTATCAACTTATAAAATCATTACAAAACACGCTTTGAAAAACGCCATGAATCCGGTTGTAACAGCAATTTCGGGTTGGTTTGCCTCGATGCTTGCTGGTGCGGTTTTTGTTGAATATATTTTCGGTTGGAACGGTTTGGGTAAAGAAATTGTTGATGCGCTAAACAATTTAGATCTTCCCGTAATCATGGGATCGGTTATCGTTGTAGCCACCACTTTTGTATTAATTACCATTTTAGTAGATTTAATCTACGCTTATTTAGACCCAAGAATTAAATTAAAATAGTGTAATTATTGAAAGTTTATATTAAATCGATCTTCGTCAGTTAGAGCGAAGTCGAGAACCGAAGCTTGTCGAGAACTTATAATTAAAAACTCCTCGATACATTGAACTGCTCAACTTTTATCCAAGACAATATTTAAAAATGAAAATTAATTTAAAAACAGAAAGATTAAATATTAGACTCATTTGTGAATTAGATATTGAAAACGTTTATAATTTACAGTGTTTAGAAGAAACAGCCAAGTTTAATACCGCAGGAATCCCACAGAATATATACGAAACATCTGTTTCCGTTGAAAAATGGATTTCTGATAATAGCCAAGAAAATATCAAGCGATATACTTTTGTAGTTGAATTGATTGAAGAAAATAAATTTATCGGATTAATTGGACTAAATTTAGGAAAAGAACATTATAGAAATGCAGAAGTTTGGTTTCAATATCATTTCAATTTTTGGAATAAAGGTTATGCGACTGAAAGTTTAAAAAAAATAATAGATTTTGGGTTTGAAAATCTTAACCTCCACAGAATAGAAGCCGGTTGTGCAATTGAAAACATTGGCTCAATAACTGTTTTAGAAAAAGTTGGAATGTTAAGAGAAGCGCATACTAGAAAATTATTACCTTTAAAATCGGGCTGGTCAGATAATTATGGCTATGCAATTTTATCAACAGATGAACGAAAATAATTATTAAATATGAAAAAGATTTTTATAACCCTTTTAGCTTTGGGATTTATCGCGATAAGTTGTGATACTAAAAAAGTTGACGAGAAAATTGCCCACGAGATAGAAGATCTTAAAGATACGTTGGCAATTAAAAAAGATACCATTTCAATTAACGATAAAAAATTCAGTCCAATAACTTTAAACAAGGAATTTGATGATGTTTCGGGAAACAAAATTTCGTTTAAAAACATTTTAGAGAAGCATAAAGGATCGCCTATCGTTATTGATGTTTGGGCATCATGGTGTCCCGATTGTATCAAAGGATTTCCCGAATTAAAGAATCTTCAGCAGAAATATCCAAAAACGGCTTACGTTTTTCTATCTTTAGATAAAACAAAAGACAAATGGACCGAAGCTATTAAAAAGTACGATTTAAAAGGCGATCACTATTATCTGAACGAAAAAATGAAAGATGAATTTGGTCAGTCTATTCAGTTAGATTGGATTCCGCGTTATATTTTAGTCGATGCTCAAGGAAACATCGCTCTTAAAAAAGCCATTGTAGCAACCCTTTTAATTAAAACATTAGATAAATTACAACCTTAATATGAGACATAAAGTTATTGCAGGCAACTGGAAAATGCATAAAAACGCACAGGAAACTGTTACTTTTTTAAACGATTTAGTAAACAATATGCCAACAGGTAAAGAAGTCGAGGTTATGGTTGCACCGGCTTTTACCAACTTAATGCTGGCAACACAAATTTTAGAAGACACCAATATTACGGTAGCTGCACAAAACATGCATCAGGCAGAAGGTGGTGCTTTTACGGGCGAAATTTCTGCCGATATGCTAAAAAGTGTAGGTGTTGAAACCGTTATTTTGGGTCATTCAGAACGCAGACAGTATTTTAAGGAAACTCCGTCTTCATTAGCAAATAAAGTTGACACCGCTTTACGCCATAAAATGCGCGTAATTTTTTGTGTAGGCGAAGAAT
This sequence comes from Myroides sp., assembly GCA_036643355.1. GTDB lineage: Bacteria > Bacteroidota > Bacteroidia > Flavobacteriales > Flavobacteriaceae > Flavobacterium. Next base: position 4,462 of record JAVXSC010000089.1, read on the forward strand.
TAAAAGACCGTAAAAGCAAACAGTTTCAAAACGTGGTTTTTTATCAGTTAAAAGATTCTTTGTTTCATTTACCAAAAGAAGCTTGGGAAAACATAATAATTGCATACGAACCTGTTTGGGCAATTGGTACAGGCGAAACTGCCACTCCGGAACAAGCACAGGAAATGCATCAGTTTATACGCGAGCAAATTGCTCATCATTACGGCAGTTTGGCAGATAATGTGACCATTTTATACGGTGGCAGCGTAAAGCCAGACAATGCACAAACCATATTTTCACAGCCTGATGTTGACGGTGGTTTAATTGGCGGTGCAGCTTTAAACATAGCCGATTTTACTGCGATTATTAGTGCAATATAAAAACGAAGCTTCTCGTTGGGTAACGAGAAGCTTCTAATTGATAAACAAGAAGCTTCGTTTCTATGAACTAGAAGCTTCTAATAATGATAGACCTAAACAGGTTTTTAAAACCTGTGAGGTCTTAAATTCAAACAAAACGGCTAAATTAAATATCTTCAAATGAAAAAATTCTTATACATCATTACTTTAGCATTTCCTTTGTTAGCAAATGCCCAAGATTTTTTAGTTGGTCCGTCGGTGGCTTATCAGTCACAGGCAGGAAACATGCTAAAAGTAGGTGGTTATTATTTACAGCCGTTGGCTGGAAATGCAGTAGGAATAAAATTGGAAGCCAATGCTAATTTAGCTTATTTTAGAGATCAGTTTTTGGTAATTCCTGAAGGAAGTTTTACGTTTTACCCTACGTTTAACAATTTAATTATTCCGTTTGTAGAAGGCGAATTAACTCCGTACACTGCCACACCAAAAGTAGGATTATCTATTGCAAGTATTGTAGAATTTGGTTTTGGATATGGTTTTGATATTAAAACAAAGCAAGATTTAAAACCTATTGAAGGTTTTACTTTTTCGTTAGGATTTAATATTCCGCTGAATGCTTTTTAATTAACTTCTCGACTTCGCTCGAAGTGACGGTGTTTCATAAAAGTTAATTGTAAAAAAACTTGAGTCAATTAATATTCAAATGGAAAACGACGGTCTTTATTCAGTTTTTTATCGCTTTCTATAACTTCGGTAGGAATTACTTTTAAAAACGACGGATGCTGTTCAATAGCATACTCGATCTTTTCTACAATCTGATCAATGGTTTCGTTTTCATAATCGATTTGTAAAGGTTCTTTAATGGTAAAAGTCTGTAGAATACCTTTCTTTTTAAGCCACAATCCTTTTTTATCAAACGAACGTCGAAATCCATCAATGACAATAGGTACCACAATAGGTTTGTGTTCCTTAATAATATGTGCCGTTCCTTTACGCACCGGTTTAAACGATTTGGTGGTTCCCTGCGGAAACGTAATTACCCAGCCGTCTTGCAAGGCTTTTTTAATATTTTCGGTATCGTTCGGGTTCACCGCTTTTTTTTCTTCAACATCTTTACCTTTTGCGCGCCAGGTTCTTTCAACAGTTATTGCACCGGTGTAACCCATAATTCTTGGTAAAATACCCGATTCCATTGTTTCCTTCGCACTAACGTAATACAAGTTCATTTTTGGATTCCATAGATAAAGTACGTTTTTAATATTATCTACCCTACCCTTTAAACTGGCGTTAAAAACATGAAACATTGCTACTACATCGGCAAAATACGTTTGGTGGTTCGATATAAAAAGTACATTGTTTTCAGGAAGATTTTTTATAACTTCAGATCCATCAATTACCAATTGGTTAAAGCCACGGTAGCGCTTATGCGTAAGAACACCGAAGATTCTGATTAACCACTTTTTAATGAATATTATATGTCCGAACGGATCCTTTTTAAACAAGCTCATATTTTCGTTTGAAATAACAAAGATACATTTTAAAGATCAAAATTTATGAGTTTTTAACAAACTGCGAAATAGTTGAAAATCATTAAGAACAAAGCATTTTAATAATCTTTTCAATCTCATTTGCTTTATTGACCGTCATAAAATGCCCGCCGTTTTTAATTTTGTAGTCAATTTTAAGATGTTTTGCAGGAAGAATACGGTCGTTTGTGCCGTGAATATAAATGCAATTCTGCGCTACAGATAGGTTTTTCCAATTAACAATTTGATTGATTGCCCATTTTAAAAATGTAAGATCGGTATCTTTTATGATGTTTTTCAATAACAACTTTTCTGTTGAAGTGGTTGCTCCGAAAAGCCAATTGGTAATAAAATTTGTTGTTTTTAATAATGAAGAAGGAACTATTCGATTTAATTTTAATTTTCCGACAAGTAGAAACCATTTAGGTAATTCGTTTTTATTTTTAGCAGATGCAATTAAAATGACTTTTTTCACGCGAATGATTTTAGAAACTTCAACAGCTAACATTCCGCCAAAAGATAATCCAATTAAAATACTGTTACTTTCAAAATCTTTTGAAATTCGTTTGGCATAACTTTCAAAGGTTTCGTTTTTTAAAGGATCGATCCAATCAACAAAAGCAATGTTCAAACCTGAAAAATCAATATTATCAAACACTCTTTTATCAACTCCTAATCCACTAAAAATATAGATTTTCCTCATCAACCAAAAATTAAAAAACGGCTCTAAAAGTTTCTTTAATTTCACTTAAAATCATAGCAGTTGCACCCCAGACAATATGATCGTTAATTACAAAAGCCGGAACAGAAATATCACTTCCGTACGATGTGTTCATACGAACGTTTTGTACCAAAGAATCGTTCAGCAGATCGGTTACAGGAAGTTCAATAATACCGCTAACCTCATCGGGTTGCAACACAAAATTTTGCGTCTGTTGCGATATTCCCATGAAAGCAGAAACCATAAAATTACTCGGCGGAATATACAAATCGCTCCATTGCTTTACAATTTCAATTTCGGTAGGGCTGATTCCTACTTCTTCATTTGCTTCGCGCAAGGCAGTTTCCTGCAAATCTAAATCTTCTAATTCTTTCTTACCACCCGGAAAAGCAATTTGCGATGAATGTACACCCGGATAAGACGATCGAACAATTAAAAGCAGATGCGCCATGCCGTTTTTAGGATAGAACAAACTTAAAACTGCCGATGCTTTAGGATTCTTTGCAGAATAATCGTAATTTTGAAGGTATTGAACACGTTCTAACGGTGCCATTTTTAAATGGGCATCCAAGGCAAATAACGGTTGTTTTGCCACAACACTTATTTTATCTAAAAACTGTTCAAATTGCATAGTTCACAAAAATATTTTTAAATATACTCAATGTTTAGTAAACAAGAAGCGCTACAAATAAAAAAAGATTTCTGGACAGGGTTTGCCGATGCTTATCCGCGCAAATGGCTGTTGCATAATACCAAGATAAAAGATGTTACTTTTAAGTTTTTTGTGGATAACAAAACAGCACAGGTTGCTTTGGAAATTGAACCAAAAGACGATGAAAAACGTAAGATTTATTTTGAAAAGGTAGAATCTTTAAAAGCTATTTTGTTGGAAGAATTTTTACCCGATGCAGTTTTTGAACGTAATTATTATTTGCCAAACGGAAAATTAATCAGTAGAATTTGGGTTGATATCGACAAAAGCGTAAGTGTGAACAATAAAAACACATGGCAGGAAATTTATGATTTTTTCGCAGAGAAAATGACTAATTTTGAACTGTTTTTCTACGAATATGAAGATTATATTAAAGATTTAGAAATTAACACCTAACAAATCTACACATATAAAAACTTTTAGTACTTTAATGTTTTTAAAACACAGCCTTGAAAAGATATTATCAGTTTTTAGTATTACTTGCATTTTTATGTTGTTGCAGTGCTTTTTCGCAAACGAAAGACAGCATTGTAACCACACAGCAGCAAATGCAAAAACTGGAAGAACTTTCTAAAAAGGGAAAGTTCACAAGGCAATTACACAAACTGCTCATTCGCAAAAAGGCGACAAACGTAAATACCAACGTACAGGCGGTAAAGCAAGCCGATATCGACTACGATTTTGAAAAATTTCAAGGCAAGGTTATTCGTAATATAATTATTGATACATACGATCCTTTTGGTTTTTCTATTCAGGATTCTACGCGTGTTCCTAAAAAACAGATCGAGAAAATTGGAAACAGACTCCATTTAAAAACCAAGCAGTTTACCGTTCGCAGTTTATTGCTTTTTAAACGCAACCAGCCTTTAGATTCCATTAAATTGAAAGAGTCTGAACGTTTATTGCGTACACAGCGTTATATTCGTAGAGTTTCGGTAAAGCCTGAAACAATTTCAGAAAATTCCGATTCGGTAGATATCCACATAAAAGTTTTAGATGCCTGGAGCTGGTATCCAACGGGTTCACTATCAACATCGAGCGCTCGATTGAGTTTAACCACACGTAATTTTGGCGGATTGGGTCATTATTTCAACAATCAGTATCGAACTCGTTTTAAAGAAGGTCGACACGCCTATAGAACACAATATCAGGTAAATAATATCGGACAAACCTTTATTGATGCAGGTGTTTTTTACAATTTAGATTTAGCCGAAAATTATATTAAACAGGTATATGCAAACCGACGGTTTCTTACACCAATGACGCGTTGGGCGGGCGGTGCTACATGGTATCAAAGTTCAACTCGAGATTCGGTTCCTAATTTAGATGGTATACGCAAACTGCAAAGTTTTAAATCGAATGATTTGGATTTGTGGCTTGGTCATTCAACTCCTTTGTATTATCGTTACAACAATCTGCACAAGGTTCAAACAAATTTAGTGACTTCGTTGCGTTATTATTCCCGAAATTATGTAGAACATCCTGTTGGTGAGTACGATCCGCACAATTACTTTACCAGCCAAAAATTGTATATGGCAACGGTTGGTTTGGCATCGATCAACTATGTGCAAGACCGTTACATTTTTTATTATGATATGATTGAAGATATCGCGGTAGGAAAAACGTTTATGATTACTGGCGGAATTCAGCAGAAAAACAATATCAACCGTCCGTACTTAGGTGCGCAGTTTGCTTTGGGAAAATACACCAGACGTGGTTATTTTGGCGGAGAAGTTCAGTGGGGAAGTTATATTAACGAAAAACGTTTTGAAGAAGGTGTTTTTAGAGTAGAAGGATTGTATTTTTCTAAATTGTATCATTGGGGACGTTGGGGTTTCAGGCATTTTTTCAATCCGGAAATTGTTATTGGTTTAAACAGATGGGATTATGCTATGGATAAAATTACCTTGAACGGAGCCTACGGAATTGATGGATTTGACAGTTACGAATTGCGTGGAACTAAAAAGGTTTTATTGAATTTACAGCTGCAGTCGTACGCTCCGTATGAATGGTTAGGTTTTAGATTTAGTCCGTTTTTTAGTACTTCGATAGGTTTTATGGGCGATAACGACAATACGTTTGTAACTAAAGATATGTACAGTAAAATTGGTTTGGGTGTTGTAATTAGTAACGATTATCTGGTTTTTAATAATTTCCAGTTCTCCTTGGCTTTTTATCCGAATATTCCGGGCAACGGACACAACATTTTTAAAACCAACAACCTGCGAAATACCAATTTTAATCTGCAACAGTTCGATTATGGCAAGCCGGAATTAGTGCCTTATAATTAAGTGTGATGAAATTTATAATTGAAACCGACCGATTACTTTTAAGAGAATTTATTTTAGATGATGCTGAAAAGTTTTATCAACTGAATTTAAATCCGAATTTAATTAAATATACCGGAAATGCTGCCTTTAAAAGTATTGAAGAAGAAAAATTATTTTTAGAAAACTACAATGATTACAAAACAAACGGCTATGGTAGATGGGCTGTGATTAATAAAGAATCTAACGAATTTATTGGTTGGTGTG
>JAVXSC010000090.1:0-10286 GCA_036643355.1 Myroides sp.
AAATACCATTCAAGATCGAACCATTTACGAAGATGCCCATATTTTTGCTCCGAATTTACACGCCATGGGGTTGATGTCTAACCGTGATTTTAATAATTATAAACAGTTGTTCGAATTGATGGAAGATTTGGTTGGTGCACCAGATTTGTTGATATATTTAAGAAGTTCTATTCCGAATTTAGTAGGACAAATTCATAAACGCGGACGTGAATACGAAAATTCTATATCGATTGATTATTTGAATAAACTGAACGAGCGTTACGAAGAATGGATCAAAAGCTATACAAAAGGCAAATTGTTGATTATAGATGTTGATCCTATTAATTTTGTTGATAATCCTGAAGATTTAGGACAAGTTATTAACCGAATTGATGCTGAAATTAACGGTTTGTTTTAATATGAACAGGCTTTTAAGTTTAAGGTTTGTAATTTGTAATATGCTTTTTCTGATGGCTAGTTTTTCAGCAATTGGTCAGGAAAACTGGAGCGCATCGTTACAAACCTATCAAGGTGCTATTTTACCGCACAGTGAAAATATTGCCCATTTAATAACCAACAAACCTACGGGTTATCTGTTTTCGGTAAACCATAAAGTAGACGGATCTAAAGAGTGGCATCATACCTACCGTTTTCCCGAAGTTGGTTTTTCTTTCCACACACAAAACAATCACAACGAAACGTTGGGCGATTTGTACGGCTTGTATGCGCATTATAATTTTTACTTTTTAAACAGACGGTTGCAGTTTCGGGTAGGGCAGGGAGTTTCTTACGCCACAAATCCATTCGATAAAGAAACCAATTTTCGAAATGTAGCTTACGGATCTAAATTTATGCCATCAACCTATTTTATGTTGGGTTACGATCAACCTAGAATCTGGCAAAATATCGGGATAATTGCAGGATTGCTGTTTGTACATCATTCAAATGCTACCATAAAAGCGCCAAATACAAGTACCAATACGTTGGGAGTGAATGTGGGTTTAACCTATCATTTTTCTGATGAAGATCAAATCGGTAAAGCCAATTCTTATGTTGATTATCCGCAGCAAATTCGATACAATCTTTTGTTCAGAACAGGCGTTAACGAAAGTCATATCATCGGGATGGGGCAAAAACCGTTTTATCATATTACTGCAATTGTAGAAAAACCGTTGAATAATTACGGTGCAGCGCAAGTTGGTGCCGAAGTTTTTCTGTCGAATTCATTAAAGGAGCTTATTCCGTTTTTGGCGACTTCATTTCCCGAAGAAGGAATGGATAAAAATACCGATTGGAAACGTGTGGGTGTTTTTGTGGGATATGAATGGTATCTGAACAAACTAACCGCCGAAGGAAATATTGGCTATTATGTGCATGACGAATATAAGAAAAACGGATCGCTTTACCAACGTTTGGGTTTACGTTATTATGTAACTCCGAATGTTTTTGGAGTGATGTCGTTAAAAACGCACTTTGCTAAAGCAGAGGCTTTTGAAGTTGGTGTTGGATATAAGTTATAGGTTGTGTGTTTTGAGTTTGTCAAGCTGAACTTGATTCAGCTTCTCATTATTTAATTGAATTAGATATTCTTGAAAGAGTGAGGAATAAAAAATAGAATTATGAAAAAAAGTATCGTTTTATTATTGTTGATAATTGCCGGATGTGCTGGTGAAGATGCTTGCTTTTCTAAAAAAGGCGATGCCGTTTCACAGCAACATCAGTTATCGGGATTTCATACGGTTGATATTCCTATGAATGTTTCTGCAGAAATTATTCCGAGTACCACTTTTAAAATGGAAATTCAATCATTTGAAAACAGAATCGAAGCACTTTCATTTGAAGTTAAAGATTCGATCCTTACAATAAAAAACGAGATTTCGTGCCAAATGCTTAAAAGTCATGAAACGGCAGTTTTAAAAATCTATACTCCAAACTTAAAACGAATTCATTCTCGTACGCAGTTTAATGTAGTTTCGAACGATACATTACGTTATCCAAATCTTTATCTGCTGACAAGTATTCCGAATGAAGAAAGTGCATCGACCAACTTCAATTTAAAAGTGAACAACAATTCGGTAACGCTTGAAGATAATCAGGTAGGAAGCTTTATTTTAAAAGGAAAAACCAATGTTCTGGATGTAAAGTTATACGGAGCCAATGGTTCTGTTGATGCCAAATTATTAAATGCTAAAACAGTTTTGTCTTATCAACGCAGCAACCAGAATATTCATGTTTTTGCAAAGAATAAATTAGAAGGCGTTATCGCATCTGTCGGAAATATTTATGTGTACAACAAACCCGATACCGTAAAAATTGAACGTTTATATACTGGAAATGTGATTTATAAGTAGTTGTTGTTTTCTAGTTGATTTCATTTTGTCATTCTGACGAAGGAAGAATCTCAAGAACAATTAAAAAGGAATTGTCATGCTGAACTTGTTTCAGCATCTCATATAGATAATTAAAAATGAGATTCCGTGTCAAGCACGGAATGACAAATCAAACGAAAATTTACATCGTTTTCTCTCTAAAAATAGTTTCCAGATTTTTGTTTTTAAGCTGCATAGATAAAATCTTTACATCTAATTCTTTAGCAAAATCAAAAAGGGCAGGGCGCATATCTGCATCTGCATTAAAAATAAGTTCCCACTGCATATCGTGTATGTTGTGAAACGATTTTAAGTTAGGCAAACGCTTAATAAATTCTTCTTCAATTTTAACGTCGAACTCAATTTCAATAACCTGATCGTTTTCATTGCTAAACATTTGCTGCAATTTGTTATCGGCAACAATAACTCCGCTTTTAATAATAATCACTCGGTCGCAGATTGCTTCCACTTCCTGCATAATATGAGTCGATAAAAAAACGGTTTTGTCTTTACCAATATTTTTAATCAGTTCGCGAATTTCTGTCAGTTGATTTGGATCCAATCCTGTAGTAGGTTCATCTAAAATCAAAACTTCCGGATCGTGCAATAAAGCCGTAGCTAAACCAACACGCTGACGGTATCCTTTTGATAATTGTCCGATTTTTTTATGAGCTTCGGGCGATAAACCTGTAAGCTGTATCACTTCGTCAATACGTTTTTTGTCAACCTTATAAACATCAGCATTAAAAGCCAAATATTCGCGTACGTACAAATCTAAATAAAGCGGGTTGTGTTCGGGCAAATAACCAATAGATTTCTGAACTTCTTTCGGGTGTGTGTTCACATTAAAGCCATTTACAATCGCAGTACCGTTATCGGCTTCAATGTATGTGGTTAATATTTTCATTAACGTAGATTTTCCGGCACCATTCGGACCCAGAAAACCGACAATTTCCCCTTTGTTAATTTTAAAATCAATGGTATCTAACGCCTTTTGCGTTCCGTAATTTTTAGAGATATTTTGTACTTCTATCGACATAGAATTTCTTGTTTTACACAAAAATACGTATTTTTTTGTTATACAATTTGTTTTGTTTTATCTTGTATAGGTTAAACTAATAAAGAATCTTATGAAACATCTTTACATTATTTTATTTTTAATTGCTTTTCAATCAATAAAAGCGCAGCTGTTATGGAGTGATGATTTTGATAGCCACCCCGTTGGTTTATTAAGTACCGACCCTACAGGTGCAACTCCTGGTTATGGCGGTTGGCATGTAAAAACAACGTTTGGACAAATACAAATCGTTCCTGAATCGGGTCGTGGTAATATATTGGCAATAGGTTGGGTGCAAAATTTAAATGGTACGTGGAATGAATATTGTAGTCAGGAAAATGTTGATGTTTTGTGGAATGCGCGTAACAAGAATAATAATATTTTAAAATTTGAATTTGAAACGCAGGCATTTAGTGTGCAATATTCCTATTTACATGATGTTTATGTAGGATTAAGTAATACACCAAGTAATTTACAATTTAGAGGTAAAATCGAAAAAAATAATTCTTATGTGTGGTTAGGACCAACAATTGGGGCTAAAGTTTTCACTTATTATAATAATTGGATAAAAGTAGAAATTTATATAGATTATACAACAAATACCATACACTTTTATGCGCCGGGTTATGTATATAGAACGGAAAAATTTAATAATATTGGGCAGCCAGATAAAGTACTTGTTGGAGATAGTTTTCATGCTAAAGGTAGTCCTCTTACCCCTGCATTATCTACAAAAATGGATAATATGAAAATAACTGCAATTCCAGCATTACCTACTTACTTAAAAGTTGATGAATTTTTAACGTCTAAATTTAATGTGTTTCCAAATCCTGTATCAGATATTGTTACGATAACCAACAACGAAAACATAGGTATTGAGCAGATAGAAGTTTATGATGTACTTGGTAAAAATATAAAATCGCAAGAATATAATAACGAAAACGAAATACAATTGAATATTGCCGAACTAACAGCTGGTACATATATGTTTCATATTAAAACCAACCAAGGTATGGCTGTAAAAAAAGTGATTAAGAAGTAATGAATTATTTTAAATAATTTTTAATGATGCACCCCAATAAAGTATTAAACTTCGTTGGGGTTTTTCAATGAAATTATTAAGGAATATTACACTTTAAATAATTAATAATATTACTGAAATATCTGTAAATTTGCGGTATGACGAAAGTAAGCGAAAAAGCTTTGTGGTTTAAGCAATTATCAGGTAACAAACCTTTGATAATCGCGGGTCCGTGCAGTGCCGAAACTCCTGATCAGGTGCTGGAAATTGCGCATGGAATTAAAGATCAGGCGACCATTTATCGTGCAGGAATCTGGAAACCAAGAACGCGTCCGGGTGGTTTTGAAGGTGTTGGCGCCATTGGTTTAAAATGGTTACAGCAGGTGAAGGCAGAAACCGGAATGCTTTTGGCTACCGAAGTTGCTACAGCAGAACATGTAGAATTGGCTTTGGCACATGATATCGATGTTTTGTGGATTGGCGCGCGTACAACCGTGAACCCTTTTGCAGTTCAGGAAATTGCCGATGCATTGAAAGGAACCGATAAAATTGTTTTCATAAAAAATCCGGTAAACCCCGATTTAAGTTTGTGGATTGGCGGTTTTGAACGTTTGCAGAATGCAGGAATCGAAAAGTTAGGATTTATTCACCGTGGATTTTCAAGCTACGAAAAAATAAAATATCGTAATAAACCCGAATGGCAGATTCCGATTGATTTGCAGATTCGTTTTCCGGAAATTCCGCTGATTAATGATCCGTCACACATTACAGGAAATAGAGAGTTGATTCAACAAGTGGCTCAAAAAGCTTTGGATTTAAATTTCGATGGGTTGATGATTGAAACACATTGCACGCCCGATTTGGCTTGGAGCGATGCCGCACAGCAGGTAACGCCAAATCAATTACAGGAAATCTTATCGAATCTGGTATTACGCGATTCGTTGAATTTAGAAGATTCGTATGTACACGAAATGAACATGTTTCGAACAAGAATCGACGAAATTGATACACAGATTTTAAAATTACTGAAAGACCGTATGCAGATTGCCGATGAAATTGGTTTGCTTAAAAAAGCAAAAAACGTAGCTGTTTTACAACCCGAACGCTGGCAAGAAGTTCTTATAAAAATGCGCCGCGAAGGCAAAGAAAATAAATTGGGCGAAGCTTTTATTACATCGTTGTTCAAGGCAATTCACGATGAAAGTATCACAAGACAAGACCATATAATCAACAGAAAATAAAAGTGAATGACAGGAATTGTTTATAAATCTACAGGAAGCTGGTACACCGTAAAAGCTGATACAAACGAGTTTTTTGAGTGTAGAATTAAAGGAAAATTCAGAATGAAGGGTATTAAAAGTACCAACCCAATTGCCGTTGGCGATAAGGTAGATTTTGATCTGGATACCACAGCAGATGTAGTTACGGGCGTTATCACCAACATTCACGAACGCAAAAATTATTTAATTCGCAAGTCGGTAAATCTGTCCAAACAGGTGCATATCATTGCTGCGAACGTAGATATTTTGTTTATTCTGGTAACTATTGATAATCCGGTTACAACCACCAGTTTTATTGATCGATTACTGGTAACTGCCGAAGCATATGGAATTGAAGCCATTTTGGTTTTTAATAAGGTAGATACTTTTTCTGAAGAAACATTAGACGATCAACTGTTCTTACAATATACGTACGATAAAATTGGCTACAAATGTTTGCGTGTTTCTGCCGCTACCGGTAAAGGATTAGATGCGTTAAAAGAAACCATGACTAATAAAGTATCCATGTTTACAGGGCATTCGGGCGTTGGGAAATCAACATTGGTAAATGCTTTAGAACCTGGTTTGAATTTAAAGACCAAAGAAATATCAGAACAACATCAACAAGGACAGCATACTACAACTTTTGCTGAAATGTACGATTTAAGTTTCGATGCCAAAATTATTGATACACCGGGAATTCGTGGTTTTGGTATTGTTGATATGGAACCACAGGAAATTGGTAATTATTTTCCGGAATTTTTCAAGCTGAAAGATCAATGCAAATTCAATAACTGTCTGCATCGCGAAGAACCGCATTGTGCAGTTAAAGATGCGCTAGATGACGATGAAATTTCATGGTCGCGCTACAAAAGTTATACGCAGATGTTAGATGGTGACGAAGAAAATTACCGTGCAGATACTTACGGAAACGGTAAAAATCCCGATTCATAAATGAAAGCAGTAATACAGCGCGTTTCGCAGGCATCGGTAACAATAAGCAACGAGAAAGTAGCCGATATTGGTTTAGGATTACTGATTTTAGTAGGAATTGAAAATACCGATACTACCGAAGATATCGATTGGTTGACTGCAAAAATTTCGCAACTCCGAATTTTTAATGATGAAAATGAAGTCATGAATAAATCGGTTCAAGATGTAAATGGCGATATCATTGTAGTAAGTCAGTTTACGTTGCATGCATCAACCAAAAAAGGAAACCGACCATCTTATTTAAAAGCATCAAAACCAGATGTTGCCATTCCGTTATACGAAGCTTTTGTTACATCGATGGAAAAATCAATAGGAAAAAAAGTTCAAACCGGACAATTTGGTGCAGATATGAAAGTCAGCCTTCTAAACGATGGCCCGGTTACTATTATAATCGATACAAAGAATAAAGAATAATGCTTAAAAAAATCCTTTTATATACCTTAATATATGTTGCGATTTCGTTTTTAATGAGTTACAATGAAATTCAATGTGCACTAAACGGCGAAGAATTATGCTGGTATAATTTAATAGGTAAATATTTAATTTTTTTATTACTGCTTTACATTTATGATAGATTAATTAAACCGAGAATTTTTAAAAAACAGAAGCAATAAATTATTATGGATATTAAAAACGCACAACTAAATGTTGATAATTGGATAAAAGAACACGGCGTTCGATACTTTAACGAATTAACCAATATGGCACAGCTTACCGAAGAAGTAGGAGAGGTTGCCCGTATTATTGCCCGCAGATATGGTGAACAATCTGAAAAAGAAAGCGATAAAAACAAAGATTTGGGCGAAGAATTAGCCGATGTTGTTTTTGTGGTTTTATGTTTGGCAAACCAAACGGGAGTAAACTTACAAGAAGCCTTCGATAAAAAAATGGATTTAAAAACCAACCGCGATCACGACCGTCATCATAACAACGAAAAATTAAAATAATCGTTTTTTTTCTTTTAAAAGGTGCAGCAATTTTGTTTTCATGAGTACTATAAACATGCTATTTTGCATAGTAAACGCTAAAGAAATAGTGTTTTATTTTAAAAACTGAATAAATTTGCACAAAATTTAAAGAAAAAAAGTAATGAAAAAAATTATGTTAGTGTTGGCACTTGCTGTAACAGGTATGGCAAATGCACAAGAAGGAACTATTTTAGTAGGTGGTAATGTTGGTTTGTCATCAGACAAAATTGGTGATAATAAACAAAGTTCATTTGAATTTTCGCCTACAGTTGGTTATCAGTTTAACGAAAACATGACAGTTGGTTTACAAGCTTCAGTTTTAAATTCAAATTATGAATTTGTTGGTGGAGAAAATAAAGATAACGGTTTAAAAATTGGGGCATTTTACCGTTATGCAAAACCGTTAAGCGAATTGTTTTCAGTTTTTGCAGATGTTTCTGCGGGATACCAAACAGTTAAAACGGAAAACACAATGACTGGTTTGCCAACTACAACTTTAAAATCTAATGGTTTTTACGCAGGTGTAACTCCGGCTTTGTTTATTAATATGAAAAACAGCTTTGGTTTAAACTTTTCTATTGGTGGTCTTCAGTACAGCTCTTTGAAAAGCGACACTACGCCATCTGTTAAGTCATCAAGTTTTGATTTTAATTTTGGTAAAACGGTAAATATCGGTATTTCTAAAAACTTTTAATATACAATAAATATTAAACTTAAAAATCGGGCTTATTGCCCGATTTTTTTATAAATAATAAGTAATTTTGATCACGAATTAAGGGGTTAAAACTTTATGAACGATATATTGCTGAATAAAAGCGAACTAAAAAAAAATCAGGAAGTTATAATTTCGGGCTCAAAATCCGAAACCAATCGTTTGCTTTTGCTTCAGGCATTATATCCGAACTTAAAAATTGAAAACGCATCGAATTCTGATGATTCTGAAGTAATGAAAAATGCTTTGCAATCAGTTAGGAAATCAAGTGAAATCAATGTGCATCACGCAGGTACGGCTATGCGTTTTTTAACATCGTTTTACGCAATTCAAGAAAGTTTGGAAGTTGTTATTTCAGGATCCGACAGAATGCACGAAAGACCAATCAAAATTTTGGTTGATGCTTTGAATCAGTTAGGAAGCGATATTTCGTATTTAAAAGAAGAAGGTTTTCCACCAATAAAAATCATCGGAAAAAAAATCCAAGGCAATAAAGTTTCGATAGATGCCAACGTAAGCAGCCAGTACATTACATCACTAATGTTGATAGGATCTAGCTTACCAAACGGACTCGAAATTCAGTTAAAAGGCACCATTACATCAATTCCTTATATAAAAATGACGCTTTCGGTGTTGCAATCGTTAGGAATTAAAGTCGAATTTGAAAACAACATTATAAAAATTCCATATACAAAAAAGCTTTCAAACGATACTTTTGTGGTGGAATCAGATTGGTCGTCAGCATCGTATTTTTATAGTTTAGTGGCGATGTCAAATATTGATACTGAAATCACTTTGAGATATTTCAAACAAAACAGTTTACAAGGCGATGCAGTTTTGGCTGAAATCTATCAGAATTTCGGAGTTAAAACTACATTTGCAGACAATAAAATCATTCTTAAAAAAGTTGAAAATTCTTCAATAAAAAATTTAAATCTTAATTTAAACAACGCACCCGATATTGCCCAAACCATTATTGTTACTTGTTTAGGTTTGAGAATTACCTGCAATTTAACAGGATTACATACATTGAAAATAAAAGAAACCGATCGTTTACAAGCATTAAAAAACGAATTAGAAAAATTTGGAGCAGATGTTTTAATTTCTCCCGATTCAATTCGGTTGAATAATTCGGTTGTTTTTCAAAATGATCCTATCAAAATAGAAACCTATCATGACCACCGAATGGCAATGGCATTCGCTCCGCTGGTTTTAAAACAATCTTTAATAATAAAAAATGCCGCTGTTGTTTCAAAATCGTATCCTTATTTTTGGAATGATTTAAAAGTAATAGGATTAAGTGTTAATTATCTGTAAATAAGTTAATTAAATTTTCGTTTTTAAAATAAACAGGTATTTACTTGACAACCCCTGTTTTGAAGTTGTATATTTGCAAGCTTAATTTTTTTAATTAAGATAACACTTAACGGACTTTTATTTTTATGAAGTTATCAAATTTTAATTTTAATTTACCTACCGAACTACTTGCAGAATTTCCTGCAGAGAATCGTGACGAGTCTCGTTTAATGGTAGTTAACCGTAAAACAGGTACAATTGAACACAAATTTTTCAAAGATTTAATCGATTATTTCAATGAAGGCGATGTAATGGTATTGAACAATACCAAGGTTTTTCCTGCGCGTTTGTATGGAAATAAAGAAAAAACAGGTGCCCGTATCGAAGTTTTCTTGTTGCGCGAATTAAATGCAGAACAGCGTTTATGGGATGTTTTGGTTGATCCTGCCCGTAAAATACGTATTGGTAATAAATTATATTTTGGCGATGACGATTCGTTGGTTGCCGAAGTTATTGATAACACAACATCGCGCGGACGTACGTTGCGCTTTTTGTACGATGGATCTTACGAAGAATTCCGTTTAAAATTGCGTGAATTGGGTGAAACGCCGATTCCTAAGTATATTAACCGT
>JAVXSC010000091.1:0-10170 GCA_036643355.1 Myroides sp.
ATCTATTCCGTTTTTGATGTTTTTGTCATCATAAGCCGGAATATTGAAATCAATCAAAGCAATATCTGTCAGTTTTGCTTGAGGAACATTTTCAAAATATTCAAAAACTTCTTTACAACTTGCAAATTTTGCAATTTTACTTTGCGGATAATTTTGTGTTATAACATTTGCATAACCTTCTAAAATAAAAGGATGATCGTCTATAAGTACAAAATTCATAGGTGTTTTGGTGTTAAATTAAACGTTAGTTTATTCTAGATTAAATCCGATCTGTCCGTCTTCTTCTACAGTGAGTGTTTTTTCATCGACAGTATCAATAAAATCCTGGGGCATTTCATTTTCTGTAATTTCTTCTTCGTAAGGTAAAGATTCCAGCAAATTGATCAGTTTAATTTTATCGCTTGAAAGCTGATTTCCTTGAGCTTTAATTCCCTTGATAGAAATAAATTCTTCAAAATTAACGGTTAACGGTTCTTTTTCGACGCCTTTGATCTTTGCAAAAACAATTTCGGCTACCGGACGGTAATCTGTTGAAACAATTTCAAGACGTGAATACGGATGTTCGGAAATAAAAACCTCTTCTTTATTGACTGATTCTACCAAAAAGCGTTTAACGAAATATTTGTCTTTTTCCGGATCGAAATAAATACAAGAAATCGGTTTATTGGGAATCCATTTTTCCAACACAATTACATCATCATCAAAATGTGTGGTCAATTCAGGAATAATCGTTTTAATTTTTCCGCTTTGGGTAATAATCAGCAATCGATCTTCCGGTTTGAATTCGCCTAATAATTCGCCTCTGCCATCAACATTTAAGCGGTGAACGGTATCATCGAACCAAACTTTTCGCGGACGAAGAGTTGAAATACCTTTTTCTTTTAATTCTATTTTTTTGATAGGATATTTTGTAACCGTATTTCCTTTTGATACCCGACCTTTTATCATTAAATCTGCAAAATCTAAATCGAATTTCAGCTTTTTAACATTGGTTAACATTCGTAATAAAATGGTAACAACTTCGGCTTCACCATTTGGATTACTTGAAAAATAAAGTACTTGCGACCCTGGTTTTTCCTGCGTTAAATCGTACACTTTATCACGCGTAATTCCCGAAACATTAAATCGTTTTACGAACGATGCACCTGCTTTTCCATCGCGATAAATCATGTTATAAATGGTACGTTTATCATTTTTATTGAAAACCGCAGCATGAATAATGTCTTTCCCAACGAATTTTTTCTCTTCGATTTTTGATACGATCATACTACCATCGCGCAAAAACACAATTACATCGTCAATATCAGAACAATCGGCAAGGTATTCATCTTTACGCAAAGCCGTACCAATAAAGCCTTCTTCTTTATTTACATACAGTTTTTGGTTGCGTAAAACTACTTTTGTGGCTTCGATATTATCAAAACTGCGCAATTCGGTTTTACGTTCGCGACCTTTGCCGTATTTTTCTTTTAAAGTGGTGAAGAATGAAATTGTAAAATCAATAATATGCTCGATATTGTATTTTACTTTTTCGATATCGCCTTCTAAAGCATCTAGTTTTTCCTGTGCTTTATCTAAATCAAATCGAGAAATTCTTTTAATTCTGATCTCTGTTAATCGAACAATATCATCTGTTGTAACGGCACGTTTCAAATGTTTTGTAAAAGGTTTCAATCCTTCATCGATAGTAGAAATCACACCTTCCCAAGTTTCTTCTTCTTCAATTCTGCGGTAAATTCTGTTTTCAATGAAAATACGTTCCAACGACGAAAAATGCCATTGTTCTTCCAGTTCACCTAATTCAATGATCAATTCCTGACGTAACAAATCAACCGTTCTTTCGGTTGACTGTTTCAACATATCGGAAACCCCTGTAAATAAAGGTCGGTTGTTTTGAATTACACAACCAAGCGGAGCAATTGAAACCTCGCAACTTGTAAAAGCATACAAAGCGTCAATGGTTTTATCTGGTGATACACCCGGAGGCAAATGAATTAGAATCTCAACATCAGACGATGTATTATCTTCTACTTTTTTAACTTTAATTTTACCTTTTTCGTTAGCTTTTAAAATGCTATCAATTAAAGTAGTAGTTGTAGTAGAAAATGGTATTTCTTTGATTACCAGCGTAGTTTTATCTAATTGAGAAATACGTGCACGAACACGAACACGTCCGCCACGGGCACCATCGTTATAATTAGAAATATCTGCAATACCTGCTGTTACAAAATCGGGGTAAATTATAAATGGTTTACCTTTTAATATTTTTATTGACGCATCGATTAGCTCTATAAAGTTATGCGGAAGAATTTTGGTTGACAAACCAACGGCAATTCCTTCGCCACCTTGTGCTAATAATATCGGGAATTTTGCAGGAAGATTTATTGGTTCGTTTCTACGACCATCGTACGAAAGCTGCCATGGTGTAATTTTTGGCGAATACAAAACATCTAACGCGAATTTACTTAAACGTGCTTCAATATAACGTGAAGCCGCAGCATCGTCACCCGTTAAAATATTTCCCCAGTTCCCTTGTGTGTCAATTAGTAAATCTTTCTGACCAACCTGCACCATGGCATCGCCAATACTGGCGTCACCATGCGGGTGATACTGCATAGTGTGTCCAACGATGTTTGCTACTTTGTTGTAACGACCATCGTCTAACTCTTTCATGGAGTGCATAATTCTGCGCTGAACCGGTTTAAAACCATCTTCGATTGCAGGTACAGCACGTTCTAAAATTACGTACGAAGCATATTCCAAAAACCAATCTTCGTACATGCCTGTAACTTTCTTTATGGTTTCTGCTTCTGCGCTTTCCAAACTGTTATGATCCAACTCGGGTTCGTAACTGTTTAATTCAGAATCTTCATTTAAATTGTTTAACTCTTCTTCTGTCATTATTTAAAAAGCTAGGCTTCTACTTTATCTAATTCAACTTTTAAATTTGCAATGATAAACTCTTGTCTATCAGGTGTGTTTTTGCCCATGTAAAACTCCAATAGTTTTTCTATAGACGATGATTTATCTAACATTACAGGTTCCAATCGGATATCCTGACCTATAAAATTCTTGAATTCATCGGGTGATATCTCTCCCAAACCTTTAAATCGGGTAATTTCGGGTTTTGGTTTTAACTCTTCAATGGCATCGATACGCTCCTGATCGGAATAACAATAGATTGTTTTTTTCTTGTTACGCACACGAAACAAAGGCGTTTGCAAAATGTACAAATGTCCTTCTTTTATCAATTCAGGAAAAAACTGTAAGAAAAACGTGATCATTAATAAACGGATGTGCATACCATCAACATCGGCATCGGTTGCCAAAACAATATTGTTGTAACGTAAATCTTCGTAATCTTCTTCGATATTTAACGCAGCCTGCAATAAATTGAATTCTTCGTTTTCGTACACAATTTTTTTAGACATTCCGTAAGTATTCAAAGGCTTCCCACGTAAACTGAAAACGGCTTGTGTATTCACATCGCGCGATTTGGTGATAGATCCCGAAGCTGAATTTCCCTCGGTAATAAACAAGGTACTTTCTAAACTTCGCGGATTTTTGGCATCAGTCAAATGCACACGGCAATCACGTAGTTTTTTGTTATGAAGCGATGCTTTTTTGGCACGATCTTTTGCCAGTTTACGAATTCCCGAAAGTTCTTTACGCTCGCGTTCTGCCTGAAGAATTTTACGCAACAAGGCATCGGCTACTTCTGGATTTTTATGTAGGAAATTATCAAGATTTGTTTTGATAAAATCGTTTACAAATGTACGAACGGTTGATAAATCGGGTCCCATATCGGTTGAGCCCAGTTTTGTTTTGGTCTGCGATTCAAAGACAGGTTCTTCAACCTTTAACGAAATGGCAGAAACGATCGACTTACGAACATCAGACGCTTCGAAATTTTTATTGTAGAATTCTTTTATTGTTCGAACAATAGCTTCTTTAAAAGCGGTTAAATGTGTTCCACCTTGCGTAGTATTTTGTCCGTTTACAAATGAATAGTATTCTTCAGAATACTGCGTTTTACTATGTGTTAAGGCAATTTCAATATCATTTCCCGTCAAATGAATAATAGGATAAATCATATCTTCATCGGCAATTGTTTCCTGTAACAAATCTTTCAATCCGTTTTCGGAAACAAACTTTTCGCCATTGTAAATTATCGTTAAGCCTTTATTCAGGTAACAGTAATTTTTAAGCATGCGAACGATATAATCGTTACGGAACTTGTAGTTTTTAAAGATAGTTTCATCTGCCGTAAAAGTAACCTTTGTTCCTTTACGTTTTGTTGTTTCTACCTGCTCTTCTTCTAAAGTTAAATTTCCGGCACTAAATTCGGCAGCTTTTTGCTGATTGTCACGAACCGATTCTACACGAAAATAAGACGACAACGCATTCACAGCTTTTGTACCAACACCATTTAATCCTACCGATTTTTTGAAGGCTTTAGAATCATATTTTCCACCCGTGTTCATTCGGGAAACAACTTCAACAACTTTTCCTAACGGAATTCCACGACCATAATCACGAACCGAAACAGTTCGGTCTTTAATGGTAACTTCAATGGTTTTTCCGGCGCCCATTACAAATTCATCGATACAGTTGTCCATCACCTCTTTTATCAGTATATATATACCGTCATCGGGCGATGAACCGTCGCCTAATTTACCAATATACATTCCCGGGCGTGTACGAATATGTTCTTTCCAATCGAGCGATCGGATGTTATCTTCAGTATACTGAGATTCTTGTAGCATAAAATGTAGTGAATTTCTGTAAAAATACAGAAATTATTACAGATTTAAAAGCATTTATTTTTCATTTGAAGCTAATTTATCATTAATTTCTGCATCGGTTTTTGCAAACTTAACTTCTTCTTCCTTATAAATAACTCTAACCGTGTAATTGTTTGGTTGAATGGGTTTTCCGTACATTTCTGAATAGTTTTTTGTAAACACCGCACCAAAATATAATATGATTGCCGAGTAGTAAACCCAAACTAAAATTACCAATACAGAACCTGCTGCGCCATACAAATCTAACTGCGACGAATTCCCTAAATACAGACCAATTCCCCATTTACCAATCATAAATAAAACGGCTGTAAAGGCAGATCCTACGGCGGTTTCTTTCCATCCTAACTTTCCGTCGGGCAATGTTTTAAAGATAAATCCGAAAATTATGGTGATAATTATAGCTACAACTCCTGTGTTAACCCATGAAGCGATAAGAACGGTATCGTCGTGAAAAAGTCGACTTAACTGATCGTACATATAATCGATTACCGAATTGATCATTAAACTGACCAATAAAATAAATCCTAAAGCGCCAATCATTGAAAAAGATAACAAGCGATTTACAACAAAACGCATAATCCCTTTTTTGGGTTTTGGTTTTAATTCCCAGATATAATTGATGGAGCTTTGAATTTCGGCGAAAATACCCGATGCGGAAAACAAAAGCGTTACAGCTCCTACAATGGCTGCAATACTTAAATTGTTTGATAATTTTATGTTTTTAATAGCTTCTTGTATTTGAAACGCTGCTTTTTGACCTACAAGATTTTCAATCTGCAAGAAAAACTCGCCACGAACGGCTTCTTCACCAAAAAAATATCCGGCAGAAGTTATAATTAAAATTGCTAACGGTGGTATAGAAAATATGGTATAGTACGATAACGACGCACTGAATTTCATGCAGTTATCATCTAAAAATTCATTTACAGAAACTTTGAATAAATTGAATATCCCTTTAAATTTTTCTTTAATCATAGCGGTGATTGTTGATGTATTTTCGTTTAAAAGTATCAATTTTTAAATTGAATAACTAAATTACAGACATAAGATTTTATTGAATAATCTGTAAATATTCAAAATAATGAAATTATAATTTGCAAAGATGCAATTACAGTAATTACGATTAAATAAACGGAACTACTTTGTAAGGATTAAAAGCGTTTATTCCATCGATTATTTTGCCACGATCGTAACAATCGTACCATTTTTTTGTATTGGAATCAAAAAACGACAAAACGTTTGAATATATATTATTCAGTTTCCAGTTAACTACGTATAATCCTGATTCTTCCGGTTGGCACTGCGGATATTGTTTCCATTGAACTAGTCTCATAATATATCTTTTTATAATTAAAAATAATAGCTAAATATTACCTTATTGTTAGGTATTTAATAATTATAAGTAATTTTTATTATGCTTTAAAGGAATATACAATATAGCACCTTTTTAAGTAACATCAAAAAATTATGTTACAAAAAAACACTCGGTTGAGTGCTTTTAAAATTGTAATGAAAATTATTTAGACTATTATTCTCTGTAATGATAAAAAATTCCTTTGTCCCAAAGAGTGAATAAACTGGCTTTTAAATTGCCAGATTTCAACACATTATTTGCCCAAGTATTGCAAGTATAAAACAAATTGTATTTGCCTTTTGCTTCGTAAAAAACATCGTTCAAGCCGTAATTCTGATCGGTTTTTACAAGAACCAACTTATTATTTTCCATATCAAACCTGTTCAATATATATTTACAAAGTCGCTGGTATTGTTCTTTGTTGAGTTTAATTTCGATACAATCATCGCCCGTAACCAATTTATCGTGATACGTAACATGCATAGCCGATTCACTTAATCCGAAAGCTGCGTTGAATGCAACCGATGCTTTTAGATCTTTCCATTCGGGTGTTTGCAGGTAAAAACCTTTATCGCCCCAACCAAAAGAAACCCATTGTGCAGATGTTCGTTTTCCGGGAGTTAAACTAGGATCCAAATAGGTGCGCCAGTCATAAGCCTCATTAAAATAAGGAACAACAATATCGGTATGCACACCATTAGTTAAAATGTAGATTGATAAATTCTGATCTTTATATTCAGATTGGTCTTTATTAACAGGAATGTACGCTGCGCCTGTGGCTAAAAGTAAATAAATAACCAAAAAACCGACAGCTAATAACAAATACCCCACAATTTTCTTCAGTGTTTTCAAATATGAATCTGTTTTATGTCACAATTTACAAATAATTTGTTTACAACAATGTATTTATTTTAGTGCGATATATTCCTGCTTAATTTTTATAAAGGTTTTATTGGTAGCTATTAATTGATTGATAAAATACTCTTGAACTTCAGTATAATCGTTATATTTCAGATGTTTTGCCCAAGAATCGTTCTCTTGTATTTCATGAATTTTTTTCAGGATTTTAGCGGTATCAGCAGCAGATCGATACACAACATTTTGTTGCTCACCATTCTTTTTATGATTGTACGAATAATTGTTTTCGCCCACTTTTTCTATAAAATACAAAGGTAATCCTTCTTCGTTATTATAAAAATGCTGCCAACTGCAATAGCCCCAATAATTGGTTTGTTGTTTATGATCGATATTCTCTAACCGCCAGCGACAATTTCCAACTCTGCCCCAATGGTTTGAATATCTGTAAACACCCTCTTGCGTAAAAAAATAACTGCTGCCGTGTTTGCTTACATAGTTTGCTTTTACAAAATCATTTGGCCGATTTGTTTTGTTAAATACCGCAAACGTATTTTTAAAGAAGTTGAAACGATTGTACATGTTAGAATTTAATTCGATAATCAATACCTATAATATGTTCATAATCAAAACCATTACCTGTGGTTCTAAAACTATAAACAGACGGATTGTAACGCAAACCTACAAACATTACAGAAGTTAACTGATAATTAAACAAGGTTGAAAAACCTAATGTTCTATAATTTACATCGTAATTTCTCCTGTTATCCTCACTATTAAATGTTTTTATGGGAGAATTATAATCATAAGGTTTTTTATAATCGTAATCTGTGTAAACGAAAGAGATGCCGTAACTTGCTTCAAACCTTTTCCAACGATGTCCTTTTCTTAAAGATATATCATATTTAAATGCTTTAATATCATACGAAGACCACCACATAATATCAAATAAATTACCTCGTACAGATGTTTCTAAACCTATAAATCGATCATTTTTGCAATAATAATCAAAGCCTAAACCAAAACCTGCTCCTCCAACAGTATTGCTGAAAGACTCAATATTTCCATTTTTATTAGATAAACCTATTAAGAATAAAGTAGGTGGCTGTATATTAAATCTAAAAGTTCCCTCTGTTGGATTGTAACGTTTAAATTCACGCTGCTCTCGCACTTTTCTTTTAGCATCTGCCACGGCAAAATGGTTATTGATATTTTCGCGAATTTCCAATTGTCTTACCGTATCGGTAATATTATGTTTGGCAATGTATCTGTCGGCTTTATATTCTTGAATTTCCAAACCGTCTTTATCGTTTAAAAAGATATTTTTAGGATATTTAAACCGTTTCTGTGTTGTAAGATCAACCCAATAACCAACACCAAAAAACGGAAATGATGGCAGATTTCCCAAATAAAAAACAGGTCCTTTTACGGCACTAACAATGGTATCGAACTGTTTATTTTCTGATTGATAAGATAATGTTACCGGCTTTTTACTACGCAAAAGTTCAATTTTTGCAGGTAGCGAATATACAGAATCGTTTAATGTTACTTTAGCTTCTGCCGCGTTTGTAAACACATTTATGGTATGTGTTTTGGTTCTAAAAACGGTACTGCACGATGTTAAACCAACCGTTAAAAGTATTGCTGAAATTTTAAATAGTGTTTTCAATTTATTGTGTTTAATTTGAATGTTTTACAAATGTGATTTATTCTAGTCATTAAAATTTCAATCGGTAATCAATGCTTATAACATGTTCATAATCAAAACCACTACCCTTACTTCTAAAACTATAGAATGAAGGATTGTAACGAAGACCAATAAACATTATCGATGATATTTGATAATTAACCAATGAAGAAAATCCTAATGTAACGTAATTATTCTTAAATCCTTCCCGATCATCATCTTCAAAAGTCATTAAAGGTTTTATTATATTTTTTTCGCGTGGAAGCTTATATTCAAAATCGGTATAAGTAAAAGATAAGCCATAACTGTATTCAAAACGATTTCTTTTATGGGCTTTTCTAACAGAAAGATCTAATTTATGAGCATAAACATCGTAATCAGACCAATAAAAAGGATCAAATTGATTGGCTCTGTTTGATATTTCAACAGAAATAAATTTATTTTCTTTATAAAAATAATCGGCTCCAAAGCCAAAACCTATCCCACCAACAAAGTTGTTAAATTGTTCAATATTTGGATTTTTTGACGAAAAACCGATTAAAGATAAAGTTGGTGGTGCAATAAACATTCTAAATTTACCAACTTTGGGATTGAAACGTTGAAACTCTTTTTCTTCCTTTTTTGCTAGTTTTCTTTGATCACTAAAATAATTCCTTTTAAAAACAAAACGAATTTCCTCTATCTTATCATTATCTGTTATATTTTTTCTTATGATATATGCTTCGGCTCTGTTTTCATATACTTTAGTATTGATATTATCGTTAAAAAAGATATTACTTGGATAGCTAAAGCGCTTTTTATTAGTGAGATCTACCAAATATCCAACTCCGAAAAAATAAGCAGTGGTAAGGTTCATTGATTTAAAAACAGGAGATAATTTGCCGTTTACTATAGTATCTAATTGTTTATTTGCCGATTGATAACTTATGGAAACAGGCGTTTTGTCTCGTAAAAGTTTTATTTTGGCAGGCATCTGGTAAACCGAATCGTTTACCGTTATTGCAGCATTTTCTGCATTTGAAAAAACATTTACTTTTTGTTGTTTTCTATGTAAAATAGTACTGCAAGAAGTAAGCGTTAAAACCGAAAAAAGTAATAAAAGTTTATAAAAGTGTTTCATGGTGTTTTTGATTTGCACCAAATGTAGAAAAAAAGTTAATAAAAAAGCCGAATTTAACATTCGGCTCTTAAAAACGGTTTAAACATTAAAACGGAAATGCATTACATCGCCATCTTTAACAATATATTCTTTACCTTCAACACGCAGTTTTCCGGCTTCTTTTACTTTAGCTTCAGATCCGTAGGTAGCGTAATCGTCATAAGCGATAACTTCGGCACGAATAAAACCTTTTTCAAAATCGGTGTGGATAACTCCAGCTGCTTTCGGAGCCGTGTCGCCTACTTTTATAGTCCAAGCGCGAACTTCTTTTACACCAGCTGTAAAATACGTTTGCAGATTTAATAATTTA
>JAVXSC010000092.1:0-10006 GCA_036643355.1 Myroides sp.
GGATTATGTTGCCGGAAACTACACAACAGCGTTTATGGAAACATTTAAAATACAAAAACCTGTAGAGGAATAATTGATAAAGTCGAGCTTTTTGCTCGACTTTTTTATTGATGTTATAGAAATTAAATCATTAAAAAGTTCTATGGCAGATATTTAAAGCAGTTAAAAGAATTAATGGACGAATTTGAAGATTAAAAAAAGCAACCCAATCAAGTTGCTTTTTAATAGTAAGTAATAGTTCTATTATATGTTTGAAAATGTCCTCCAAGAATTGCTTTTGAAACCCAATTTCCTTTTTTATCAAACTTATAAGAAATTTCATTGTTTTCTTCTTTAATCAATTCTCCATTTTCGTAGAATTTACTTAATACAATATCACCTTGTTCGTTATAAAAGTGATGATAAACTTTTGTTGTTCCATTCCAAATATTTGTTAATTTCTGTTGTGTTTTTCTTCCTTTTTTATTGTAAACAAACTCCCATAAGCCGATAATTTCACCATCGGCATGATAATTTATGACTTTAGTTTGAATGTTTTTTTTGTTATAATATTCTTCAAAATGCTTTCGTTTAGCACCATCCCACTCTAGATATTTTGTAAGAATATACCCTTCTTTTGTTGTAGTTTTTTCAACTATATAATCATTTAAACTCTCTTTTTGAGGTTCTAAAACAAAACCTTTCTTATCAAAAAAATAAAATGTTTCATTCTTTTCGCAAGTTACTGGTGATCCGGCAAGTGCTATTGCAGGACATTTTTCATGAACTTCTTGAATACTTTTTACCTTTCCCTGTAGATTCATTTGGGTTGTTGTTTGACCAAAAGATATTGTTGCAAACAAAACACCTGTAATTAAAATACTTTTTCTTATCATATCAATTTTTCTGAAATAAAGATATAAAAAAAGCAACTCAAACGAGTTGCTTTTAGTTTTATGCGATAACAATATTAGTATCTGTAATATTCCGGCTTAAATGGTCCTTGAACCTCAACACCAATGTATCCTGCTTGTTCTGTTGATAAAGTTTCTAACTCAACACCTAATTTAGCCAAGTGTAAAGCAGCAACTTTTTCATCTAAATGCTTTGGTAACATATACACATCGTTCTCGTATTTTTGATTATTTTTACAATATTCAATCTGTGGCAATTTTTTGTTTTTAAACGTTTTTTTAATTACAAAATTCGGGGGTCCTGTTGGACAACCGTGTTTTTACAAACGTCCTTCTGCCAAAATAATAATATCGTTTCCGTTTACATTGTAAATATCAACCTGTGGTTTTACTTCTTTTTTAGATGCACCGTAAGTTGTGTTTAACCAAGCGATATCGATTTCATTATCAAAGTGACCAATGTTACAAACAACGGTTTTATCTTTCATTTTTTCGAAATGACGACCAACAACGATGTCTTTGTTTCCGGTAGTTGTAATAATGATATCTGCATTACCAACAACCGTGTCTAATTTCTTCACTTCAAAACCATCCATCGCTGCTTGTAAAGCACAAATTGGATCAATTTCGGTAACTGTAACGATAGATCCTGCTCCGCGGAAAGATGCTGCCGTTCCTTTACCAACATCACCGTAACCACAAACAACTACACGTTTACCCGCCAACATTAAATCGGTAGCACGACGAATAGCATCAACAGCCGATTCTTTACAC
This sequence comes from Myroides sp., assembly GCA_036643355.1. Classification (GTDB taxonomy): domain Bacteria; phylum Bacteroidota; class Bacteroidia; order Flavobacteriales; family Flavobacteriaceae; genus Flavobacterium. The sequence goes on from JAVXSC010000092.1 coordinate 1,668, forward strand.
CCGTATTTATTATCGAATTTAGATTTGGTAACCGAATCGTTCACATTGATTGCCGGCATTGGTAAAGTTCCTGCCTTAACACGCTCGTATAAACGGTGAACACCTGTTGTAGTTTCTTCAGATAAACCTTTAATTCCTGCAACCAATTCCGGATAACGATCAATAACCATGTTTGTTAAATCTCCACCATCATCTAAAATCATGTTTAACGGCTGGCGGTCTTCACCAAAGAACAATGTTTGCTCAATACACCAGTCAAACTCTTCTTCGTTCAAACCTTTCCAAGCATAAACCTGAATTCCCGTTTCGGCAATTGCAGCTGCAGCCTGATCTTGTGTAGAAAAAATGTTACAAGAACTCCAAGTAACTTCTGCACCTAAAGCTTTCAACGTTTCAATTAACACAGCCGTTTGTATGGTCATGTGCAAACATCCTGCAATACGCGCACCTTTTAAAGGCTGTTCGTTTTTATACTCTTCACGAAGCGCCATTAATCCTGGCATTTCAGCTTCTGCTAACTCAATTTCTTTTCTTCCCCAAGCCGCTAATGAAATATCTTTCACTTTAAATGGCACGTAAGGTATCGTTTTTGTACTCATGTATTCTGTATATTTGTATATCAAATTATTTGCAAATTTACGCATTTCATTTTAAAAGATTGCAAACGAAATCATAAACCGTTACAATATGCCCTTATTTAAAACTATTTCGTACGATATTGATACGCAGATATTTATTTGGAAGATTTTAGAAAGCGAAGCCGAATTGAATGCTACCGTTACGTTACAGGACAAACATTTGCACAGATTGAACGGAATGCTTTCTGAACAACACCGTAAGGGTTTTTTGAGTGTTCGGAAACTATTGATGGAAGCGGGTTATACCGATTTTGATTTGAATTACGATACCAACGGAAAGCCGAGCTTGGCAGATGGAAATCATATTTCTATTACTCATTCTTATGATTTTTCTGCGATTATTGTCAGTTCTCAAAACGTTGGGATCGATCTAGAAAAACAACGCGAAAAGATCATTAAAATTGCTGATAAGTTTATTGGATCTGAATCAGATTTTTTGAATACTGAAAGCAATTACAAAGAAGATTTAAGCGTAATCTGGGGCGCAAAAGAAGCCTTGTACAAAATGTGCAATTCACGCAGTTTGAGCTTTAAACAGGATATGCACATTCACGATTTTACCAAAAACACCAACCAAGGCACAGCTTTAGTCAATTGTAAAGAATTAGATTTTGAGAGTAGATTTACTTTTCATTTTGAAACATTTGAAAATTACACTTTGGTTTACGCATTAGAAAATGAATGATGTTTTTATATTTTCACAACATAGAAACATAGAATTAAATTATTTTCAACTCGTTGAATAACTATGTAATCTTGTAATACTTTGTCAAAATAAAAAGAACTATGTGGTAAAAAAAATCAAAATGAATAAAGAAATTATACAAACCGAAATACAATACAAAGCCGTACGCAGTTCGGGTGCCGGCGGGCAAAACGTAAACAAAGTTGCTACAAAAGTGCAGATTCAGTTTTTTGTTGAACAAAGCAATGGCTTAACCGCCGATGAAAAAACAACATTAACCGAAAAATTAGCAAACCGAATTACCAAAGAAGGTTTTATTATGGTGGAATGTGGTGAAACGCGCAGTCAGCTTAAGAATAAAGAACTGTGTACACAGCGATTGTTCATGTTACTAGAAAATGCATTAAAGAAAGACAAAAAACGTATTGCTACTAAAATTCCTAAAGCGGTAATTAAAAAACGTTTAGAAGACAAACAACGCATCGCCGATAAAAAAGAGAATAGAAAGTTTAGGTTTTAGATTACTCTGGAGAATCGCAAAAACTAAAAGATCAGTAATTTCTTACCGATCTTTTAGTTTATTTCTTAATCAATTTTACACTTGCTTCAAACTGATCTCCAAACCATTTTACAATGTATGTTCCTGATTGTAAATTTTCTACATTAATCTTTACAGGTTTACCTGTATCAACTTCTGTTCGGCTTATTTCGAGTATTTTTTTTCCTTGTAAATTATAAATTACAACATTTCCTTTTTGATATTCATCAAATTCTAAAAACACTTCACTTTCTGCGGGATTTGGGTACAACACAAACTGTTTATTTTTAGTTTGCTCGGTTATTGAAACAGTTCCTTGAAATTCTAAAGCACCTAAATCAACCGTATTATTGTAAATTCTGTTATTAGAAATAGCATCTAAATTAGGACTTAGTGCTAAAAAGCTGTTGTTTCCGGCATCAATAGCAGGGCTGTTTGGCTGTAAATTATAATTTCCGCTTAATTTATTTACAAACAAAGGGTTTGCATTTGATAAATTATTACCAAGATTTACTACTTGAGAAGGAATAGATTTAGTAAATAAAGTATTTTGGGCAGAAACAGAATAATTACTAACCCAAGAGCCTACAAAAATATCTGGCAAGCCGTTGTTAGAATAATCAATAATAGAATTTTTTATTGTTGCAAAACCATTTTTATCTAGTGTTAAGAAATTTCCATCTTTAAAATTCACGTCCTGATTTTGCCCACCTATATTATTCGCAAACGTACAATTGGTAATATTTAGATTACCTGCAAAAATAGCTAATGTTGTTCTTGATGTATTGTTATTACTGAAGACAACACTTTCTATATTTACCGTATTTGGGATTGAATTAGGTATAGCCGCATAGCTTTGCACAGCGTAACCATTCCATCCTTGTATAATAATTTCTTTATTATTATCTATTTTACCTCGTGTAAAATTGATAGTCGCTCCTTCGTTGTTTGCAATCTCAATTGCAGTTCCACTTGTTGCTTCATTATTAGAAATAGTAAAATCTTCAAAATCAATATTAAATCTCCCGTCAACAAAAACACCTCCAGCTGTAGCACTATGACCGTCGGTACGTACAGATTTATTTCCCGAGATTTCAACATTCTTAAATTTAGATACGAAGTTATTTACTGAGTTACTAACAGCCGAATTTTGCCAAAATGCAATACCAGCACCTTTACCACCAGATATGTTATTAGTTATTTTGGTATTTTCAACATGAATACCTGCTTCTACAATTGGAAATGTATGACTCCCGTGACCATCAGCTCTGTAAACAAATATCCCACCACCCCAATAAGTAACTGGAGAGAACCCTGAGGGATCATAATGACCATCTGCCTTATTATTTCTAATCACTAAATTTTTAAGTGTAGCCTGTCCACGAACATAAATACCCGCACCTGCATTATTTTCATGCCCTCCATTATTAGCATTTGATAAAGATTGTCCGTCTTGTACTATAAAAGAATTTAATTCTGTATTAACATAATTAAATAAAGAGGACACGACATGCATAGCATGCTTACCTGTTTCATATTTACCACTTAAAATAGTTTGCTGTGTTAAAAGAGTCGAATCTCTTTGAATTAATTGTGTATCTCCACTTTTAAAACCTCCGTACACTTTTTGTCCGTTATTTAAGAAAAACGAATCTTCTACTTTTTTTCCTGTTTTATACGTGCCATGAGCAACCCAAATTTCAGCCGGCATTATAACATTGTTTAAGCTATCTGTACATTTACAACTTAAAGCTTCCTGAAGTGTGCTAAAAGCAGTGTTCCAACTTACTCCCTCTTTTACAGCATTTGTATTTGCATGATTCACATAGACTCTGTTGTAAGTTCCCAAATTTTGAAATTCAACCGCACCAGGATCTGAACTTATTCCAACAACGCGCGGATTACCGTTAATATCTGTAGCAGAAGTAACATGCGTTAAATCTCCAAAGTTTAAATGTTCTGAACAATAAAGTGGTGTATAGTTTCCTTCTGTTGCATTTACAAATTCCATTTCAGCAATACGAACATTAGGATCGTTAGCATAACCAATCCCGTATTTTGAAACACAGCGATTGTAATTGTAAATAGAAGTTCCTACGCTAGCACCAGTAACTCCTTCTAAAAACATACAATTATTATAAGAAAGATTACCAACCCCTGTACTATAAATTCCACTTGCAGCATTTCCTGAATTGTGCATATGCTCTGGCAGTGAATTTCTTCCAAAAGTAGTATTGTTAAAAGTACCTGAAGAACTTCTAAAATATACCGCACTTCCAATACCATAAGAATTTATTGGTGTAGTGCTATTTTGGGGCATTGTTAAATAAGATGCATAATTTCCGTGAAAAATATTGGTATCCATTAAAATATTATTACACGAAGAAAAATAAAACGCACCACCTTCTGGATTTGAAGCAGGTAACGATGACATATTTTTCATTGAAACCTTATTATGATAAACAAACAGATTCTTTAAATTAACTGAAGATACATTTTGAAAGTATCCGGCACCACCATACCCTTTGCTACCTTCGTAAGTGTATTCATTATTTTCAATGCGCCCTTTGTTGTATTCAAAACTTCCGCCTTGCACATATACAGCACCTCCCTTTACCCAGTCAATTGTGGTAGCGTTGTTTTTTTTATTATCTAAACTGTTATTAATAATATTTACATCTTCTAAAATTAAATTACTTAATAGACTAAAAATTGCTGAACCACCACCATTGTATCCTTGATTAATATCAAAATTCAACAATTCGGTTCTATTGTCTTTAATAATGCAATTTTTTAATTTAATCGTTGAATTTAGGATTTGCAGACCTGCGCCGCCTGGCTCACCACTAACCATAATTCTTTTTGCTCCAAGAATAGTAAATCCGTCAATTAAATTATTAATATTAGAAGCGTTATTAATTTTAAACAATGTTGCTGTTTGAACAGAACTTGACAAAACTCCACTTAATATAGTAGTAGTTCCCGAAGTATCCGCTCTGGAAGTCAACAAGGTTTCGTTTCCCATGAAACCTCCATATAGCTTAACACCATCTTTAAAATTGAATGATTCTGTTGCGTTTAGAGTAGATGACGGAAAATAAGTTCCTTGCGCAACCCAAATTTCATCACCAGAAATTGCATTTTGCAAGGCTAAATTTAAAGTTCCGTGAGCCTGTTGCCAAGAAGTTCCGTTGCCAGCACCTCCATTTTTAACATAAATAACAGCTGCATTAGCACTAAACCCACATATAATTAAACCAATAAAAAGTAATCTTTGTATCATAATTGTGTTTTTTAGTTAATTTTTATAAAAATAACTAAAATTTTAACCAAATAAAACTTTTTTAAATTATATTACAATATTATTCAATAACTTATGTAAATTTGCCCCGTCTCAAAGGGGTGCCGTACGGCTGAGATCATACCCGTTGAACCTGGGCAGGTAATGCTGCCAAGGGAAATGAACAATACACTTATTGAGTGCACGCATAAGTTGCTGTTCGTAACGAAAACATTTTTATTAATCTAAACAAAATAAATGCCCCTTTTATTTGTAAAATTATTTTTACGAATGAAAACTCATTTTTTGTTTGCAGGCTTTTGTCTTTCGGCAATTTCCATGCAGGCACAAACGCAAACCGACACTAAAAAAGACACTATTTCATCGGAAACTTTAGATGAAGTTTTGGTACAGGCGGTTCGCGCAACCAATAAAACGCCGATCGCTTTTAGCAATTTAAGCAAAGAAGAACTGGCAAAACGCAATCTGGGTCAGGATATTCCTGTTTTAATGAACTTTATGCCGTCTGTTGTTACAACTACCGATGCCGGTAACGGCGTGGGTTACACCGGAATTCGCGTTCGTGGTAGCGATGGCACGCGCATTAACGTAACCATTAACGGTATTCCATATAACGATGCCGAATCGCACGGAAGTTTTTGGGTAAACATGCCCGATTTTGTTTCAAGTGTAGAGAATCTGCAATTACAGCGCGGTGTTGGTACATCGACCAACGGATCGGGTGCTTTTGGAGCGAGTTTAAACTTATTAACCGACAAGTTTTCGTACGATGCCAATGGAGAAATCGCAAATTCAATCGGAAGTTTCAATACAAGAAAACACACTGCAAAATTCAGTACCGGATTGGTAAACAACACATTTGAATTAACGGGTCGATTATCAAATCTTTATTCGGACGGATACATTGACCGTGCTTCATCTAAGCTAAACTCATACTTTTTACAAGGAACTTTTGTTAACGAAGGAACCTTATTGAAAGCTTTGGTTTTCGGTGGAAACGAAAAAACATATCAAGCTTGGAACGGTGTTGAAGATAAAGATGTATTGGCAAACAACCGAACATTTAATCCATCTGGAGCGTATATTGATGATAACGGCGTGCAACGATTTTACGACAACGAAACCGATAATTACAAACAAGATCACTATCAGTTACATTGGAACGAAAAGTGGAACAGCAATTGGAATTCTAACGTAGCAGTTCACTATACCAAAGGTTTCGGTTATTTTGAAAATTATAAGGTTGATGAAGATCTTGTAGATTACGGCATGCAGCCGTTGGAAGTAAATGGCGAAACAAAAGAATCATCTGATTTAATCCGAAGAAAATATTTAGATAATCAATTCTACGGCGTTACTTTTTCTGCTCAATACGCTAAAGATAATTTAGAAGTACTTTTTGGTGGAGCGGCAAACAGATACGAGAACGATCATTTTGGCGAAGTTTTATGGGTTCGCAGTCAGCCGCAAAATCAATTTAAACAAGAATATTACAGAGATAATTCTACTAAAAACGATATTAACGGATTTTTAAAAGCCAGTTATACATTTAACGATCAGTGGATTTTGTTCGGAGATTTGCAGTTGCGCAACGTAACCTACAAAGCCAACGGAAACGAAACTGGTTTGGTTGATGATAAATTCAATTTCTTTAACCCAAAAGCCGGTATTACTTATAAGATAGATGATGCCAGCAGTGCTTATTTCTCATACGCAAGAGCAAATCGTGAACCAAATCGTAATGATTATGAAAACGGAAATCCTCGCCCTGAAAAATTGAACGATTTTGAATTAGGATGGAGATATGCTTCACAAAAATTGGCGGTAAACGTAAACGGATATTATATGTTGTACAAGGATCAGTTAGTATTGACAGGAGCTTTGAACGATGTGGGAGCTGCACTGCGTGAAAATAGCGGAAACAGCTACCGTTTAGGTATCGAAATTGACGGATCGTGGCAGTTTGCTCCGAAATGGTTAATTAACCCGAATGTTACGTTGAGTTCAAACAAAAACACCGATTATAAGGCAGAGAAAGACGGATCGTTAGTTCATTTAGGAAATACCAACATTTCATTTTCACCAAATTTAATTGTCGGTAATGCCTTAACTTTTTCTCCGGTTAAACAATTAAACCTTACGTGGCTTACCAAATTTGTAGGCGAACAATACATGGGAAACACCGATTCTGACGAATCAAAGCTAGATTCTTATTTAACAAACGATATCAATGTGGTGTACGAAATGCCTTTAAACAGATGGTTTAAATCAATATCATTCAATTTATTGGCGAATAATATTTTTAACGTAAAGTATATTTCAAACGGATATTATTACACGTATGATGATGCCGGACCTACTCCTGGATCTGTAAAAACATTTGAAGGTGCTGGGTACTATTCACAGGCACAATTCAACATTCTGGGTGGTGTAACCCTTAAATTTTAGTCTAATCAACCTTAATAATCAACAACCAAGAACGAGCATCTTTTACAGATGCTCGTTTATTTTTAATTAAAAACGGTAATCATTGTTCCTCCTTGTGAAACTCGGTATTCTTTCAGTGGATATTGCGCATCGGTAGTAGCCAAACCTAAATACAAATTATACACCAAAGCATCGCTACAACCACATGTTGCTTCTACTCCATTCAAAGTAAGTTTAGAACAATTACTTATTCCGTGATTAGCACAGGTCGCATCAAAAGCTCGTACTCCAGTTCCAGTATTTATCACTAAAATTCCGTTGATTCCGTAACCTGGTATATACACGGCATTGCCCGGATATTGCAATTTATTGTACGTTGGCAGCGAAGTATTTATTTGTACATTCACTGCAATTTCAGGTAGATACGGATTTCGGTTGTCCCAATCGTCTTTTGAACACGATAGTAAAAACAAACCCGAACATATTGTTAACACAAACAGCTTTTTCATTATAAAACATTTGGAAAACAAATTTAATTATTTAACTTTGACTAAATAATAATGTAGAGAATATTAACAAAATAAACGCATAAGAACTAAATCCCGTTGTATGGGATTTTTTCTGTTTTATAAATTGAATTGAAAATGAGTAACGTATCCTATTATACTGCCGAAGGCTTAAAGAAATTGAGAGATGAAATTGATCAGTTAAAGAGTGTGGAACGTCCTAAAGCATCGCAAGCAATTGCAG
>JAVXSC010000093.1:0-9981 GCA_036643355.1 Myroides sp.
ACAAAATCTTTGTTCGATGCATTCATAACATTGCGCATTAAAGTAGCATATTTTGTCAGATAATTATTCGCCGCAATTTCGTCGTTCGATGCAATAAACTGATTGACGCTGTTCAACGAATTAAACACAAAATGCGGATTCATTTCCCTGCGAAGCGATTGTAACTGTACCTGCAAATTCTTCTTTTTTAATCGTTTTAAAGTAAAAAATATTGCCATAACCGCCAAGAACAACACACTTAACAAGATCAACAAAACGGTATTAAACTTTTTAGATTTGTTATATAAAACCGTTTGTGTTTCTTTTTCTTTTTCCAATAACGAAATACGTTGCGAAATTTCGTTGAACAGTTTATTTTGCATTAACAAGCTGTCGTTATTTACCAAATTCCATGCGCGCTGCATAAAAATCTGCGCATATTCATTGGCTTTCACGGTATTTCCCGTTTGCAAATAATAATTATAAAGCTTGTTGTTAAAAGTACTTACCCATTTTGTGTTCGAAAATTCGTAGGCTTTTTGTAAAGATGCTTCTAAACTTTGCAACGCCTTTTCGGTATTATTTTCTTTAAAATAATAGTCGGACAGTTTTTGCTGCAAATCAAAATAATTATCCCAATCTTTTATATTGTATGCTTTTTCACTGCTTTCTTCTAATATCTTAATCGCCGTTTTTAAACTATCGGTCGATGCATAAATAAATGCCAATTTGGTAGCTGCATCTTTTTTAACATCATCGTTTGTGCTTGTTTTTGCTACCTTTTTTAAATCGGAAATTGCTGCAAGCGTATCTTTATTAGCAAGCGATAGTTTCGCTCGTTGCTGATAGGTTTTTGCGACTTCTTCTTTTTTGTTCGATTCTTCTAAAATCCGAATATTGTCATTCAAAAGATCAGCTTGTTTAGATGCATTTGAATTATTTCGAACCCTACTTAAATCGTTCGAATTCAATTGTCGTTCCTGTACATTGGTCGCTTTATCTTGTGCTTGTGAAAAATATGAAGTCGCCAACGGAATATTATTCAAAGCCTCATTATTTATGGCTATTTTCCGTAATATTTCGGCTTGCTTGTCGTTATCTTTTAAGTCTTTATAAATGTTTAAGGCGCGCTGATAATAAGAATTAGACAATGTATATTGTTTAGATGCCGAATACTGATTGCCCAAATTTGTGTATTGCGCAGCAGTTTCCAAAGGATTATCATCCTTAATAGCTTTCTCAATTTTTTTAAGACTGCCGACTTTAGATTCTTTACTCGATTTATTTTTGGGTTCCTGCTGGGCAATTCCCGAAAAATAAAACAGCATCAAAAAACATAAACTAAAAAAATTCGCATTACTCATAATTTATAACACAAAGAAAATCAATATATTTTAAACTTCAACTTGTTTTACCAAGTCATAAATGCATTTCACCAAGTTTGGTTAAAACACTATTTATTTCACTATACATTCGTACTAAATCTTAAATACAATTATTATGAAAACGAATTTAGTAAAAGCTTCGGCACGAATGATCTTTTTTACAAGTATAACGGTTACAAGTCTGCTTTTTGCAAGTAACGAACCTAAAAAAGAACAGCCCGAAGTAGTTGTTGAAAAAAGTGAAGATACAAAAATACAAGTGGCTTTATTGTTAGATACATCAAGCAGTATGGATGGTTTGATCGATCAGGCAAAAGCGCGTTTGTGGAACATTGTAAATACGTTATCAACCTTAAAACACGAAGGAAAAACGCCTGGTTTGGAAATTGCTTTGTACGAATATGGAAACGACGGATTAAGCGAGAAAGAAGGCTATATAAGACAGGTTACAAAATTTACTACCGATTTAGATTTGTTGTCAGAAAAACTATTTGCTTTACGCACCAACGGCGGACAGGAATATTGCGGGGAAGTCATTAAAAAATCGATCAACCAATTAGAATGGGACAGCAAAAAAAATTCTATGAAATTGATTTACATTGCCGGAAATGAAAATTTTGATCAAGGAAATGTGAACTATGTTGAAACTATTTCAACAGCGGTTTCCAGACAAATTTTTGTGAACACAATCTATTGTGGTGATCGTCAATCAGGAATCAGCGAATATTGGCAGGCAGGTGCAACAAAAGGTCAGGGTAAGTATTTTAATATCGATCAAAACAGAACTATTCGTTATGTTGAAACTCCGTATGATGCAGATATCGAACGATTAAACAAAAAATTGAATGATACTTATTACGGTTACGGATCATTAGGTGTAAGCAAAAAAGCCAATCAGTTGGTTCAAGATTCTAACGCAAACAGCATGAACAAAGCAATTTATGCAGAACGTGCAGTTTCAAAATCGAAAGCTGCTTATAAAAATGAAAGTTGGGATGTTGTTGATGCTTATAAAAAAGACGCGTCGTTTGTTGATAAAGTAAAAAAAGAAGAATTACCAAGTGAATTTAAAGATCTTACTAAAGAAGAATTAAAATCGAAATTAAAAGAAACCGACAAGCAGCGCGAGGAAATTCAAAAGGAAATTGATGCTGTTGCAAAAAAACGAACATTGTATGTTGAAGAAAATACCAGTAAAAGTGATGGTGATGATTTGGGTGCTGCGATTACAGCTTCGATTTTAGAACTTGCAAAAAAATACAACTATAAAGTAGAAAATTAATTTTAAGTGTGACACACTGTTGTCAAACCTGCTTCATAATTTTGAACTGAAAATAACATCTAAATCAATTATTATGAAAGCAAACATTTTAACAAACGAAGAATTATTGAACCACTGGCAAGGTCACAGAGCATTAACAAGAAAAACTATTGAAGCTTTTCCCGAAAAAGAACTTTTTGAATTTAGCATTGGCGGAATGCGTACGTTTGCCGATTTGGTTAAAGAATTGTTGTCTATTGCCGTTCCCGGTTTAGAAGGAATTGTGAACAGTTCTACCGAAGGTTACAACCACAATTTGCCACTGAACAATAAAACCGAATTGTTAAACGCTTGGGACGAAGCTACACCGAAAATCAATGATTTATTTATGCAGATTTCTGAAGATCGTTTTAAAGAAGATTTCAATCTGTTTGGCGAATACAAATTTCCGGTAATTCAGAATATTTTATATTTTGTTGATAATGAAGTTCATCACCGCGGACAAGGCTACGTTTATTTAAGAAGCTTAAATATTGAACCACCTTTTTTCTGGGAACGTTACTAAAAAAGAGAGCAAATTTGCTCTCTTTTTTATATCTTTTCAATCGCCTTTTTTAATAAATCGGTAACTATCTGTCTTAATTCTAAAGGTTCGGTGATTTCAGCTTCCGCACTAAACATTAAAAACCAACGTGCAAAATATTGTAAATGCGTAGTGGTTTCAAAAGTCAACTCCATTTTATCGTTTAGTTCTTTTTCTGATACAAAACCATACGTATCTCGATCCCAATTAAAATAATGTGCCGATTTTTTAGGTGCTAAAATTTTAACCGTAGTTTTTATAACTTCAGCCTGCTTTTTTGCGTTCAGAAAATAGTCTAATTGTTTATGTTCTCGATTAAAAGAAATAGCTGTATTCACAATCTGTTTTACACGGTCAATTCTAAACTGACGGTAATCATTCCGCAAATAGCAAAAAGCCATAAAATACCAATAATCATGTTCGTAAAAAATTCCGATGGGTTCTAAAAGTCGTTTATCGGCCTTATTTTCTCCAGGTTTTTGATATAAAATTTCTATCTGTGTTTTTGACACAATACTTTCCAATAAAACCGAAAGCACTTCGTTAGAAGTTTCGTTTGATGCAGTATCAAATATTAAAAACTGATCTTCAATTAAAGCCACATTTTCTTTTTCGCTTGATCTTAAAACCGCTTTCATTTTATGTAAGGCTGATGAAAAATTGAAACTCATTTTTTTATCGGCAAACTTTCCCATCAGTTTTTCGGCAATTACAAAACTAAACGCTTCATTTTTTGTAAAAATAGTCGGCGGAATTTTGTATCCTTCAACCAAAGCGTAACCTTTACCCTGCTCGTTATAAATAGGAACACCTGCATTTTCCAACGCTTTTATATCGCGATAAATTGTTCGAACACTAACCTGATAGCGGTCTGCAAATTGTTGTGCCGTAATCCAGTTTCGTGATTGCAACTGCACGTAAATACTTAAAATACGGTTGAATTTCTTTACATCAAGCTCGCTCATAAACTACAATAAACTTAATTGGGTTTGCTGCAAAGCGCCTTCAAGCTGCAATAAAGCTTCTTTTCTGTGGATTCCGCCTGCGTAACCAACCATTGATCCGTCGCTTCCAATAATTCTATGACACGGAATTACAACGGCAATTTTATTCAATCCATTGGCAGTTGCAACGGCGCGAATCGCTTTTACATCGCCCAAAACAATTGACTGATTTTTATAGGTTGATGTACTTCCGTAAGGAATTTTAATTAACGATTGAAATACTTTCTGCTGAAAATCGGTTCCTGTAAATACCAACGGAACAGTAAATTCGTGAAGTTTTTTATCGAAATATAAAGTAAGTTCTTCTTTTAATTGATTTAAATGTTGGTTTTCTTCCTCAACAAACTGTGCTTTTAAACCTTCGGCTAACTTTAAAAGTGTTTTTTCTAAATGAATTCGATCATAAAATTCAGCCAGACAAATTCCGTTTTCGGTAGCACCTAAAAACATCAACCCTAACGGAGATTGATAGGTTGTTACAGCAATATGGTTTGAATTACCGGTAAGTTTCTGGTTTAAATCTGTAAAATTCATTCGATAAATTTAATAAAAAAAACCTTCTTTAAAAAGAAGGTTTTTCAATATACTATTTTGCAACTAATTACTCAGCAGCAACAACTTCGTATGGTAATTCAACAATTACATCGCGGTGTAAACGTACATTTGCAGCATATTTACCTAAACGTTTGATTGTACCTGAAGTGATGAATTTTTTGTCGATAGATTGACCGTTTGATTCTAAAGCAGCAGCAATATCAGCGTTCGTTACCGAACCGAATAATTTTTCGCCACCAGCTTTAACAGTAATCTTGATCTCTAAAGCTTTTAATGCATCAGCAATTTTGTTCGCATCAGCAACCAATTTAGCTTCTTTATGAGCTCTTTGTTTTAAGTTCTCTGCTAATACTTTTCTAGCAGAAGGAGTTGCTAAAATAGCAATACCTTGAGGAATTAAATAGTTACGACCGAAACCTGGTTTTACAGATACTACATCGTCTTTAAATCCTAATTTTTGAACATCTTGTTTTAAGATAATATCCATGTTGTTGTCCTTTTTTAAATAAGAAGTTAGCCCGCCAGTAGCGAGGCAACAACTTTAATTTGTTATTATTTTAATAAATCTGCAACGTAAGGCATTAACGCTAAATGACGTGCACGTTTTACAGCTACAGATACTTTTCTTTGGTATTTTAAAGAAGTTCCTGTTAAACGACGAGGTAAAATTTTACCTTGCTCGTTAACGAACTTTAATAAGAAATCAGCATCTTTATAATCGATGTATTTGATTCCAGATTTTTTGAAACGACAATATTTTTTAGTCTTGTTAGTTTCAATGTTTAAAGGCGTTAAATATCTGATATCTCCGTCTTTTTTACCTTTTGCAGATTGCTCGATTGTTGACATGATAAATTACGCTTTTTTAGTTTTTAATTTCTCTCTTCTTCTCTCTGCCCAAGAAATAGCATGCTTGTCTAAAGCTACTGTTAAGAAACGCATGATTCTTTCGTCACGACGGAATTCAGTTTCTAAACTAATAATTGCCTCACCTGGTACAGTGTACTCGAATAAATGGTAAAAACCACTTTTTTTGTTTTGAATTTCGTAAGCTAATTTTTTTAAGCCCCAATCTTCTTTAGAGATCATTTTAGCCCCTTTTGAAGCAAGAAAATCTTCGAATTTCTGTACTGTTTCCTTTACCTGAGTTTCAGATAAAACGGGATTCAAAATGAAAACAGTTTCATAATGATTCATAATAATTATATTTAATTTGTTATAAAATTGGGTGCAAAGATACGATAGTTATTTTTATTAACAAATAGTTTCTTATTTATTTTGACACAAAGTATCGTCTGTCATTTCTGAAGAAAACAAAGTAGAATGAAGAATCTCTAAAATCCATCAAATTTATATCTTTTTCAGATTCCTCCTTTCGTCGGAATGACAACATTTATCTTTTAATAAAAATCAACGCTTATGGTTGTTTTTACACCTTTATACATACCAATGGTTTCTAAACTGTTGATGCTTTTTTGAATAGCCGTTTTTAAAACATTTACCGATTTGTTAAGCGGAAGTTTTATTAAAACAATTTGAATATATTGATTGCGGATTCTGTTTATTGATGGTTCCTGCGGACCTAAAACTAAAATTTCGTTTATATTGTTCCGCATATTTGAAGCCAACCAGTTCGATGCTTCTTTTACTTTATTAAAATCGGCATGTTTCATTTGCAAACGTATCAAACGGTAAAATGGCGGATATTTAAAGTTTAAACGTTCGTACATCTGCTCTTTAAACATTCCTTTATAATGGTTTTGGGTAACCTGCTGTATGGTGTTGTGGTACGGATTGTAAGTTTGGATCAATACCTTGCCTTGTTTATTTTTTCTGCCGGCACGACCTGCAACCTGCGTCATTAGCTGATAAGCACGTTCATAAGCTCGGAAATCGGGGAAAGTCAGCATACTATCGGCATTCATGATACCTACAAGTGAAACATTGTCAAAATCGAGTCCTTTTGCCAGCATTTGTGTTCCAACCATTACATCGATTTCCTGATTTTTAAAAGCATCGATCAATCGTTCAAAAGCAAATTTTCCTCGAGTTGTATCTTGATCCATTCGTGCAATTCGTTTGTTTGGAAAAATCGATCGTAAAGCATCCTCAATCTGTTCGGTTCCCAATCCTTTCGTTGTCAATTCGGTACTGTGGCAGCTATGGCATTTTGTAGGCATTGCCATGGTGTATCCGCAATAATGACATTTTAAATAATTTTGACGTTTGTAATAGGTTAAACTTACATCGCAAGAGGTACAATGTGGCACGTTCCCACAGGTTAAACATTCTAAAACAGGCGAATACCCTCTACGATTTTGAAACAATAAAACCTGTTCGCCGTTATAAAAAGCTTCGGTAATGGCATCAATCAACTTTACACTGAATATTCCATTTACTTCTTTCTTTCTGCGAGCTTCTTTTAAATCGACCAAAACAATTTCGGGCAACTGAACATTTGTAAAACGCTGGTTTAATTCTACATAGCCGTATTTTTGCTGATACGAATTGTAATAACTTTCCAAACTTGGCGTTGCCGACCCCAGTAAAACTTTCGCATTAAACATTTTCGCCAGCACAATAGCGGCATCGCGCGCATGAAAACGTGGTGCGGGATCAACCTGTTTATAGCTTGCTTCGTGTTCTTCATCAACAATAATTAACTGCAGATTTTTAAACGGAAGAAAAATGGAAGAGCGCGAACCCACAACAATCTGCGCATTTTCTGTATTATTCAAAACATGCTGATAGACTTCTACCCTTTCGTTTTCGGAATATTTAGAATTGTAAACCGCAATTTTGTTTCCAAAATACGCCGTTAAACGCTGAACCAACTGTGTGGTTAAGCCAATTTCGGGCACCAGAAATAATGCCTGCTGATTTTTTTCGATACATTCCTGTATCAATTTTATGTAGATTTCGGTTTTTCCTGCGCCAGTAACGGCATTTAACAAGATTACGTCGAGCTTTTCAAACTGATTTTCTATTGATCGAATGGAAGTTGTTTGGGCTTCGGTAAACTGGATATTGTTTAAAAAAGCATCAGTAAACTGCACGCGATCTTCGGCTAACGTATAAACCGTAAAAACTTGCTTCTTCTCCAAATTATTAAAAATGGCTGCAGAAACTTCGGCTTCTTTTAATAGTTCTTTTAATTCGACAGCTGCTTTTTGTGTATTCAATTGAAAATACTTTAAAACAAGCGCTCGTTGTTTTTCGGTTTTTAATTCGTTGTCTAAAAGATTTATTAAGTTTTTTTCTTCTTTATAATTATCGTGTAATGAAACATATTTAACCAGTTTTGGCTTGTATTTTTCGTGAATGTGCTGGTTTAGATAGACAATCTCCTTTTTAAGCAACTCATCAATAATACCGAAAACTTTCTTTTTGTTTAGGATATTCTGAACCTCATCAAACCGAAGAATGGGCTGCTTTTCAAAAGCTTCGTACAATAAAAATTCATCATCGGATAACGATCTTAAATCAACAACCAAATCGCGGTTTAAACTCAAGATTGTTTCACTTTCCAACAAAAAAGCACTTGGTAAAGCCGCTTTGTAAACTTCGCCCAACGAACACATATAATATTGCGCAATCCACTGCCAAAATTCAATCTGAATTTTAGTTACAATCGGTTGCTCATCTATAATGGTATGAATATCTTTAGGTTCGTAAACCTGTGGTTTCTGGCTGTGTTTGTTCAACACCATTGCGGTATAAACCAAACGTTTGCCAAACGGAACGGCAACGCGCATGCCCTGCTGCAAAAAAATGTATTCTGCCTGCGAAACCCTATATGTAAAAGTAGTTGTTACTGCTATGGGCACAATAACATCTATAAAATAGTCCATAAAACAAAGATATGAAAAGCTTTTACTATTCTTTTTATTGAATTGATTTGTTTTCTTTGTGGAGTTAGTAATTATTTATAAAACTAAAAAACCTACAAGGTTGTAAAAACCTTGCAGGTATATTTTGTAATGAAATTAAAGAAAATTACTTAACGCGAACCCAAGTTTGTGTACGACCTAAAGCTTGTATACCAACGTAGCCGCGAACGTCTAATTTATCGGATCCGTTCAATTTTAAGGCACATTTATATTCTTTACCTGACGAAGGATCGGTAATTGTTCCCCCCGAATATTCCTTGCCATCTTTAGAAAGTCCTTTGATAATTGTTAGCCCTTTAATTGGTTTGCCTTTATCGGCACCGGGACATTTATCGCATTTAGCATCTTTCTTATCGGTTAAAATCTCAACCACTTTACCGTAAATCTTTCCGTTTTTTTCTGAAATTTCTACAATCGATTTTGCTTTACCTGTTTCATCATCAATCGTTTTCCACTTACCTGTTACTGTTTGCGCCTGCATGCTTAAAGTCGCAAAAGCTGTTAATACAAAAGTTGCAATTACATTTTTCATACGTTATTTTTTGTTTTATTGTTACTAATATACAAATTTCTTCGTTTTGCTGTATAAATCGCTGCATTTAATTCAAAACCCAACAATAAAATCATACAGTTTATCCAAATATAAATCATTATAACCAAAAGTGTACCAATTGATCCGTACAACTCATTATATTTTGCAAATTTTGATACATAGAACCCGAAAGCCACCGAAGTTAAAGACATTAAGATGGTTGTAAAAACCGATCCGTAGGATATAAAAGACAAATGTTTGGTTTCTCTTGATCCAAATTTATAGAGAATGGATACGGTGAGTAAGATCATTAAGACCACAAAAATATTTCGACCGATATCTGCCAAATATGGATATTCCGAAAAATGCATCAATACTTCTACTGATAAATACACGGCAACAGAAAGAACCAGCATTAAGCTTAGCAACACCGATAAAACGATTGCTATTAAATATTGTCTGAAAAAATTTCGGGAAATTGATAAATGCGAAGATGACTGAAAACCGTTAATGATGGCATTTACACCATTAGCCATGAAAATAACCGACATAATTACCCCGGTTGATATCAAGCTTTTGTAAGAATTACTCATAATATCGACCAAAATTAATTCAATAGCATCATACGTATTCGGCGGAACATTCTCTTCTACAAACAACAAAAAACTCTGCTGAAAATTATCGATAGGTATATAAGGAATAAGGTTCAGCAAAAATAACGCAAACGGAAAAAGTGCCATAAAAAAAGTAAAGGCAATAGATCCAGCTTTGTAATTTAAGGCACCTTCTACG
>JAVXSC010000094.1:0-9894 GCA_036643355.1 Myroides sp.
ACATAAAAGCTGTGATTATGGTAGAGCGTGACAGCCAAAAAGGCATCATCATTGGTCATAAAGGGGCAGCTTTAAAGAAAGTAGGAATGGAAGCACGTGCCGAATTAGAAAAGTTTTTCGACAAGCAGGTACATATAGAACTGTTCGTTAAAGTAAACAAAGACTGGCGAAACAATCAGTTCCAATTACGCCGTTTCGGGTATCAACAAAAATAAAATCAACACTTTTTAAAAGTGCACGTTATATGAACAACATTGTAGCAATTGTAGGTAGACCTAATGTAGGAAAGTCTACGTTTTTTAACCGTCTTATTCAAAGACGCGAAGCCATAGTAGATTCGGTAAGTGGTGTTACCCGTGATCGTAATTATGGAAAATCAGAATGGAACGGAAAAGAATTCTCTGTAATAGACACAGGTGGATATATTAAAGGATCAGACGATATTTTTGAAGCCGAAATACGCAAACAGGTTGAATTAGCAATTGATGAAGCCGATGCCATTGTTTTTTTGGTTGATGTAGAAGAAGGAATTACCCCAATGGATAACGAAGTGGCTAAATTGCTACGCAAAGTTACCAAACCGGTTTTATTGGTTGTAAATAAAGTAGATAACGCCAAACGTGAACAAGACGCTTTTGAATTTTACAATTTAGGATTGGGCGAATACGTTACCATGTCTGGAATGAGTGGATCTGGAACGGGTGAGGTTTTAGACAGAATTGTTGAAATTTTACCTGAATTACCAGAAGTAGAAGAAGCTCCGGAAGAATTACCGCGTTTCGCAGTGGTTGGAAGACCAAATGCAGGAAAATCGAGCTTTATTAATGCCTTGATTGGCGAAGATCGTTTTGTGGTTACCGATATTGCAGGAACAACGCGTGATGCGATCGACACAAAATACAACCGTTTTGGTTTTGAATTTAATTTGGTTGATACCGCAGGTATTCGTAGAAAAGCTAAAGTTAAAGAAGATTTAGAATTTTACTCGGTAATGCGCTCGGTACGTGCTATTGAACATGCCGATGTATGTATTTTGGTGATTGATGCTACCCGCGGATTCGAAGGTCAGGATCAAAGTATTTTCTGGTTGGCAGAAAAAAACCGCAAGGGAATTGTGATTTTGGTTAACAAGTGGGATTTGGTTGAAAAAGAAACCATGACTTCTTTTGATTACGAGAAAAAAATACGCGAAGAAATAGCTCCGTTTACCGATGTGCCTATTCTTTTTGTATCGGCATTAACCAAACAGCGTTTGCTAAAAGCGTTAGAAACTGCCGTTCAGGTTTACGAAAACCGTAAGCAGCGTATTGCAACATCGAAATTTAACGATACTATGCTGCCGATTATCGAACACAATCCGCCACCGGCAATTAAAGGTAAGTACATTAAAATTAAATACTGTATGCAGTTGCCAACGCCAGTGCCGCAATTTGTATTTTTTGCCAATTTGCCGCAGTATATTAAAGATCCGTACAAACGTTACGTTGAGAATAAATTACGTGAAATATACGATTTTGAAGGAGTGCCGATCGAAATCTATTTTCGTCAGAAATAATTACAAAAGGAAAGATTTAAAAGTCTTTCCTTTTTTTGTATTTTTAAATCGATCAAAAACACACTATGCGTTCAATCTATTTAAAATTAATTTCATTCTTCATTTCGTTATACCTGATTCTATGCCTAATAATGTATTTTAATCAAGAAAGTTTTATTTTTCATCCACTAAAGATTAATAAAGAAACGAAGTACACCTATCCAAATAGTTTTAAGGAAATAGATCTTAAAGCAAACGATGGTACCACAATAAATAATCTGTATTTTGAAACCGAAAATCCAAAAGGCGTTGTTTATTTTCTTCATGGTAATGCAGGAAATTTATCAACTTGGGGCAACGTTGCTCCACTTTATCTAGAATCGGGTTATAATGTTTTTATTACAGATTACAGAGGTTTTGGAAAAAGCGGAGGAGCTATCACAGATCAAACACAATTATTTTCGGATGCGCAATTAGGGTATGATTTTCTGAAAAAGGATTTTAAAGATGATGAAATCATTGTTGTAGGATATTCTATTGGAACCGGAATTGCATCGTATTTAGCATCAGTAAACAATCCTAAACTATTGATTTTACAAGCGCCATATTATAATTTAAAAACCGAAATGAAATCACAATTTCCGTTTTTTCCAACTTTCATTTTAAAATATCCTTTCGAAAATAATTTACATTTATCAAAAGTCAAAAGTCCGATTTTTATATTTCACGGAAACAACGATTATGTAATCATTCATGAAAATTCATTAAAACTAAAAGCTGTTTTAAAGGAGAAGGATTCAGTTATTATTCTTAAAAATCAAGATCATATTGGTATTAACGATAATGCAGAATATCAGAAAAATCTCATCAAAATACTGAATGATTCTATTTAAAATGAATATAAAATCGGTAAAGCTTAAATAAATAGCGACAATCGAATTTTTTAACAGAAAACACTTTGCTATTTTTGCCTTATGAAAAAATTACTATCCATAATTCCGTTTTTAATAATTCTGATTTCTTTTGGCGGTTTTGCACAAAATATTCAACTGAAAGGAAAAGTAGTCGATGAAGCCAAAGCACCCGTTGCCGATATGACTGTTTATCTGTCTAAAGCAAAAGATTCTACGCTTATTCAATATGCTACTACCGATATTTCAGGCTTGTTCGCTATTGATATTAAAGCCGTTGAAGAACCTTCGTATCTTACGTTTTCGTACATCGGATACAAAGATAAAATCGAAAAATTCGATAAAATAAATCAATCAAAAGATTTAGGCGAGGTAGTAATGGCAACCGATTCGGATCTGCTTTCGGAAATTGTAATTGTTACCGATGCTCCTATTCGCGTAAAAAACGACACGTTGGAATTCAATGCTTCGTCTTTTAAAGTTCGTCCCGATGCCAATGTAGAAGCTTTGTTGAAAGAACTTCCGGGTGTTGAAATTGATGCTGATAAAAAAATAACCGTAAATGGTAAAGAGGTTACACAGATTCTGGTTAATGGCAAGCCGTTTTTTAATACCGACGGAACCATTGCACTGCAAAACCTTCCTGCAGATTTAATTAAAAAAGTTCAGGTAACAGACCATAAAACCAAGTCTGAAGAATTTTCGGGCAGAAAAGCAAAAAGCGATAATGCCAGCATAAATCTTACCATAGACGAAGCCAACAACAAAGGTTTAATGGCAAAATTAAGCGCGGGAATTGGTAGTATTATAGATGGATCGAACCGATACGAAAGCAGCGGATTGATTAATTATTTTCAGGGAAATCGAAAAATTTCGGTTTTGGCATCGTCTAACAACATAAATTCCGAAGGTTTTTCAATGGATGAGCTTTTCGACAATATGGGCGGTGGTCGCAGTCAGTTTTTAACCTTTGGTGGTCGTTCAGGTGGTCCGGGCGGTTTTGGTAGCGGTACCGGAATTACACGTACCAATATGGCTGGTTTAAATTATTCTGATCAGTTTTTTAAAGGTTTTGAAACCAACGCAAGTTATTATTTTAAAGATACGCAGAACAAAAACAACAACCGCTCACGCGTTATAAACTTGTTGCCAGATGGCGATTTCATTACCGAATCAGAATCGCAGCGTTTAAACAATAACATCAACCACAATGCCGATGTTCGTTTGGAATATAAAATAAATCCGACAACACAATTGTTTGTGAATCCGCAAATAACGGGAAACAACAACGAATTTAGTACTACAAGTGCATCAAAATCGATGGATGCAGACGGAAATCTGTTCAACGAAAATACCGAAAAATCGTTCTCTACATCTGAAAGTTTGACGTTTAGAAACTCTATCGAATTCAATAAAAAACTAAACGATAAAGGCAAAAATTTTAGTTTAGAATTCAGCAATAACAATTCAAAAACAACAGGTTTGGGTAACACCAATTCGGCTACTTTGTTTTATCAGGGCGATCAGCCAAACGATATCCGTAATCAGGAAGAAAGATCAAACAGCACCGAAGACACCTACACCGCAACCGCAGAATATTCGCAACCAATCAGCGAAAAAGCATTTATTGATTTAGGTTATACCTTTGATTATAACAACCAAACCGATAATCTGAATACCTTTAATTTTAACGAAGGCAGTAGCAGCTTTATTGATTTTAACGATCGATTATCAAACCAAACGCATACAAACGTTATTACAAATACGCCTTATGTTGGTTTAAATTACAACACCGAAAAAGTAGAATGGTTTGTAAATTCGGGTGTGAATATCGCCAATTTTAATGCATCGGCTTTTTACATGAGTAACGATTATTCGGTCGATAGAAAATTCATTTCGCCTTACATCCGCAGTAATTTCAGATATAAGCTCGATAAAAACAAAAATTTCAACATTGGCTACAATTACAACGTAAATAACCCAAATGCTAAGCAAATTCTGCCTTATGAACGCTTAAACGATCCGTTGCAAACATATATCGGGAATCGCGATTTAGATCAGGCAAGATACCACTCGTTACGTTTAGGCTTTAGAAATTACAACTTTCAATTGCGTTCTGGCTGGAGTATTTTTGCAAACGCAAGTTTTTACGATTCGCAAATTGTTTCTTCTACCCTATTCGATGAAAACCGTAAACGAACTACAACTTACGAAAATGTATCGGGTGCGTTTAGTACCGGTTTGTTTTTTCATTGGAGCAAATCGTATAAATTCGATGCACATACTATTCGATACGGAGCTGGAGCCAACATTAACTACAACAAACAAAAAGGTTTTGCAAATGGCGTTTTGTATGATGCTGATGAATTAAGTTTTTCTCCAAACATTTACGGATCTTGGGATTATGGTGAACTTTTTACCATTGCGCCGTCATATAACGTGTCGTTTAACAACACCAAATACAGTAATTATCAATTGTCGGAAACAAGTTTTGTAAAGCATAATCTTATGTTGCAAACCACCACTTACTGGCCAGAAAATTTCACTTGGGGTAATGATTTTGGTTATACGTACAACTCTAACATCGCACCTGGTTTTCAAAGAGATTTCTTTTTGTGGAATACCGCAGTTTCGTATGCATTCTTAAACAAAGCGTTAACGGCGAAAGTAAAAGTGTACGATTTGTTGAATCAAAACATAGGAACTTCAAGAACAATCAGTCCAACAGCGATTATCGATCAGGAAAATACCGTTTTGGAACGATACATAATGTTCTCGGTAACATGGAAATTAAATAAATTCGGAAACTCTTCAAACACCAGAAATCGTGGTGGCGGACGCATGATGATGCCGGGAAGAATGAGAGATTTATAGAATCATAGTAATTAAAAAATGTTAAAAGCGTGTGAAATATTATTCCACGCTTTTTTTTGTATACTTTTTTTTAACACTTTTGCGTTAACTAAAAACTAATTTAACATTTATGAAAAACCTACTGCTTATTTGCACGTTCTTGTGTGCTAATTTTATTTTTGCGCAAAAGATAGAATTAAAAGGAAAAGTTGTTGATACGGATAAAAAACCCATAGAAGCCGCAACAATTTATCTTTCCTCTAAAAAAGATTCCACTTTAATTGACTACACGATTACCGATGTAAACGGAATGTTTTCAATGCCGATTAAAAAAATTGAAGAACCAACTTTTATGACGATTTCTTATCTTGGTTTCGAAGATTTTTCGCAACAATTTGAAAACATTAAAGAAAGTATCGATTTTAGCACCATTTCTTTAAAGCCGGGAAGCGATGTTTTAGACGAATTGGTAATTACTACCGATGCAGCACCAATCCGCATTAAAAAAGACACGTTAGAGTTTAATGCCGCATCATTCAAGGTGCGACCAGATGCTACCGTTAAAGAACTTTTAGAACAATTACCCGGTGTTGAAGTTGATGAAGCCGGAAAAATTAAAGTTAACGGAAAAGAAGTAAACAACGTTTTGGTGAACGGAAAACCGTTTTTTGGTGCCGATGGAAAAGTTGCTATTGAAAATTTACCGAAAGATATTATCAATAAAGTTCAGATTACAGATACCAAATCAAAAGAAGAAAAAATAACAGGATCAAAGGCTACAAGCGATTCTAAAACCATAAATCTTACCATAGACGAAAACAAAAACAAAGGTCTCTTTGGGCGATTTATAGCCGGTTACGGAACAGATGACCGCTACGAATCATCGCTTTTATTCAACTATTTTAAAGGTGATTTTAAAATAAGTGTTTTAGGAGCGTCTAACAACATCAACTCTACCGGATTTTCTACCAATGAAATCATGGACAACATGTCGGGCGGCAGAAACAGTTATTCTTCTTGGAGCAGCGATGGATCTTTCTCTGTTAACGGACTGGATTTTGGTGGTGGTAAAGGAATTTATCAAACCGATATGGTTGGAGTAAATTACAGCGACAATTGGGGTAAAAAGAATAAAGTGAGTATGAACTACCTTTATAACGAAGTAGAAAACACCAATAGAAATAAATCTCGAATTGAAAATCTGTTACCTGAAAATAAGTTTGTTACCGAATCTGAATCTGACTTAAAATCAAAATCGGCAAATCATACGTTCAATTACGAGATTGAAATGGAAATAGATTCGCTAACTACACTTTCTTTTGTTCCAAACTTAAAAAGAGGAATTAGTACCAACAGAACCAACAGTTCAAGCCAAACTAAAAATGAATTTGGTGAAGATTTAAATAAATCAAATAGTTCAGATTTTTTAAATGTTGATACGTTCAATTTTCAAAACGAATTTTTAATTGCACGCAGATTTAAGAGAAAAGGCAGAAGCATCAGTTTAGGTTTTGAGAATAGAAATACTAAAAACGAAACCAACCAGTTGAAAAATTCGGCAGCTTATTTCTTTCAGTCAGCAACACCAGATGATATCCGAAACCAACAAATTCAATCGATCAGCCATACCGATGAATATACTTTAAACGCTACTTACCGCGAACCAATTAACAATTCGCAATCTTTATTGTTTAGATATTCATCTATTTGGACAAACGAATTTCAAGGCAGAGGGACGTTTGATTTTAACAGCGTAAGCAACAATTATACAAACTATAATAATTTACTGTCGTACTCCAATAATTTAAAAGGCACAAAAGTTGCGCCAAGTGTGGGCTATCAATTAAATACCGAGAAACTTTGGATTTATGTAGGTGCAGGAACTACTTTTAATAATTACGATGTATCGTCACAATACAACAACAACAACTATTTGAATAATCGCTTTGATATTTTACCACAACTAAACGTAAGTACTAGTATTCAATTAGGAAAATCGAAAAGTATTTATGCAAATTATTCGTACACAGAAAACAGTCCGTATTTAAATCAGTTGTTAGAATACGAAGATTTATCTAGCCCATTGTTTAGATCTACAGGTAACAGAGATTTACTTACAACCCAAGAACACAGCGCTTATTTAAGCTTTAGAGATTACGATTGGCAAACGCGTTCGGGTTACTATTTTTATGGTGGTGGAAGCTACAATACGCGTGCAACTGGAACTACACAATCGTACGATGAAAGCTTTGTATCAACGTCAACCTACGTAAATGTTTACGATACTTACAATTATTGGGCTGGATTTAATTACAATAAAAGTTTTAAATTGACTGATAAGAACAAATTATCTGTAAACGCAGGTTTTAATGCAAATACCGATTTAAGCAAAGGTATTTTAAACGATGTTGCTTATAATGCAAATACAACAAGCTTTGGTCCAAAATTTAATGTTACTTTAGATTTTGATAAAAAACTGACCATACAACCAAACTATCAGTACAGTTTAAGCAAAACAAATTACAAGAATTTCACGGTTGATCAGGCGAATTATTTTACACACAAAGCAGGTTTAATGATAACATCGTACATGCCTAAAAATGTAGTTTTTGGAAGCGATGTTATGTACGAATACAATTCTAACCTTTCAAGTGACTTTAAGAAAGATTTCTTACTTTGGAATGCAAGTTTGGGATATAATTTCTTAAACGAACGCTTTTTGGCAAAAGTTAAGGTTTACGATATTTTAAACCAAAACCAAAGTGTACGCAGAACAACCACACCAACGAGTATTTACGATACACAGGATGTTATTTTAAAACAATATGTAATGTTTTCTTTAACCTATAAACTGGAAAAATTTGCCGGTAAAAAGAAAAGCAACAGTTTCATTGTTGAGTAAAAATTCAACCATGAAAAAGCCCCAAAGAGTATCTAACTCTTTGGGGCTTTTTTTATTTGGTTACTTCGTCTATAACTCTTATTGTTTCGTCTAGATCTTCGTAGGTTAAAGCATCGGTAATAAACCATGTTTCGTAGCTTGATGGCGCAATGTAAATACTATGCTCCAACAAATCGTGAAAGAATTTTTTAAATTCAGGCGTATCAGCTTTAGATGCATCTTCGTAATTCTCAACTTGGTTCTCACAGAAAAATATCGAAATCATAGAACCTACCCTATTTATCGTAAACGTTTTATTGTTCGCAGTTAAAGCTTTACGAATTCCGTCTTCTAAATAAGCAGTTTTTGCTTCTAATCGATTGAATAATTCAGCATCGTTATTTATTGCCTGCAACATTGCCAAACCTGCTGCCATTGCCAACGGATTGCCCGACAACGTTCCTGCCTGATAAACCGGACCAACAGGTGCTAAATAATCCATAATTTCGGTACGTGCAGCAAATGCGCCAACCGGTAAGCCGCCGCCAATTACTTTACCGAAACAAACAATATCAGCTGTAACATTAAACAATTCTTGCGCACCACCTTTTGCCAAGCGAAAACCAGTCATTACCTCATCAAAAATTAATAGCGTTCCGTTTTCATCACAGATCGATCTTAATTGTTGAAGAAAATTATTAACAGGTGGCACACAGCCCATATTTCCTGCTACCGGTTCAATGATAATAGCCGCAATTTCATTTTTATTCGCCTCAAACAATTCTTTTACAGAATTTAAATCGTTGAAATTTGCCAACAACGTGTCTTGAGCAGTTCCTTTGGTAACTCCGGGACTTGAAGGCACGCCAAAAGTAGATAATCCGCTACCTGCTGCAATTAAAAATGAATCGGAATGTCCATGATAACAACCGCGAAACTTGATTATTTTTTCTCGTTTTGTATAGCCTCTTGCCAAACGAACGGCACTCATACAGGCTTCGGTTCCCGAGTTTACAAATCGAATTTTATCGATATTCGGAACCATTGAAACTGCCAGTTTAGCAATTTCGGTTTCAATTTCTGTGGGCGTTCCAAACGATGTTCCCAATTTTGTTTTTTCAATTACGGCATCAATTACTGGTTGGTACGCATGACCCAAAATCATTGGCCCCCATGAATTAATGTAATCAATGTATCGCTTATCGTCTTCATCAAAAAGATAAGCTCCATTTGCTTTTTTAATGAAAATAGGTATTCCACCTACCGATTTAAACGCACGAACGGGAGAATTAACTCCTCCCGGTATATATTTTAAAGCTTCAACGAATAATTGGCTGCTTCTTTGATAAATCATTTTGTTATGGTTTATATTACTACTGTATTTCAATTTCTGGTTCTAATGCAATAATTTCCGGGACAATTATGTCTGAATCTATCTCTTTTTCCATTGTTTTAATTGAGGAACCATTATCAACTTTATAACAAGTTATTTTATTACCTTCTTTTGTTATTGTATATTTTGCTGATAATGTATCACTTTCAATTTTCAAAAAATTCATGTGTACGCCATCACCACCATAAAAACCAAATGATGAAATATACCTTAGATTTTTATCGTAAGTTAAATTAGAAAAAAAGATCGAGTTAGGTATTCTTTTTAATTTTAGTTCTTTATCATCAAATAAAAAAAGCATCGAAACCTGATTTGATCCTCT
>JAVXSC010000095.1:0-9739 GCA_036643355.1 Myroides sp.
GTTGGGGGCAATGAAACGTGTCCACCTAAGGAAGTTTCTGCAAGAATGAAAGCCTTACTTTACGATTATCACAACATTGAAAAGAAAACTTTTGAAGATATTATAAACTTTCATTACCAGTTTGAAATCATCCATCCTTTTCAGGACGGAAACGGTAGGGTTGGCAGGCTAATCATGTTTAAAGAATGTCTTGCCAATAATATTGTACCCTTTATTATTGACGAAGATATTAAACTGTTTTATTACAGAGGTTTACAGGAGTGGAATAATATAAGAGAATATTTATTAGATACCTGTTTTACAGCTCAGGATAATTACAAAGCTATTCTTGAATATTTTGAAATAGCGTCTGATTAAGGATGATAATTCTTATAGTGAAAGCTTAACTGTTGAATCGGTGATCTCGATGGCTCGGGACAAGACCTCTTTAATCGTTGAGGTGACGGATGCTGGGTGTTTGGTGCTGGATGTTTGGTGCTGGATGTTTGGTGCTGGATGTTTGGTGCTGGATGTTTGGTGCTGGGTGTGCCTTCGAGGATATTTCGATACATCGACAAGCTCAGTAAACGCAGGCTCAATAACCACCTCAGGCACCGTTGGAAGGATTTTTTTCACGGTTGCACAGATTATATGACTTGATTTGTTTTTTAATCGTTGATTTGTTGGGTGCTTGATGTAGGGTGTGTTTGTATACTGTATATTGAATTGATGTATATTGTAGTGGTAGAAATATTTGGCTTTGAGATCTCCATTGTTAGTGATTAATATATCTAGTTTTTTCTCTTCTTTACGTCCAGGTATTATTTTACAGCTTGGAAGCCGTGAACCTTACGGTTTATAACTAAAGAAGCAAAGTTTTTATTGCGGTCAAGCTTTAAACGGTCAAAATCTTGTTTGTTGGCTAACCCATCGGAACGATCGCTATGCGACCCGATGTGTTTTAACGACAACTGCACCGTTTTGACTCTCGCCTAAAGCTTAAATACCGCTTTTGATTCGTGTGGGTTGTATTTATTGTGTTTTCATTTTCACTGAGATATTGTTCAACATGATAACTGGTTCTCGACTATCGCTCGAACTGACAGGCGTTTGTTGTGGTAGAAATATCTGGCTTTGAGATCTGCATTGTTAGTAGTTGATACCTTTTGGTTTCCCTCTTCTTTTGAGATCAAAAGAAGCAAAAATCCTTTCTTTTTGATCTTGCCTCGGTCTAAAATCGGTTAAATAATGACTTACAAACTAACTAATCGCAGTTCGTCAGGCTCACTGACCGGCCGATTAATTTACGCTTGTTTCAACAATTTAATCCCGACAACGATCGGGACAGGCTATCCGATTTGATACCAATGACGCTTTGATCCGGGTGGATTCACTCATAGTATTTTTAAGTTTAAATGCGGAATTTGTGACATGGTAACCGGTTCTCGACTACGCTCGATATGACGGCAGTTCGATGCTTCAACGAGTTCGGCAACCACAAGCTCACTGAACAGAGTTTGGAGTGGTAGAACTGTTTGGTTTAAATGCTGGAGATTCTTGAACAAGCCCGGAATGACAGTACATAGTTAGGAAAATTGGGCAGTTCAGGATGCTCACTGAACAGAGTTTGGAGTGGTAGAAATATTTGGGTTTTACATGTTGGAGATATCTCGACTACGCTCGATATGACAGATTGCTGTTAGGAGATGTCTTGGTTCTCGACAGAGCTTGAACTGACGTTGATTGGCAGTGGTAGAAATATTTGGCTTTGGGATCTCCGTTGTTAGTAATTGATAAATTTCGGTTTTTCTCTTCTTTTACGCCCAGGCTATATCTTACAGCTTGGAAGTCGTGAACCTTATGGTTTGAGAGATCAAAAGAAGCAAAAGTCTTTTCTTTTTGGTCTTGCCTCTGTCTAAAATCGGTTAAAGAATGCCTCACAAGCTAACTAATCGCAGTTCGCTACTTCGACGAGCTCAGCAACCACAGGCTCACTGACCGGGCGACTAGTTTACGCTTCTGCTAAAGCGAGACACGTTATCCTGTGCTTCAACAATTTAACTGTCGATTTGATACCAATGGCGCTTTGATTGGTGTGGATTGCCGGTAAACTCATTCTTGTTTCTTTGCTTCTGAGAATCGGTTTTTTACAAATTTCCCGCAGCAAATTCTATCAACACATCGGATACACTACCGAAACTGGTGGTCACTTTGACCGTTTTTTCCAGTCTAAACATAAAAGTTTTTCTACCGAAGATAAAATTAAAAAAGCCAAACGACTGTGTCTGGCTTTTTATAAATCTGAATTAAAATTGATTACGGGTAATAAAAGTACAAGTGTAATTTAAGGGTAAACTACTCAGTTATTCTGTATGTGGTTTCACCGTAATGTACGTTACCATACATATCAGTTGCTTTTACATTTATTGTGTGTTGCCCTTTTTCTAATTTTGTAGGAATTTTTGCAGCAAATAAATGTGTTGAATTCATTGATTTTGATGGACGACGCCCTTTTATTGCTTTTTCAGAAATATCCCACTTGTAATAAGTACTTTCATAATTTGGATCTCCTTCATTGGCAAATTCCATTTTTTTCCATTCACCACCGTTTATGCTGTATAAAACCTCATCATTAGGTGTTCCCATAAATACATTCGCATAAACAAAATGACGACTTTTTTCGGCTTTCATGACCGCTTTTGGGGCAAAAACATTAATTTGATATTCAGCTGATTTTCCAGCTACCTTATAATCAACTTTATATTTATTGCCGTCAAAATGAATCATTGCATAACCTTTAGGAGTTCCGTCGCGCATGGTTGATGTTGGCACGCCTTGTTCGTTCATTTCACCAGAATACCAATCACCAGAAGTAGTTCCCACATTGTATTCGTGATGCGGCTTTGCTTGTTTCCAACCTTTATCTTTTCCGTAAAAAATTTGTTGTTGAACATGTGTATGAGCAGAAAGCGATAAGGTATTTGGATAATCTTTTAATAATTCGAACAATAGTTCCCGATCTGCTACCCTAAACCATTCACCGTTATTATCTTCTAATGGAATATGGAACGACAGTACTACTAAATGATCTTTTGGAACAAATTTTAAATCGTTTTCTATAAATTTTAATTGATCTTCACGCAAACCAGCCCAGTAACTTTTGTTATCACGTGGATCTGGATATAAAATATCATCTAAAATTATAAAGTGAACTTTTCCATAATTAAAAGAAAAATTGTTTGGTCCAAAATTCAATTCGTAGGTTTCATCAGAATGTTCGTCAATTTTTGCATCATAGTTCATATCGTGGTTTCCCATAACATTGTACCACGGCAAACCAATTTGCTTTATAGCATTTTTATAATCGGGTTGTAACGTTAAGTCATCGCCAACTAAATCGCCTAAACTAATACCAAAAACAGCTTTATCTTTATCAATTTCTTTAACTACACCGTTAATAAAATACTGAATTTCGTCTTTTGTATAAGCTTGAGGATCGCCAAAAGTAAATGCTGTAAATTGGTTAGATTCTTTTGATGGTACTAACCCAAAATCTATCGATTTAGGCAACGTACCTGTAGGTTTTACTGCCGCAAACTTTAAATTTGGTGAACCTTGTGGTTTATGCAAATAATAAAATTTAGGTAAATTAAATTCATCTAAAAGAAATTGATAACCCGATGGTTTTATGACAAAAATGGGCGAATCGTTGGTTACATTTAATTCGTATGCCCCCTTATTATTGGTTGCAACGACATCTACCCCATTACTTACTAACACGTTAGAAAGTAGTTTTTCTTTTCTATCTTTTTTTCCGTTGCCGTTTCCGTCTTCAAAAATAATTCCTTTTGCTTTTTCTTGAGCATGCAAAGCTGTTGTTAAGGTTAATAAGGCAACAGCCGAGTAAAATAATTTTTTCATTGTTGTTTTAAAAATTTGTTGTGGCAAAAGAAGCACAGATTTAAAACATTACAAACTATTTGGTTTTAAGGAATTATTAAGGAAATTTTTAGATATCCGCATTTGGTAACACTTACAAAATGCTTATATAAATTTTTGATAACCTCAGCAACCACGCTGGTTTTAAAAAGTAAACTTTACTTTGTGGCACAAAAAAATACAGAATACAAATAGTTAAAATCAACAATTTTTAATCAATCTTTAATAAAGAAATGAAAAAAAATCTATGCTCGGTAGCTCATTTTTTAAAAATGATGGTATTTGCCACCGCCACACTAAGTTCTACTTATGTTTGGGCATCACAAGCACATTCACACACGGTAATTTTACAACAACAAAGCAGCCTAATAGTTAAAGGAAAAGTTGTTGATAAAGACAATCACCCTTTAATTGGTGTTTCCGTTTACTTACAAGATGCCTCCATTGGAACAGAAACAGATGAAAATGGTTTATTTGAAATTTTGGTTCCTGAAAACACAAACCTTATATTCTCTTATTCAGGATATACCGAAGTTAAAAAGGTAATTAACAACAATAACTTTTTAAACATTGTATTGCAGGAAGAAGAAGGTCAGTTAGATGAAATTGTAATTACTGCTTTAGGTATAAAACGGGAAGAAAAACAATTGGGTTATTCGCAACAAAAATTATCAGCCGAAACCTTTACCGATGCCCGTTCTAACAACTGGGTTGACAATATGAAAGGAAAGGTTCCGGGTATGAGCTTTACTTCTTCTAGCTCTGGCCCAATGAATTCTACTCAGGTTGTTTTACGTGGTAACCGTTCTGTAAACACCAATGCCAATGGTGCTTTAATAGTTGTAGATGGTGTTCCTATCAATTCAAGCATGTCATCATCAGGTGAAGGAAATGGGTATTTATCATCGGATTCCCCAGTTGATTTCGGTAACGGAATGTCTGACATCAACCCAGAGGATATTGAATCGGTAACTGTACTAAAAGGTGCTGGTGCAACTGCCTTATACGGATCACGAGCTGCAAATGGTGCCATTATGATTACCACCAAATCGGGTAAAAA
Organism: Myroides sp.; assembly: GCA_036643355.1. Classification (GTDB taxonomy): domain Bacteria; phylum Bacteroidota; class Bacteroidia; order Flavobacteriales; family Flavobacteriaceae; genus Flavobacterium. The sequence goes on from JAVXSC010000095.1 coordinate 4,979, forward strand.
AAACCAAGGTTTGGGTATAACATTCAACTCTAATTTAAGTATGGATGTTATTCAGCGTTGGCCAGATTGGCAAACACAATACGGATCGGGTACAGGAAAAGCCTTTAATCAAAATGGCGAATTATACTATTCTTATCAAGCAAGTGAAGACGGATCTGCTACCCAAAGTAATTTAGGTTTTGGACCACGTTTTAACGGACAGTATTATTTTCAGTACGATCCTACAACAGGTGCCATGGGAACAGAACGGACGCTTTGGAGAAATTATGACAATGCGCGTAAAGGTTTCTGGAGAACGGGGACTACACTGACCAACAGTTTATCATTTGGTGCAGGAAACGATAAAGGATCTATGCGTGCATCGGTAACTTATTCAGACAACCAATGGATTATGCCGAATACTGGTTTTGAACGCGTTGCCATATCAGCCAAAGGAGATTACGAAATTGCTAAAGGCGTTAAATTAAATTCTACTTTAAACTTTTACAACCGCAGCAGCGATAATTTACCATCAACAGGTTATAACAACCACACCATTTCGTACTTTATGATTTTAACCAATGCCAATAATAATATAAATTGGTACAAAAAAATGTGGTTAGATGAAGGTAAAACTCAATTAAACAGTCCGTTTAGTACGTATTTAGATAACCCATACGCTTTAGTAAATGAAGTTATTAACAGTACAAACAACAATACCTTTACGGGAAATTTAAGTTTAGATATTGATTTTACTAAGAACTTAAAATTAATGATACGTTCGGGTATTAACTCTCAAAACGAATTTAGAGAATTAAAACGTCCGTACGATTTAGTAAAATTTGCTACGGGTTATTATGAGCGTCAAATGATTAACTCACAAGAAATTAACACCGATTTCTTATTAACCTACAAAGGCAACGAAACCGATAATTTTAATTACAACCTATCTGCCGGTGGTAATATTATGAGCAATAAATACCGTAGAATGGATGCTTCGGCAAACGGTTTAGCAGTACCCGATGTTTATAAATTATCTAACGCAAGTAGTAATGTGTACACCGAATCGGCAGATGCAAACAAAAAAGTAAACAGTTTGTATGCCTTAGGATCTTTGTCGTACCGCAACCTTGTTTTCTTAGATGTTACTGCACGTAACGATTGGTCGTCTACCCTTCCGGCTGGAAACAACAGCTACTTTTACCCATCGGCTAACTTAAGTTTTATTTTAAGCGATGTCCTTGCTTTACCTTTATGGGTTGATTTTACAAAACTTCGCGCATCTTTGGCGCAAGTAGGTAACGATTCACAACCTTATATCATTAGTAAATATTATGATAACAGTCCGTTTGTGGGGTCTGCCATTACCGATAATCAATTATACAATGCACAGTTAAAACCAGAACAAACCACATCTACAGAATTTGGTATTGATGCCCGTTTATTTGGAGATCGCTTTGGATTTGATCTTGCTTATTACAACACCATATCAGACAATCAAATTTTAAGTGTTCCTTTAGATTATGCTACAGGTTATTCAAGTCAATATATTAACGCCGGTAAAGTTCAAAACCGTGGAATTGAAGCTATGTTGTATGTATCGCCAATAAAAACAAAGAATTTTCAATGGAAAACAACTTTAACCTACGCTAAAAACAACAACGAAATTTTAGAACTAGCTGCCGGAATTGAAGGTGGTGAAGAACAAGTATTAGCTTCTTCAGGAACGGTATCTATCATAGGAAAAGTAGGCGGATCAACTGGTGATATGTACGGTTACGGATTTGTACGCAATGAAGAAGGTAAAATTATTTACGATGCCAAAACCGGTTTACCCGTGCGCCCAGAGAAAGAAAGCCTAATTGGTAATGCATACGCAGATTGGAAAGGTGGTTTAATGAACAACTTTACCTACAAAGGATGGAATTTAGGTGTTACAATTGACGGATCGTTTGGTGGTATGTTGTATTCGCAATCGTATCATAAAATGATGGAACATGGACATTTGAACGAATCGATAATGGGTCGTGAAGATGGATTTATCATTGGTGACGGTGTTGTAAAAAATGCAGATGGCACTTATAGTCCTAACGAAACAAAGGTAGATGTTCCTGCCTATTACTCAGAATACTACCGCCGTGCAAACGTAGAAGCCAACTCATTCGATGCTACCTGGGTAAAATTACGTGAAATATCTATTGCATATAGTTTTCCAAAATCGTTTTTAGAGCGCAACAAATTAAAAGGTTTAACCATTAGTGTTTTCGGAAGAAACTTATACACTTGGAGCGACTTTCCTATTTACGATCCCGAAACAGCCGCTTTAAACGGAGCAAACATGGTTCCTGGTGTTGAAATGGGACAATTACCATCGCCAGCAACCTATGGTTTTAACTTAAAAGTAAGTTTATAATATACCTATCATGAAAAAATTAAGATACAGCTTATTTGCATTAATTGCAGCAACAACATTATATAATTGTACCGCGGATTTTGAAGAAATTAATACCGATCCTAACAGGTTAGAAACCATAAGTCCGGCATCGTTATTAAATCCTATTTTATACGGTTTAACCAATCATAATTCTTATTCGGCCTGGCACCACCGTACCGCGCATTTTATGCAAGGCATCGTTCCATTTCCATCTAATGACGCTTTAGGTTATCATCGCTATTGGGTTACGGATGCTATTGGGCAAACCATGTGGGACAACCATTACCGCTGGTTAAAAAACATCGATGAAATGGAAAAAGCAGCTATAACAGCAAACGATGTAAATTACCAGGCAATAGCTTTAACATTAAAAGCATGGAGTTTTGCGAACCTGACCGATGTTTTTGGGGATATTCCTTTTGAAGAAGCTTTAAAGGGCGACGAAGGTGTTTTAAAACCTAAATTTCAACGCCAGCAAGTAATTTATATGGCAGTATTAGAATATTTAGAGAAAGCAAATAGTTTATACGATAAATCGAAACCTATGATTTATGCACCCGATTTATTGTATGGTGATAAAGCTGCACTAACTGTTGCTCAATGGCAAAAATTAACCAATTCGTTACATCTGCGTATGTTATTGCGTTTAAATGATGTAATGCCAAGTGAAACAGCAGCTAAATTAAACACCATAATTAATGACCCGGTAACTTATCCTGTTTTTACGTCGTCGGCTGATAATGCTATTCTAATTAACACCGGAGTTGCACCAAACATTACGCCCTGGCCACGTATACAAGATTATGCAGCCGACAAAAAACTATCTACCTTTTTTGTAGACCAGTTATTAGAATGGAACGATCCGCGTTTACCTTTTTGGGCAACCAAAGCCAAAGATAAAGACGGAAAAGACATAGGTTATAAAGGAATACCATCGGGTTACGCATCCAACGAAGGAGCAATTAATTATACGCCATCGGCCCCACACAATAATACCGCGGTTGCACCTATGAAAAATATTATCATGACGTTTTCGGAAGTTGAATTCATTAAAGCAGAACTATCTTTCAAAGGAATTATATCAGGTGATACAGAAGCTTTTTATAAAAGCGGCATTACCGCAGCAATGGAAATTTGGAATATTGATACAGAAAATGCTTATTTCACTAACGAAAATGTAGCTTATAAAGGAACATTGGAACAAATTATGCTTCAAAAATACTTTGCTTTATATTTTACAGACAATCAGCAATGGTTAGAATTTAGAAGAACCGGTTTCCCAATACTTCCTTTAGAACCAAACATGTATAATGATGGTAAAATGCCTTTACGTTATCCGTATCCACAAGACGTAAAGCGCCAAAATACCGAAAATTATCAAGAAGCAGTTCAGATGATGGGATCAGATGATATAAATACCCGTGTATGGTGGGATATTAAATAGTTTTTTATGCTTTTTCAACTGTTAAAGAAGGCTGTCTCATTATGGACAGCCTTCTTTAATTAGGATTAAAATAAGCACATTCTATACATGCCAGGCAAACGAATAAAATTTTAAATTTGAGTATAATGCAGGAAAAAAATTAGTTCGTATGCTTACAAAAAATATTTAGGAGACATAATTTGACAATTCTTTTGCTTCAAAAAAATACCAGCAGTGATGGAAGTGCATTGAGGAGTTTTCTATAAAAAATTAAAAGAGAAGAAGTAGTTGAGGTAGAAGACAGACTTTTTGCAGCACAAATTGTAAGAAATGTGGGCAGAAACACGGACTTTTTCTTATTCAGACTGACTAAAACATTTGCTAAACATTAAGGTATAAAGTAAAAAAGAGAAACACTTTCGTATTTCTCTTTTTTGTAGCCGACGACGAGCATATATCGAAACATTTTGTTGAACATTTGGAACGAATAGCCAACATGTATAAAGATGATTATCCGTTTTAGGATAATACATATTTTTAGTTTAAATAATTCTTTCAATTAATTTACCAACTGTTTTGTAAATAAAACCAACGGGATAATTAGACAAAACTAAATATCCCCGTTGGCTCATTATAAATTGATTTGATTTTTAATACATGAATCTTTTCAAGCAAAACTTCCAAAATAAATCTTTAAAACAGCTTCTAAAAAAACGGCACTCTTGCTAAAGCAGATGGTTTTACGATTTAACCTTTTTAAATGTGTACGCAAGGTAAGGTTTGCCCTTTCTATATTGTTTGTTCCAAAACGAACGGTTTTATGAATACATCTAGGAATAAGACTTATATAGTTCTTCAACTTGTCGGTAAACACAGCTACAGGATTTGCCTTTAGCACCTTATCTACAACTTTCTTTAACGTTAA